>NZ_JABBJJ010000317.1 GCF_012933655.1 Pyxidicoccus fallax | reverse complement strand
CCCGGGCTCCGGCCCCGCCCGCGCATCACCGGAGCACCCGTCCCACGCGTCTCGCAGTGCGCCACCGTCGACCTTCCGCGCATCCGGCTTCCGCCCGCCGCCCCCGCGCGCATCACCGGAGCGCCAGTCCTCCGGCCCTACGCGCCATCCAGTGCCCCGCCGCGCGCACCGTCCACCTTCCGCGCATCCGGCGACGCCCGCCCCGCCACGCGCATCACCGGAGCGCCCGTCCCCTGCCCCGCCGCGAGCACCGTCCACCTTTCGCGCATCCGTCAACGCCGCGGCCTCGACATGCCTCCGCCTTTGGAGACACCCCGCGTGATTTCGGCTCCAATGACCGCCCATGCCGGAGGTCGAGGTCGCCGCCCTGGAGAAGACGTACCCGCCGCCCGGCGTCTGGGCACGCCTGCGCCGCCGCGCGTCACCGCCCCGCCCCGCCCTGCGCGGCGTCTCCTTCCACGTGGACGCCGGCGAGGTGGTGGCCCTCATCGGCCCCAACGGCGCGGGCAAGTCCACCCTGCTGCGCATCCTCTGCGGCCTGCTGCTGCCCGACGCCGGCACCGCCCGCGTCGCCTCGCGCGACGTGGTGAAGGACAGGCCGGAGGTCCGCCGTCACGTGGGCGCCGCGCTCAGCGATGACCGGGGCCTCGCCCCGCGCCTGACGTCCCGTCAGAACCTGCGCTTCTACGCCGCGCTCTACGACGTCCCCCGCCGCGAGGTGGACGCGCGCATCGACGAACTCGCCCACGCGCTGGAAGCCCGGCGCCTGATGGACCGCGAGACGCGCACGCTCTCCAGCGGCGAGAAGGCCCGCGTGGTGCTGATGCGCGCCCTGCTCCACCGGCCCCGCGTCCTCCTGCTGGACGAGGTGACGCGCTCGCTGGACCCGGGCGCCGCGCGCCGCGTGCGCACCCGCGTGCTGGCGGACGCGGCCTCGCGTGGCGCCGCCGTCCTCTTCGCCAGCCATGACCTGGCGGAGGTCCAGGCCGTCGCCCACCGCGTCCTGCTCCTCGACCAGGGGCGCATCGCCGCGCAGGGCGCCTTCGCGGACGTACAGCCCGCCGCCGAGTCCCTCTTCGCCGCCGTCGCCGGGGAGGACGCATGAGGCGCCTGCTCGCCTTCCTCCGGCGCGACCTCGAAATCGCCACCGCCTACCGGCTCAACGGCCTGCTCCTGATGGCAGGCGGGCTGTTCACCCTGACGCTCTTCTACTTCCTCGCCCGGACGGTGGGAGAGGCCCCCGCGGTGCGCGGCCGGTACGGAGCGGACTACTACTCGTTCGCGCTGGTGGGGCTCGCCACCGCCACGCTGTTGCGCGGCCTGCAACGCGGCTTCGGCAACGTGGTGCGCGCGGCCCAGAACGACGGCTCGCTGGAGCCCCTGCTCGCCGCGCCCCTGTCCACCTTCCACGTCGTCGCGCTCATGGCCTCCGGTACGATTGCCAGCGCGCTCGTCCGCGCCTGTGGCCTGCTCGTCGCCGGGGCGCTCCTCTTCGGCGCTCGCCTCGACCTCCACCCGCTCACCTTCGCCGTCACACTCGCACTCACCGCGCTCGCCTTCAGCGCGCTGGGCCTGCTGTCCGCCGCCTTCGTGCTCGTCTTCAAGCGCGGAGACCCGTTCGCCTACGCGCTGGACATGCTCAGCTACCTGTTCGCCGGTGTGCTCTACCCGGTGGACGTCCTACCCGGGGCACTTCGGATGGCCGCCCGCCTGCTGCCAGCGACGCACGCACTCCACGGCCTGCGCGCCGCCGCGCTGGAAGGTGCCGGAGTGGAGCGACTCCTCCCCACCTGGGGCGCCCTGCTGGCCTTCAGCGCGGTCCTCTGGCCACTCGCCGCCTGGGCGATTCAGTCCGCGCGTCGACATGTGGAACGAACGGGGACGCTGCCCCACAGCTAGGTAACAGTGCGGCCTCGCCGGGCGCACGGGAAAATACTTCCCGGGCGTTCAATACCGCCCTCGCCAAATGGGGTGGCCTACCCCTGTGGGCGAGGCACCTTATAATCAAAGTGCCTTTTCACCCCGTGGAGGGGGTGCGCCTTCTTTCGGGCGTCCGACCCCCGACACGAGCGTAACGCGCGGTCCCACTCCGCGGCGGGGTCCCGAAGGGGCAGCAGGGCTGTTTGTGCCTGGGACCTCGGTGGGGTGGTTGTGGAATGGCATTCCAGCCCTCCAGGTTCACCATTCTGGCTCCCCTTTGGCGCGGCTCCTCCGCGCCCCGGGGTGGCCCCGAGGGAGAGACATGAGGGACGCTGAGAAGGTTTCGTGGGTCTCCAGGATTGCCGCGCTGCAAGACCAGAAGACCTACGCGGAGCTCAACTGGGATGGGTCGTTCGAGGACTACCTCGAAATCGTCCGGAAGAACCCCAAGGTCACCCGCACCGCCTTCCAGAGGATCTACGACATGATCCTCAGTCACGGGAAGACGGAGTACATCGACAACAAGAAGAAGCTCATCCGCTACCACTTCTTCAGCGACGAGAAGTTCGGCGGCAGGGACGCCATCTTCGGCCTCGACGTCCCGCTGATGAAGCTGGTCAACGTCTTCAAGTCCGCCGCCCAGGGCTACGGCACCGAGAAGCGCGTCATCCTCCTGCACGGCCCCGTCGGCTCGTCCAAGTCCACCATCGCCCGCCTCCTCAAGAAGGGCATGGAGGACTACTCCCGCACGCCCGAGGGCGCCGCCTACACCTTCTCCTGGCTCACCGACAAGAAGCAGTCGGACGGCAGCGTCACCAAGGAGAAGATGAAGTGCCCCATGAATGAGGAGCCGCTCAACCTCATCCCCAGGGAGTGGCGCTCCAAGGTCTACACCGAGCTGTCCCCGCCCGACAGCGGCTACACCATTCCCGACGGCTCCGAGCTGTGCCCCGCCTGCCGCTTCGTCTTCAAGGAGCTGATGACCCAGTACCAGGGCGACTTCGCCAAGGTCGTCAGCCACGTGCGCGTCAACCGCCTCGTCTTCAGCGAGAAGGACCGCGTCGGCATCGGCACCTTCCAGCCCAAGGACGAGAAGAACCAGGACTCCACCGAGCTCACCGGTGACATCAACTACCGGAAGATCGCCGAGTACGGCTCCGACTCCGACCCGCGCGCCTTCAACTTCGACGGCGAGTTCAACATCGCCAACCGCGGCATCATCGAGTTCGTCGAGGTGCTCAAGCTCGACGTCGCCTTCCTCTACGACCTGCTCGGCGCGTCCCAGGAGCACAAGATCAAGCCGAAGAAGTTCCCTCAGACGGACATCGACGAGGTCATCATCGGGCACACCAACGAGCCCGAGTACAAGAAGCTCGAGAACAACGAGTTCATGGAGGCCTTGCGAGACCGTACGGTGAAGATCGACATCCCGTACATCACCAAGCTCTCCGAGGAGGTGAAGATCTACGAGAAGGACTTCAACTCCCGCGCCATCAAGGGCAAGCACATCGCTCCCCACACGCTGGAGATGGCCGCCATGTGGGCCGTCCTCACCCGCCTGGAGGAGCCCAAGAAGCACAACCTCTCGCTCTTGCAGAAGCTCAAGCTCTACAACGGCAAGACGCTCCCCAACTTCACCGAGGACAACATCAAGGAGCTGCGCAAGGAGAGCGTGCGCGAGGGCCTGGAGGGCATCTCCGCCCGCTACATCCAGGACAAGATCTCCAACGCGCTCGTGAGCGACAAGGGCGAGGGCTGCATCAACCCCTTCATGGTCCTCAACGAGCTGGAGGCCGGCCTCAAGACGCACTCGCTCATCAACAGCGAGGACGCCCGCAAGCGCATGAAGGAGCTGCTCACCTCCGTGAAGCAGGAGTACGAGGACATCGTCAAGAACGAGGTCCAGCGCGCCATCTCCGCCGACGAGGACGCCATCGGCAAGCTGTGCGGCAACTACATCGACAACATCAAGGCCTACACCCAGAAGGAGAAGGTCAAGAACAAGTACACCGGCCTGTACGAGGAACCGGATGAGCGCCTCATGCGCTCCATCGAGGAGAAGATCGACATCCCCGACAGCCGCAAGGACGACTTCCGGCGCGAAATCATGAACTACATCGGCGCGCTGGCCGTCGAGGGGAAGACCTTCAACTACCGGACCAACGAGCGGCTCCACAAGGCGCTGGAGCTGAAGCTGTTCGAGGACCAGAAGGACAGCATCAAGCTCAAGAACCTCGTCTCCTCCGTCGTCGACAAGGAGACCCAGGAGAAGATCGACCTGGTGAAGGACCGGATGATGAAGAACTACGGCTACTGCGAGATCTGCTCCACGGACGTCCTCAACTTCGTGGCCAGCATCTTCGCCCGAGGCGACGCGAAGGAGTAACCCCCAGGAGAGAGGCGAGCCGTCGTGACCTTGAAGATCCACCAGGACCACTCCCGCTTCAAACAGATCGTCCGCGGCAAGATCAAAGCCAACCTGCGCAAGTACGTGCAGAAGGGCGAGATGCTCGGGAAGAAGGGGAAGGACGCCATCTCCATCCCCATTCCCTTCATCGACATTCCCCGCTTCAAGTACGGCCACAAGGAGCAGGGCGGCGTCGGGCAGGGAGATGGCGAGGTGGGTCAGCAGCTCGGCCCCGGGGCGGTGGAGCCCGGGGAGGGCCACCAGGCCGGCCAGGGCGAGGGAGACCACGCCCTGGAGGTGGACGTCACCCTCGACGAGCTCGCCCAGATTCTGGGCGAGGAGCTGCAGCTGCCCAACATCGAGCGGCGGCAGAACGAGAAGATCGTCACCCAGAAGATCCGCTACACCGGCATCAACACCACCGGTCCGGAGTCGCTGCGCCACTTCAAGCGCACCTACAAGCAGGCCCTGCGGCGGCAGATCGCCGCGGGGACCTACGACCCGAACCGGCCCATCATCGTCCCCATGCGGGAGGACCGCCGCTACCGCAGCTACAAGCTGCAGAACCTCCCGGAGACCAACGCGGTCATCATCTACATGATGGACGTGTCCGGCTCCATGGGTGACGAGCAGAAGGAGATCGTCCGCATCGAGAGCTTCTGGCTCGATACGTGGCTGCGCCACCAGTACAAGGGCCTGGAGTCGCGCTACATCATCCACGACGCCGTGGCCCGCGAGGTGGACCGCGACACGTTCTTCCACACCCGCGAGTCCGGCGGCACGATGATTTCCAGCGCCTACAAGCTCTGCCGGGACATCATCCTGGCGGACTACCCGAAGAGCGCGTGGAACATCTACCCGTTCCACTTCAGCGACGGTGACAACTGGAGCGCGGACGACACGCGCCAGTGCATCGAGATGCTGCGCAACGACGTGCTGCCCAACGTCAACCAGTTCGCCTACGGGCAGGTGGAGTCGCCCTACGGCAGCGGGCAGTTCATCAAGGACCTGCGCGAGGCGGTGGGGGATTCGCCCAACGTCGCGCTGAGCGAAATCGCTGACAAGGACGCCATCTACGCGTCCATCAAGGACTTCCTCGGCAAGGGCCGCTGACGCGGACTTTGACGCCCACGGAGCTACTGCCCGATGCCCAAGAGCCTGACACCCCGCCTCGCCGCGCTCCGGGACGAAATCCACGGCTACGCCAAGGAGTTCGGTCTCGACTTCTTCGACACCATCTTCGAGATGGTGTCCTACGACGAGATGAACATGGTGGCCGCCTACGGCGGCTTCCCCACGCGCTACCCGCACTGGCGCTGGGGCATGGAGTACGAGCAGCTCGCGAAGGGGTACGAATACGGGCTCAGCAAAATCTATGAGCTCGTCATCAACAACGACCCCTGCTACGCGTACTTGATGGAGAGCAACCCGGAGGTGGACCAGAAGCTCGTCATGGCCCACGTCTACGGGCACTGCGACTTCTTCAAGAACAACTTCTCCTTCCGGCACACCAACCGCCGGATGATTGACGACATGGCCAACCACGCCACCCGCGTGCGCCGGTGGGTGGACAAGATTGGCGTGGAGAAGGTCGAGGACTTCATCGACCGGACGCTGAGCCTCGAGAACCTCATCGACCAGCACTCACCGCACATCCGCCGCAACCCGGACCCCCGGCGCGCGGAGGAAGAGGTGAAGGCCAACGAGCGCGTGGAGGGCTTCAAGGTGGGCCGCGAGTACATGCGCGGCTTCATCAACCCTTCCGAGTTCCTGGACTCGCAGCGCAAGCGCGTGGAGGACGAGAAGCAGCGGGCGAAGAAGTTCCCCGAGCGCCCCCAGCGCGACGTGCTGCTGTTCCTGCTGGAGCATGCGCCGCTGGAGCCGTGGGAGTCGGACATCCTCGCGATTCTCCGCGACGAGGCGTACTACTTCGCGCCACAGGGGCAGACGAAAATCATGAACGAGGGGTGGGCCAGCTACTGGCACTCCACCATCATGACGCGGCGGGCGCTGAAGGACGACGAGATCATCGACTACGCGGACCACCACTCGGGGACGATGGGAACGCGGCCCGGGGCCATCAACCCGTACAAGCTCGGCATCGAGCTGTGGCGGGACATCGAGGACCGGTGGAACAAGGGCAAGTTCGGCAAGGAGTGGGACGAGTGCGATGACCTTCGCGCGCGCCGCAACTGGGACAAGAAGCTGGGCGCCGGGCGAGAGAAGATCTTCGAGGTCCGCAAGCACTACAACGACATCACCTTCATCGACACGTTCCTCACCGCCGAGTTCGCGCAGGAGCAGAAGCTCTTCGTGTATGGCTTCAACGACAAGCGCAACTCGTGGGAGATTTTGGACCGTGAGTTCCGCAAGGTGAAGAGCAAGCTGTTGCAGGGACTCACCAACTTCGGCCAGCCCATCATCGAGGTGGTGGACGGCAACCACGAGAACCGCGGCGAGCTGCTCCTGGCGCACAAGCACGACGGCCAGGACCTCAAGGGCGACTACGCCCGCGAGACGCTGCGCAACCTCCAGTCCCTCTGGCGCCGCCCGGTCTGCATCGTCACCCGGTACGACAACAAGGGCGTCCTGCTCCGCTTCGACGGCACCAACCACACGGAGAAGAAGGTCGAGCTGTAGCCGCCCTTCCGGGTAGGGCCCCGCCCTCCCCAGGGGCGGGTGGCAGAAATTACAGCCCGCCGGGCTCCGAAGCAGGCAGCCGGGCGGGCCCGGGGAATTCTACAGCCATGTGTTGGGCTCGGGCGCGAGTGTCCACTACACTCGGCGGCCGCCCCCCATGCGAATCGCTCCCCTGCTCTGCCTGGCCGCCCTGCTGGTGACTTCCGCATCCGAAGCCGCCACCCGCTACACCATCAAGAACCGTCGCATCGAGCCCCGCCAGACGCTCGCCCAGGCGCTGCATGACGCGCAGCTGCCGGACGCGCAGGTGACGGCCGTCATCGCCGCGCTGGAGGGCGTGTTCGACTTCCGCAAGTCGCGCGTGGGCGACCAGTTCCGGCTCGTCATCCGCGACGGCGAGCTGGACTTCTTCGACTACCGCCAGTCCATGGTGGACGAGTGGCAGGTCCGCCGCGACGGCGAGAAGTACGTCGGCAGCAAGCGCGCCATCGAGGTGGAGAAGCAGGTCTCCGTCGTCACCCTGGACATCAACTCCTCGCTGTACGAGGCGGCCATCGAGGCCGGCGAGGACCCCGCCATCGGCATGGTGCTGGCGGACGTGTTCGCCTGGGACATCGACTTCTACCGCGACGTGCGCAAGGGCGACCGGGCGCGCGCGCTCGTGGAGAAGTTCGTCTCCAAGGGCCGCGTGCTGCGCTACGGCGAGGTGCTGGCGGCCACCTACGCGGGCGGCCTCGTGGGCAACAAGGAGGTCTTCCGCTACGTCCTCCCGGACGGCCAGCCCAACTACTTCACGAAGGAAGGCGCCAGCGCCAAGAAGACCTTCCTCAAGAGCCCGCTGAAGTACGCCCACGTCACCAGCAAGTTCGGCTCGCGCTTCCACCCGGTGCTCAAGTACCTCAAGGCCCACAACGGCGTGGACTACGGCACCCCCATCGGCACCCCGGTGTGGGCGGTGGCGGACGGCACCGTGACGCAGGCGGGCTACGCGGGCGCGGCCGGGAACATGGTCGTCATCCGCCACGCCAACGGCTTCGAGACGCAGTACATGCACCTGTCGCGCTTCGGTGACGGCGTGCGCGCCGGCGCCCGCGTGCGCCAGAAGCAGGTCATCGCCTACTCCGGCAACACCGGCCGCTCCACCGGCCCGCACCTGCACTTCGGCCTCAAGCGCAACGGTGGCTACACCAACCCGCTCAACCAGGTCTTCCCCCGCGCGGACCCGCTGCCCAAGCAGCTCCTGCCGGACTTCCTCGCCAAGGCGCAGGAGCTGTCCTCGCAGATGGAGGCCGTGTCCGTGGCCGCCGTCGCCGGCCAGGCCGCCAACGCCCCCGTCGCCGCCACGCAGCCCTAGGCCGTACCCGGGGGCCGCCAGCGCCCGGCCCCCCCTGGCCCCGCGGGAAGGGCTACCACTCGACCAGGAACTCGGCGTGGTCCAGCGAGAGGGCGGTGCCCGTCACGCGGCTGCCCTCTCCCCCGCCCAGGGCCACGAGCGCGGCCTTGAGGCTGCCCTCGTGGAAGCTCATGGGCAGCATGTCCCCCCGGAAGACGAGCCTCAGCCGGCGGCCCTCCAGCAGCTCGCAGTCATGGGAGCCGTAGCTCACCGCCGTCTTGTACGCATTGGCGGCGTTGGAGAAGGCCCGCTTCGGGTCCTCCCGTCCGGCCAGCCGCACCAGCGTGTTGCCCACGTGGGAGTCGAAGAAGCCGCGCATCGTGGCGGCGCCACAGGCGCGGAAGACGTCGTCCACGGAGTCGTAGAACGGCTCCAGCAGGTCCGCCGCCGCGTAGAGCAGGCGCAGCAGGTCCGCCACCGGGTACGAGAAGAAGTCGGCGGGCTTCTTCGTCCCCACCAGCTCCGTCAGCCGGGCCACGGCCTCACCGCCCGCCCGCTCTTCCACGAGCTGGAAGATGGAGCTGAAGTTGAAGCCGCGCACCGTGTCGTCCGGGCGCGTCAACGCCAGTCGCTGGGCAAGTTCGCTCTTGTCGCTGGGCATGGACGAGAAAGGCTCCCATCAAGGAGTGCAGGCCCGCTGTGCGTGCAGGCGTCTTGTATCAGAGACCCCACGCGACAGTGGAGCCCCCGGCTCCAAACGCGCTAAATGAAAGGTTCCTGGAGGACTCAACAAGAAATGGCTGAATCCATGAGGAACCCGAACCCCGCCACGCAGCCCCGTGCCCCGCAGACCGGCACCGCCGACGACAGCGGCCGCACCGGGCGCGACGCGGCCAGCATGCGCCGCTCCTTCCTCGACCATGTGCGCTACTCGCGCGGCAAGAACTACGAGACCTCCACCGCGCATGACCGCTTCATGGCGCTCTCGCTCGCCGTGCGCGACAGGCTCGCGGACCGCTGGGTGAAGACGGCGCGCACCTACTACGAGCAGGACGTCAAGCGCGCATACTACCTTTCCGCCGAGTACCTGCTGGGTCGCGCGCTGGGCAACAACCTGCTCAACCTCGGCATGTACGACGCCGCCGTCGAGTCCATGCGCGAGGTCGGCGTGGACCTCACCAACCTGCTGGAGATGGAGCCCGACGCCGGCCTGGGCAACGGCGGCCTCGGTCGCCTCGCCGCGTGCTTCCTGGACTCGCTGGCCACGCTGGGCTACCCCGGCATGGGCTACGGCATCCGCTACGAGTTCGGCATCTTCACGCAGGACATCGTCGACGGGTACCAGGTGGAGCGCGCCGACGAGTGGCTCAAGTTCGGCAACCCCTGGGAAATCGTCCGGCCGGAGAAGGCCGTGCCGGTGCGCTTCTTCGGGCGCGTGGAGCACCATCAGGGCCCGGATGGCCGGCCCATCGCCCGCTGGGTGGGTGGGAAGACGGTCATCGGCGTGCCGTACGACACGCCCATCGCCGGCTACCACAACAACACCGTCAACACGCTGCGGCTGTGGCAGGCACGCGCCTCCGAGGAGTTCGACCTGCTGCTGTTCAACGCGGGCGACTACGAGCGCTCGGTGGTGGAGAAGAACGACTCGGAGGTCATCTCCAAGGTCCTCTACCCCAACGACGCCTTCCAGGCCGGCAAGGAGCTGCGCCTCAAGCAGCAGTACTTCTTCGTCGCCTGCTCCATCGCCGACATCGTCCGGCGCTACCTGAAGAACCACTCCGACTTCCGCGAGTTCCCCAAGAAGGCGGCCATCCAGCTCAATGACACGCACCCCGCCATTGGCGTGGCGGAGCTGATGCGCGTGCTGGTGGACGAGAAGCGCCTGTCCTGGGAGGAGGCGTGGGGGATTACGCAGGCGGTGTTCGGCTACACCAACCACACGCTCCTGGCCGAGGCCATGGAGAAGTGGCCGGCGACGCTGTTCGAGCGGCTGCTGCCGCGCCACCTGGAAATCATCTACGAAATCAACCAGCGCTTCCTGCGCCAGGTGCAGATCCGCTACCCGTATGACCAGGAGAAGATGCGGCGGATGAGCCTGGTGGAGGAGGGCCCGGAGAAGAAGATCCGCATGGCCCACCTGGCGGTGGTGGGCAGCCACAGCGTCAACGGCGTGGCCGCGCTGCACACGGACCTGCTGCGCCGGGACGTGCTCACGGACTTCGCGTCCATGTACCCGGAGCGCTTCAACAACAAGACCAACGGCGTGACGCCGCGCCGCTGGCTGGCGTGGTGCAACCCGCGCCTGTCCAAGCTCATCTCGTCGCGCATCGGCGAGGGCTGGGCCACGGACCTGGACCAGCTGCGCAAGCTGGAGCCGCACGCGGAGGACCCTGCGTTCCGCAAGGCCTTCCGCGAGGTGAAGCGCGCCAACAAGGTGGACCTGTCGCAGCACATCCGGGATTTGACGGGCGTCTCGCTCAACCCGGACGCCATCTTCGACGTGCAGATCAAGCGCCTGCACGAGTACAAGCGCCAGCTGCTCAACGCGGTGCACATCGTGGCGCTGTGGATGAAGGCGCGCCGCAACCCGTCCAGCATCGTCCACCCACGGGCGTTCATCTTCGGCGCCAAGGCGGCGCCGGGCTACCACCTGGCGAAGCTGACCATCCGACTCATCAACGGCATCGCCGAGGTGGTCAACAGCGACGCGGGCACCACGGGCCTGCAGGTCATCTTCGCGCCCAACTACCGGGTGAGCCTCGCCGAGCGCATCATCCCCGCGGCGGACGTGTCCGAGCAGATCTCCACCGCCGGCATGGAGGCGTCCGGCACGGGCAACATGAAGCTGATGCTCAACGGCGCGCTCACGCTGGGCACGCTGGACGGCGCCAACGTGGAGATTCGCGACGCGGTGGGCGACGAGAACTTCTTCCTCTTCGGCCTCACGGCGGACGAGGTGATTGCCCGCAAGCGCGACGGCTACCGCCCGCGTGACGAGTACAACCAGCACCTGGAGCTGCGCGAGGCGCTGGACATCATCTCCACCGGCTTCTTCTCGCCGGAGGACAAGAACCTCTTCAAGCCGCTGGTGGACAGCCTCCTGGAGGAGGACCGCTACCTCGTGCTCGCCGACTTCCCGTCGTACATGGCGAAGCAGGAGGACGTGGTGCGCGCCTACCTGGACGCCGACGGCTGGGCGAAGAAGTGCATCATCAACGTCGCGCGCGGCGGCATCTTCTCCTCGGACCGCACCATCAAGCAGTACGCCGAGGAGATCTGGCGCATCCAGAAGACGCCGGTGGAGCTGTAGTCGGTCCGTCCCCTGCGGCGGCCAGTGGAGAACACTGGCCGCCGTGAGCTGGAAGAGGGGTGCGGGCCTTCACGGTCCGGTGCTGACCTCGTCGGGGTGGAGGGCGTCGCGCAGGCCGCTCCGCAGCTCGAAGTCGATGAGCCTCCGCCCCGCGCCCGCCAGCGCTCGCCGCACGGCCTGCGCGGCATCTCCGCGGGAGTACGCCCCCCGCGCCTCGCGCAGCGCGCGCAGCTCCGCCACCAGCGCGTCCGCCGTGGCGTAGCGCCCGGCGGCGTCTGGGTGCAGCAGCTTTTGGAGGACGTCGCGCAGCGGGGGTGACAGGTCCGCCGCCAGGCGCTCGACGTCGTCGGGCTGGAAGGTGGCCGCCTGGAGGGCGACGTGCGGATAGCTCCCCAGTGACAACCCCGCGGAGGTGGCCGCCGCCAGCCCGCGGGCAATGCGCGCCCGCTCCTGCTTCTTCAGCCGCTTCCTCAGCCGGGACTCCAGCACGTCGGGGCGGTTGTAGAGGTTGCGGCCCGTGGCCAGCTCCAACAGCACCGCCCCCAGCGAGAAGAGGTCCGCGCGCGCGTCCATGTCCTCCAGGAAGAGGGCCTCGGGCGCGGCGAAGAAGGGCGCGCCACGCGGGTGCGGAATGGAGGTTCCCTTCCGGTCCGGCAGCCGGGACCAGGCGAGGCCGAAGTCCGTCAGCTTCACCTCGCCGTCCGGCCGCACGCGGACGCGGCCCGGGTGGAGGTCCCGGTGGATGATGCCCAGCGGAACGCCTCGCGCGTCCACGCACGCATGGGCATGCGCGAGCGCCTCCGCCACGTGAATGCCCACGTGGACGATGAACTCCTCGGGAAGCGCGCGGCCCCGGGCCAGCGCCACCGTGACCAGGTCGTCCAGGGACAGGCCGGGCACGTACTCCAGCTCCGCGAACAACGCGCCGGGGACGGCGTGCAGGCCATACACCCGGGCGATGGCTGGATGCTGGAGGTGGCTGGCGAGCCGGACCGATTCCTCCAGGCGCCGTCGCGCCCGCTCCACTTCCGGAGGGAGCGGCGTCTCATCCGGAAGCACCAGCCACTTGAGGAGCCGCGGCTCGTCTATGTCGCCGTGGATGCGCCGCGCCAGCAGCAGGCTCACGCCCCGCGCGTCCTCCCCCAGGTCCCTCGTGAAGCGGACGACGCTGTCGCCTTCGCGCAGCAGGACGTCACCCTCGCTTCCAGCGTCCCTCGTTCCAGCCATGACGTGTGCATTCCTCCCCGCCCGCGTGAATACCCACCACGTCAGGCAGCCAGGAAACTACCCGTCAGGGTATCTGGCCTGGAACGACCTTGGACGTCCCACGGCTTCACTTTCTCGTCCTCGGGCCGGCCCACGCATTCTGGAAAGGGGCTTTACAACGAGCGCGGTCGCCCGCTCAGAAGGAGTCCACCACCTTGAAGACGCTGACACGGCTGACGGCGGGGGCGTCCGGGGTGGAGGCGGCGTTCTTGGGTTGTCCCCGCTCATTATTCAGCACGAGGCAGACGGAGTAGCGCCGCCCGTTGGGCAGCTCCAGCATCGTGTAGTAGCCGAAAACCCGCTCCTTCCCGATGGAGAGCCAGCCGTAGATGAGCGTGTCGTCCGGGAGCGAGGTGCTGTCGAAGACGCGGCTGACGATTTCACCCTCGCGCACGAAGAGCGGGTCGCCCAGGTAGCCAGGCTTGTCCTTGTGCACGTAGATGTTGACCTGACGCCCCTCGTTGAGGCCGAGCTCCCGCATGTCAGCGAACGCCCGCTCGGGACAGGCGGAGCCGGCGGTGGGACGCACCGGCGCGCCGGAGCAGGCCATGGCGGTCGCGGCGCCACAGGCCGCCACGCCGCGCTTGAGGGAGGAGACGAGGCCCGGCTTGCGGACAGACAGGGGAGAGGAAGACGGCATGGGCTGCTCCTGGAGCGAAGGGGGCGGTGGCACGGCGCGCGACGCCCCGGCGGGAGCGTCAGCATCAGGGGCCTCGGGGGGCGGCGCCACTTCGCGGTCGGAGGTGACGGGCGCGCCGTGCGGCGTGGGGACGGGGCCGCGCCGTGCCACCAGGACGCCTCCGGCCAGCCCCGCCACGACCAGCAGCGCCAGCCATGCCCGGGGGCGCGAGGCGTGTCGACGTGAAGGCAGGGCCTCCGCGGCGACCGGCTCCAGCGCTCCAGTTGCAACCTGCCCCATGGTGGGCCGGGGCCCGGGTGCCGGTACTGGCCGCGTCTCCTCGGGCGCGGCCTCGCCTCCAGCCGCGACAGGAGCGGGTGCCACCAGCGGGAGCACGTCGAGTAGCGTCTGTGCCTTCCCCACGGGTTGCGGCGCCGCCGCATCCTCTTCCTCGCGCGGCGCCAGGGATTGAGGGTGGCGACGCCGCAGCCAGCGCTCGGCGGCCCTGTTGGCCCGCGCGTCGATCCGCTGTTGCCTGTCGCGCAGCAGGTCGGCCTCGTCCCCGGGCGCCACGGGCCCCCATTCCTCCTGGCCGGTGGTGGTGCGCGAGTGAGGGCCGGGGCCGGCGTACCACTCGAAGAGCGGCACGTCCCACGCCGCATCCGCCGCCCTCAGCAACGCGCGCACCTCCGCGGCCAGCACCTCCGTGCGAGCCGGGCGCGCCTCGGGCCGGAAGGCCACCAGCCGCATGACGACTGCCGCCAGCGTCTCGGGCACGCGCGGGTTGAGGCGCGACAGCGGCTCTGGCGCCACCGCTCCCGCCTCTTGCTCCGCATCCGCCTCACCCCAGCCCAGTTGCAGCGGCGGGTACTCGTCGGCCAGCAGCCGGTAGAAGGTGACACCCACGGCGTACGCCTCGTCCGCCACTGTGTATGGGTAGCGTCCGCCCCCGCCGCCCAGCGCGCGCGTGCGCCAGGCCATGACGCGGGGGCTGAAATACGCGGGCGTGCCCGGGGGCAGGCGCCCTGTGCGGGTGAGCGGGGCAGCCTGGGGGTAGATGCCCGCCCCCCAGTCCAGCACCACCAGCCGCCCGTCCCCGCGCACCAGCACGTTGCCACCCTTGAAGTCGCGGTGCAGCACGCCCCGCGCATGCGCGGCCGCCAGCGCCTCGGCCACCTGTAGGAGCAGCCCAGCCACCTGGCGCGCGGTGGGGTTGCGCAGCCAGACCCAACGGTAGAGGCCCTCGCCGTGCACGTACTCCAGCACCAGGTAGGGGTAGCCCACCCCCCTCCACC
>NZ_JABBJJ010000316.1 GCF_012933655.1 Pyxidicoccus fallax | reverse complement strand
GCCATGGGGACTCCAGGGAAGGGGGCCTCCTTGGGAGATAGGAACCGGGCGGTGGGCGAGCAAGCGCAAAGCTCACCCCCCACATCGGTTCTGGGCATGGCGCTTGGAGGGAGTGAAACGTTGACGGTGCCGCCGGGAGTGCGGAACCTTCGGACCGCGGAGGGAGAGCCGGGACGCATGCACGTCGAGTCAATGAGCCCCACGGCGAGATGGTGGTACGCCCTCAAGCCCGCGAGCTGGCCAAAGGTGTTCGTCCCCGCACTCTTCGGACAGGCGGTGGGCGCCGCCCACGCGGAGCGCCTCTCTCCGGGGGCGCTCGCCTTCGGCGCGCTGTGGATGGTGGCGGACGTCGCCTTCATCGTCCTGCTCAACGACTGGGGTGACCGCCCGGTGGACGCGCTCAAGCGGCGCATGTTCCCCCAGGCCGGCTCGCCCAAGACGATTCCGGACGGCATCCTCCCCGCGAGCGCCCTGCTCACCGCGGGGCTCGGCGCCGGAGGCGTGGCGCTGGCGGTGGCCGCGGTGGCCGGCGCCGCGCTGGGGCGCCCGCTGCTGCTGCCCCTGACGGCGCTGGCCCTGTTCGCCTTCGTCGCGTACACGCTGCCGCCCCTGCGCATCAACTACCGGGGCGGCGGCGAGCTGTTGGAGATGGTGGGCGTCGGCGGCATCCTCCCCGCCCTGCACGCCTATGCGCAGTGCGGCCAGTGGGCCCCGCCGGAGCTGGTGGCGCTGGCGCCGGGGCTGCTGTCGCTGTCGCTGTCGAGCGCCCTGGCCAGCGGCCTGTCGGACGAGGAGAGCGACCGCGCGGGAGGCAAGCGCACCTGGGCCTCGCTCCGGGGCAACGCGGCGGCGCGGCGCGGCGCGGAGGGGCTGCTGGTGCTCGGAGCGCTCCTGTGGCTCGCGGCGCCGTGGGCGTTCCACGCCGGCCTCTCACCCGTCACCGTCATTCCCGCCGCCGCGCTGGTGCTGTTCTTCGCGGTCCGCGTCTGGCGCCGCAGTCCGGGCGCGGTGACGAATGCCTTCGGCGCGCAGTCCGCGTACAAGCTGGAGCTGCACCGCGCCATCTGGTGGGGGACGCTCGCGCTGTCTGGCATGCTCCTCGTCGGTGGGCCCGGGTCGCGAGGAGGGACGGCATGACGCGGCTGCCGAACGAGCTGGCTGAATCCCTGGACCGAGTGGAGCCGCTGCTCGGCGCACGGGCCTCGCTCGCGCCGGACCGGCCTCTCGCGCCCACGCCGCGCGAGCTGGCCGAGCGGGTGACGGCGGGCAGCCATGACGAGGCGCGCCTGCGGGCCTTCACGCGGGGCCTGTGCGCCATCATCCGGGCGCTCGCGGAGAGCTTCCCGGACAACATCTTCTGGGACCTCGACTATCCGGCGCGGTGCCTGTGGGACTCCGGGGGGCCGCGCGAGATGGAGGTCTTCACGCGCCGGGTGGTGGCGCTGTGCCACGGCTTCGGCCTCGGCTCGCCGCTGCGCTTCCGCTACGCGCACGACTTCTTCTTCGGCTTCGATTGGGCCCGCTGGGTGACGCGCGAGCCCACGTCGCGCGCGAGCATCCACCCCTTCGACGCGCCCTTCCTGGACTACCTCGAGGTCCGGCGGGGTGAGCTGCTCGCGCTCGTCGCCCAGGACGATGCGAAGTACTCGCGGCTCCAGGGCGCGGAGTTCCGCAATCCCTTCGGCTTCTCGCGGGAGCCGGAGGAGGAGCTGCGGCTGCACCAGGCGCTCGCCCGCGAGGACCTCATCCCCGTGAAGGCGTGGCGGATGGACGGCGAGCCCCGGTGGAACCTTCCCTTCGCCGACCTGCGCACGGAGACGGCGCGCCGCCTGGGGCTGTCTCGGGGCACGCCCTCATGACGGCGCTCCGGGCCTGGCTCCAGGCCTCGCGGCTGCCGTCCCAGTCCTATATCGCGCTCCCGCTGCTGCTCGGACAGCTCGCCGCGGTCCGCCTCTCGGGACAGCCGCTGGACGTCGGGGTGCTGGTGGGAGTCCAGCTCTTCGGCGTGCTCGACCAGCTCTTCATCGTCTACGCCAACGACCAGGCGGACCAGGAGACGGACCGCCGCAACCGCACGGCCACCCTCTTCTCCGGCGGCTCGCGCGTGCTGGTGGAGGGGCGGCTGTCTTCCCGGGCGCTCGGCATCGCCGCGCTCTGCTGTGCCGGAGGGCTGCTCGCGGTATCGGTGGCGCTGGCGGTGACGCGCGGCGCGCCGATGCTCGTGCTCCTCGCGCTGCTGGCGGTGGCGCTGCTGTGGGCCTACAGCTACCCGCCGGTCCGGCTCTCCTACCGGGGTGGCGGCGAATTGCTGCAGATGGTGGGCGTGAGCGGCGTGCTGCCGCTCTACGGCTACGTGGCGCAGGGCGGAGACCTCGGCGGCTTTCCATGGTGGCTCGTCGCATGCCTGCTGCCCACGCACCTGGGCTGCGCCATCGCCACCGCGCTGCCCGACGAGCCGTCGGACCGCGAGAGCCGCAAGCTCACGCTGCCCGCACGCGTGGGCGGAGAGCGGGCCGCGTGGGTCATCGTGGCGCTGAATGTCCTCACGCTGGCCCTGGCGCCGCTCGGGCTGCGGGCGGTGGGGCTGCGCGCGGATGCGTGGCTGCTGCTGCCCGCGCTCGCGGCGGTGGGCGTGGTGCTCGTCCGTCCCGCGCCGCCCGGCTCGCGGCGCATCCTGGTCCGCGTGGCCGCCGCCATCACCGCGACGGTGGCCATGGTGTGCCTCCCGCTGCTCGGGCTGGCGGTCCGCTGAGGCGACCGTGCGCCACGAGTTCCTCCTCCTGTCGCTCCTCTTCCTGCTTCCGGGCGCGGGCTTCTGGCTCGCGCGTCCGGACCTGCGGCCGCTGATGCGACGCACGGTGGGCCTCTCGCTGCCGTTCGCCACGACGGAGTGGCTCTTCTATCCGGAGTACTGGACGCCCCACTTCCTCTTCGGGCTGGCGGACCGCATCGGCTTCGGCATCGAGGACGTGCTGTTCGTCTCGGGGCTGGGCGCCTTCGCATCGACCGCCTACGCCGTCGTGTTCCGGAGGACCCCCATGCCCCGGGGCGCGCCCGTCTCGCGGCCCTGGCTGCGGGTGGCGGGTGTCTTCGCGCTGGCGATGGCGGTGGTGGCGGTGCTGCTCGCGGTGGGGGTCCCCATCCTCTACGCCTCGGTGGTGGCCATGGTGGGCGTCTCCGCGGGCCTGCTGCTGGCGCGCCCGGACCTCGTGGTTCCCAGCGTGCTGGGAGCGTGGGTGTCTGCCGTCATCTACCTGATGCTGTGCCTCGTCTTCGGCGCGCTGGTGCCCGGCGTCTTCGAGCGCACCTGGAGGCCCAGCCTGCTGCTGCCGGGCACGCTGCTGGGCGTTCCGCTCGACGAGGTGCTGTACGGACTGGGCGCGGGCTTCGGTGCCACGGCGGTGCCCGCGTGGGCCTTCGGCCTGCGCTTCGTGCCCCGGACGGGGAGCCCCTGAAATCCGCCGGGTCCAAGCAACCCCGGGGGGCTGGTCCGGATAATCCGGGAAAGGGCCGCCCCCCGCCGGCTCGAGGAGTTCCCCCATGACGACCATTTCCGCTTCCCGCGCCCGGAGCATCTCCGCCGCCGCGGCCGCTTCCGCCCTGCCTCCCACCCTGCGCGAGGGCTCGAAGGGCCCCGCGGTGACGGACCTGCAGCGCCGCCTGTCCGCCGCCGGCTTCAAGCCCGGCCCGATTGATGGCCAGTTCGGCCCGAAGACGGAGGCCGCGGTGAAGGCCTTCCAGCGCGCCAAGGGGCTGGAGGCGGACGGCATCGTCGGACCGAAGACGTGGGCGAAGCTGCGCGCGGGCAACACGAAGCCGCCCACGAACAACCCGCCGGCCGCGGGCCGCGGCACCGCGGAGGCCTTCGTGCAGCGCGCGCTCGCGCAGAAGGGCGACCGCTACATCTTCGGCACCGAGGTCAACCTCAACGACAAGAACCCGAAGGCGTTCGACTGCTCGGAGCTGGTGCAGTGGGCGGCCCACCAGGTGGGCGTGAAGATTCCCGATGGGACGATGAACCAGCTGCCGCACTGCAAGCAGAAGGGCACCACCATCTCCGTGTCCGAGGCGCTGCGCACGCGCGGCGCGCTGCTGTTCCGTCCCGGCCACGTCGCCATCAGCCTCGGCGACGGGCGCACCATCGAGGCGCGCGGCAAGAACTACGGCGTGGGCATCTTCAACGCGAACGGCCGTGGATGGACGACCGGCGCGCTCGTGCCCGGGTTGAAGTACTGAGCCCTCGCGGTGCCCTGCTGGGCCTGGAGGAATGATTCCTCCAGGCTACTCGCCGCCCTTGGCGCCCTTGTCCTCGCGCCACCACTGCGTCATGCGCTCGTGGACCTCCGCCTCGTAGCCTTCCTTGCTCGGGCGGTAGAAGACGGCGCGCTCCAGCGGCGGCGGCAGGTACGTCTGTCCGGGCACGTAGTGGCCCGGGGAGTTCCACGGCACCTGGTAGCCCTTGCCGTGGCCCAGCTCCTTCATCAGCTCCGTGGGCGCGTTGCGCAGGTGCATCGGCGGCCCGAGGTTGGGGTGCTGCTCCAGCGCCTCCAGCGCGGCGTTCATCGCCTGGTAGGCGCGGTTGCTCTTCTTCGCGGTGGCCAGCGTCACCACCGCGTGCGCGACGAAGAGCCGTCCCTCCGGCATCCCCACCGAGTGGAAGCCCTCCTCGCAGGCCCGGACGATGGTGATGGCCTCGGGCATGGCCATGCCCACGTCCTCCACGGCAATCACCTTCAGCCGGCGCCACAGCGACACCACGTCGCCCGTCTGGAGCAGCTTCGCCGCCCAGAAGATGGCGCCCTGCGCGTTGGAGCCCCGGCAGGACTTCTGCAGCGCGCGCAGCAAATCAAAGTGCTCGTCCCCGTCCTTGTCGTGCCGTGACAGGCTGGTGCCCACGGCCTCGCGCGCCGTCGCGACCGTAATCTCCTCGCCGTCCCCGGTGAGGTTCGCCGCCAGCTCCAGCGCGCCGAGCGCCTTGCGCACGTCACCCGCGCCCCCCCTCGCCAGCAGCGTCAGCGCCTCCTCGCCAATCGTCAGCTTGCGCGAGCCGAGCCCCCGCTTCTCGTCCGTGAGCGCGCGGGTGATGGCCGTCTGGATGTCCGCGAGCGTCAGCTCCTTGAGCTGGAACACACGGCACCGGCTGACGAGGGCGGGCCGCACCTCGAAGCTGACGTTCTCCGTGGTGGCGCCGAGCAGCACGAGCAATCCACTCTCCACATGGGGGAGCGCCTGCTCCTGGACGTTCTTCGCCCAGCGGTGGATTTCGTCGACGAAGAGCACCGTGCGGCGGGAGTAGCGGTTGCGCTGGAGCTCCGCCTCGGCCACCACCTCGCGGATGCGGGGGATGCCGTCGGACACGGCGGAGAGGATGACGAACTCCGCGTCCACGCTCGACGCCAGCATGCGCGCCAGCGTCGTCTTGCCCACGCCCGGCGGGCCCCAGAACAGGGACGACACGATGGACCTGCGCTCCATGAGCTGACGCAGCGGCGCGCCCGGGCCCAACAGGTGGCCCTGGCCGATGAACTCATCGGGCGTGCGAGGGCGCATCCGCTCGGCCAGCGGCGCGAAGCGGTTCATATCGACGGAAGCGGAGAAGAGGTCGGGACCTGCGCTCATCGCACTGGAGGCTCACCCCTGCGGGGCCCCCGGTCAACCTTCGGACTCCAGCGTCTCGATGAGGACCTGCCCCAATGTCAGGTCCGTCAACGCGGTCCGGAAGGCGTCCACCCGGGTGACGGGAAGCTCCACCCGGTAGCCCACCGTCGCGGCGTACTCCTCCGAAAGCACCTGCGCCTCGTGCTCGGGCAGCATCCGGCGGAAGCCGTCGATGCTCGCGTACTCCAGCTCGACGGCGAGTCGGACCTTGCGCACACGCTCCGTGGTGGGGAGGGCCTCCAGCCCCTGCTGGACGCTGCCGGTGTAGGCACGCACCAGGCCGCCCTTGCCGAGCAGCGTCCCTCCGAAGTAGCGCGTGACGACGACGGCCACGTCTCCCACGCCGCCGTGGAGCAGCGCCGTGAGCATGGGCCGGCCCGCCGTGCCGTGGGGCTCACCGTCGTCACTCATCCCCACCTGGGCCGTGGAGCCCGGCGGGCCCACGACGTAGGCCCAGCAGTTGTGGTTCGCGTCCTGGAACTCCTCGCGGACGCGGGCGATGAAGGCCTTCGCCTCCTCCACCGTCGGCGCGTGGGCCACCGTGGTGATGAAGCGGCTCCGCTCGATGTCCTGCTCCACCCGGTGGAACCCCGCCGGGATGCGGTAGCGCTTCTCGTCCATGGCCGCACTAGAGCATGCCGGGGCTGCGCCATGACCTCCCTGGTAATTGCCGCGCGGCTGAACGTGCGGCCATGCTCGGTCACACGGAATGTGAGAGGAGCGTCCATGTCGGGGAAGGTCGTCTCGGCCATGCTGATTGTCGCGGGAATCATCCACCTGCTGCCGCTGAACGGAGTGCGCGGGCCGGAGCAGCTGGCCGCCATGTACGGGGTGTCGGTCGCGGGGCCGGACATGGAAATCCTCATGCGCCACCGGGCGGTGCTCTTCGGGCTGCTGGGGATGTTCCTGCTCGTCGCCGCCTTCACCCCCCACCTGCAGATGGCGGCCATCATCGTGGGGGCGCTCAGTGCCGCCACCTTCATCGGACTGGCCTGGACGGTGGGGAGCTACAACGCGCCCGTCCAGCGGGTGGTCATCGCGGACGTGGTGGCGCTCGGATGTCTGGCGGTCGCCGCGGGCCTGAAGCTCCTCGCCCCCAGGTGAGCGCGCCTCACCGGCCCGGGGCCCCGTCGCGTCGATGACGCGCCCGGTACAGGTCCTCGTAGAGCCGCTGGAAGAGGTGTCCCCCCAGCAGCAGTCCCTGCTCGACCTCGCTCGCGGAGCGGGCATCCGTCTCGTAGGGTGCGTCGAGCTGGCGGTAGAAGCCGTCCGCGTGCTCCTCGTCGAGCGTCGCGTGCGTGGGGTAGTGAGCCACCTTGTCCGCCGGCAGCCACCCGCGCGAGACGATGCCGCGCCCCAGCTCCAGCGAGATGCCGCTGAACAGGTCCTCGATGACGCCGAACATGGCGAGCCCGGTGAGCGGACTGTCGAACGTGGAGACACCGGTCAGCGCGGCGTTGAAGGCCTGCACCTCCGGCCAGTGCGCGCGCCCCACCCGGGACAGGTCCGCGCCCAGCCGCTCCAGGAGGAGGCGGAACGTGCGCTCATGGCCGTGCCCCAGCTCCCCGCGCCCGTGCTCGTCGAAGACGTTCTCCACCAGCGGCAGGCGCAGGTCGGGACGCGGCAGCCGGCTGGCGAGCACGGCCATGGGCCGGGAGAAGTGCGCGACGGCGGCGAAGAAGTGGAGCTGCGTCTCGACGAAGTCCTCGCGTGACAGCGAGCCGTCCCGCAGCGCGCGCAGGTAGGGCCACTCCAGCGCGTTCCACTCCACCTTCAGCGAGGCGATGCGCTGGCGCAGCTTCAGATTTCGGACGAGGGAAGGTGCACCCATGCTGGTGGCTCCACTGGAAAGGTCAGGTCGAGGGAATAGACAGTGCACACCGAGTCGGCCGGAACGCCCGCGTCCCGCAGCCAGCCGATGTGGTTCCGCAATCGTTCGTCGATGCTGAAGCAGGCGAGCGCGTCCCCGCCCCGTGCCGCGAGCTCCGCGCCACACGCGCGCAGGTACTCCGCCCAGCCGTGTGTCCACGCGGTTGGCGGCGCGGCGAGGTGGACGAGCGGCCAGGGACTGCCCGTCGACAGCCGCTGGAGGTCCTTGCTCCCCGCCGTGGTGCACCACCCCGCCCCTTCGAGCCGCCGGCCCGGCGCGGGTCCGAGGCACAGCCCATCCTCCACCGGCAGCACGGGGCCGCCACGGGTGTCCAGCTCCGCCAGCTTGGAGGGCGGCACGAAGTAGAGCGCGAGCCGGCTCGCGGGCCGGCCCATCCGCAGCGGATTCCAGCCTCGCGCGGTGCGCATGACATCGCCCCTCGCGCCCCGCATGGCCGCGCCGTAGAGGAAGCGGGTGCGGCGCAGCGCGGGGATGCGGAAGAGGTGCGTAAGCCCCTCGAAGATGAGCCGCCGAGACAATCCCTTGCCGCGCGCGTGCTCCGCCAGCTTGAGGTCGCAGATGTAGAGCGCCTGGAACGTCCGGCCGCCCCGGTGGACCTGACGGACCACCCCGGTTACCGAGCCGAGCAGCTCGTCACCGCGAAGGACGAGCAGGAAGTACGCGTCCCCCATGGAGGAGAAGAAGGGGTGGTACTCGGGCCCGTGGTCGATGAAGAAGTGGTCGGCCCCGTCCGCGAGCGGATAGAGGATGCTCCGCTCCAGCCGGCGAAGCCGCTCCACGTAGGGCCCAAGCGAGTCGGGCCGCGCGACGATGAAGCGCACGCCGCTCATGGGCCCGTGGCCCTTCGGAAGCCGACCTCGATGCGCTCGTAGAAGAGGCTGCGGTCCTTCGCGAGCAGCTCCGCCCCGAGCGCGTCGTCGAACTGGAATGCCGGCTCGAAGAAGCGCCGGAGGTCGCGCCGGTTGTTGAGCTGCCGGCAGAGGATGGCGCAGCCCGGCCGCGCCTCGCGGGACAGCAGCGCGGCCCAGTCCGCGACGAGCGCGTCGTCCGACCAGTCGAAGATGTTGGAGAGCGAGATGACGTCGAAGCGCCCCAGGCCGGGCACGTCGGGGAGCGAGCCCTGCACGAGCGTCACCGGCAACGGCTGCTCCGCGCGCAGGTACTCCGGCATGTCCTCCGCGCGGTACGCGCCGAGCAGCACGTGCTGGAGGAACGGATTGCGCGCGGCGTCCTCGCGCTGGAGTCCTCGCTCGAACACGGCCTGGAAGTAGTCCGGGTAGGAGCCCGGCACCGCGTGCTGCGTCGCCGCCGGGCCGAACATGGCGCGGAGGAACGTGTCCGAGAAGGAGAGCTCGAACGCCACCTGCCAGTACGGCGAGGCACGCCAGCGGGCCAGCATCGCACCGCGCTCCGTGGTGGAGGTGGCCGGCTCGAAGAAGGCCGACAGCTCGGACGCTGGGGCGACGAACGTATCGATGAAGCGGCGGAGCGTGTGGAAGAGATACTCGAACTCGCCGCGCTGGTTCAGGCCGGCCGGGTTCGTGTCACCCACGTTGAGCCGCTCCAGCGGCACGCGGCCGAGGCTGTCCGCCTTCTCCTTCACGTGAGCGAGCTGGCGCGGGTTGAAGTCGAAGCCCACCAGCTCCAGCGTGGGGTGGCGCTTCGCCAGCGTGAGGAGGGTGCAGCCTCCGGAGGCGACGGTGAGGACGGCGCGGGCCTTCGTGCGCTCGATGAGCGCCTGCTCCAGCTCCGGGTCTTCACGGACGACTGCGAACTTCAATTTGTACGGCGTTGGGCTCACGGGGAGGCACGCGCGATGGGAGGTGACATCGGCGTCTGATTCGAATGTATGGCATGGGGAGAGCACTGAACCATTGCCGCAACTGACAGAGTCACTTCCCGCTCGGTTGCGCGAGCTCGAACAGGTTTGACTGTATGGCATGGTGAAGCGCACCGACCCCATCATGCCGCTCCTGACAGAATCACTTCCCGCCGCTCGGTTGCGCGAGCTCGAGCAGGTCGACGCCCGCCACGTTCCCCGGCTCCTCCTGTTCCTCGCGCTCTACGTGGCCAGTGCGGCGCTGGCCGTGCTGCTCGCGGGGAATTCCGAGGTGCCGGTGTGGCTCGCGCGCACGGGGCTGTACCTCGTCGCCGCGGCGTCGCTCCATGGCATCAGCCTGTTCACGCACGAGGCGGTCCACGGCAGCCTGTCGCGCCGCCGGTGGCTCAACCACCTGGGCGGCGTGGTGTGCGCGCTGCCCGTGCTGCAGAACTTCGCGGCCTACAAGGTCCTGCACCTGCGGCACCATCGCGACCTGGGCGGCGGGAAGGACCCGGACCACTACGCGAACTACACCGGGCGGCGGTGGCTGGAGATGTTGATGCACGTGGGCCGGCTGCTGGCCGGGTATCCCGCGTACATCACGATGATTCCCATCCTCGGCTGGCGGCACGGGACGTCCTCCGAGCGGCGATGGATTGAGCTGGAGGTGGCCCTGCTGGTGGTGGGCGCCGGGCTCGCGGTGGCCTTCGTGCCGGGGCACGTACTGCTCCATGCGTGGGTCATCCCGATGCTCATCATCAACACGCTCGTGAACATCCGCGGGATGAGCCAGCACACGTTCCTCCCGGAGAGCAACCATCCGGTCCGCGGCACGCGCACCATCCTGTCCAACCCGGTGACGCGCTTCTTCATGTGCAACGAGAACTACCACCTCGAACACCACCTCTACCCGCGCGTGCCCTGGTACAGCCTGCCCGAGCTGCACCGGACGCTGCGGCCGGAGCTCGTCGCGCGGGGGGCTCCCTTCATTCCCTCCTACTTCTCGTTCGTGCGCGGCGTCGTCACGGGCTCGCTCCTGCGTGAAGCGAGGAGTGTCACTCCCGATGCCTGAGCGGCCGTACCTTCACGAGGTGCTGCTGGCCGGCTTCGGGCTGGTCCTGAGCGTGGCACTCCTGCTCTTCGCGGGCCCCGGCACGCCCGTGACGGTCCAGGTCACGGGAGCGACGGCCCTGTTCATCATGGGCGTGGCGGGGCTCGCGCGGCTGGACGGACGGCCCCATGCGTTCCGCGCACGGCTGCTGCTGGCCTACGCGGCGACGTTCTTCTTCTATGCCTCCGTGAAGCACACCGTTCCCTCGCTCGGGCTGCCGTCGCGTGATGCGTGGCTGCTCGCCGCCGACGTGCGGTTGTTCGGCGTGACTCCGGCCGTGTGGCTGCAGCGGTGGAGCACGCCGTGGGTGAACGACGTGTTCAGCGCGAGCTACCTCGCCTTCCACGCGTACCTGCACCTCGCGATGGCATGGGCCGTCGTGGGCCCGCGCGCGCGAGCGGAGCGCTTCTTCGTCCACGTGTTCTCCGCGTACGTGCCCGGCATCGCCGGGTACTACCTGGTGCCGGGACTGGGTCCCGCGGCGGCGTTTCCGGAGCTGTTCACGGTGCCCATCGAGGGCGGCTGGCTGACGCAACTGAACGCGGCCGTCGTCGCGAGCGGCTCGTCCGCGTACGACATCTTCCCCAGCCTGCACACGTACATCACGCTGGTGCTGCTGGAGCATGACCGGCTCGCGCACCCGCGACGCTTCCGCGCGCTGCTGCCTGTCGCCGCGGCCATCCTGCTGTCCACGCTGGTGCTGCGGTACCACTACGCCGTCGACGTCCTCGCTGGAGCACTGTGGTTCATCGCCTTCCGCGCGGTGTTCCCTCGCCTCCAGGCGCGCTGGAACGCGCCGCGTCGCGAAGGTTTCCCGGTGGAACGTCCATTTCCCTGACGCGGAAATCCGGCGGAAGCTCCGGGCTCTTCACCTCGGAGGCGCGCCAACATGAAGGGTCAGGATTTGCAGTACGTGCTGGACTGGATTGCCGTGCAGGAGCTGGTGGCCGAGTACGGGCAGGCCATCGACTTCGGCAAGGACACGGGAGACTGGAGCCGCTGGGTGAATTGCTTCACGCCCCAGATGACCGCGGACTACACCCGGCTTTTCGGGGGCGAGCCCATCACCATGGCGCGCGAGCAGATAGCGAAGCTGGGCAGCGATGCCCTGGCCGTCTTCACCCGGGTCCAGCACGCGACGGCGAACACGGTGCGAACGCACTTCAAGAGCGCCACCGAGGCCCAGGCGATGGCCTACGCGGACGTGGGCCACTTCTTCCCCCTGAACGGCGTCGTGCAGGAGTGGACGGTGGTCATCCGCTACACGCACGACCTGGAGAAGACGGCCGAGGGGTGGAGGATTCGCAAGGTGTTGCTGGACCCCATCCACTTCCGGGGCAATCTGCTCGGCCTGGAGCTGGCGAGAGGGAAGCGGCTCGTCTGACTAGGGCTCGGACCGTGGGGCCTCTGGAGCCGCGAGGCTCTTCCTGAGTGCCCCCGGCAGCGAGAAGGCCACGAGGAGCGTGGCCAGCGTGCCCCCCGCTCCGGCGACGATGAGGGTCGTCGGAGCGGAGGTGGCGTCGAGCAGCAGGCCGCCACCGACGTAGGACAGGGCGGCGGCCACGCCGATGGCGCCGTAGAGGTTGCCGAAGACGCGGCCGAGCATCCCTGGAGGCACCACGCGCTGGATGAGGGTGTTGGTGGCCACGTCCATCGCCGCGATTCCCAGGCCGCGCACGGTCTGCATCGCCAGCGCGGCGGAGACGGCCCAGGCCAGCCCGGTGAGGAGGTTGCCCACGCTGCTCACGGCGAACCCCGCGAGCAGCAGCACCGGCATGGACGCGCGCGTGCCGTAGCGCGCCAGCAGCGCGTAGCCGAGCACGAGCCCCACGCCCACGGAGCCCAGGAGCAGACCGACCGCGGAGTCCCCGGCGCGGAAGGTCTCCTTGGCCAGCACCACCAGCGCGACATCGTCCACGCCGTTGAAGGCGACGACGGCGCAGAAGCCCAAGCCGATGACTCGGACGGCGGGGGCCGACAGGATGTAGCCGAGTCCCAGCCGCGCCTGACGCAGGAGTGACACGGGTGGGCCCTGCTCCTGAGACACGGCGGGAGGCAGGGATGGCACGGAGGCCAGCAGTACCGCCGAGAGGAGGAACGACGCGGCGTCCACGAGGAGCACGCCCCGGACGCCGATGAAGGGCAGTAGCGCCGCCGCGACAAATGGGCCGAGCGCCTCGGCGGAGTTGGTGCCGAAACCGAGGGTGGAGTTGGCGGTCTCCAGTGCGCGCTCGGGCACCAGCGCCGGTACGGCCGCGCGAGACGCGGGCTGGAACACCTGGCCGGCGACGGCGCGGACGGCCACCAGGGCGAGGAGGACGGGCAGCGGCGGCAGGAGCAGCGCGATGAGGAGGAGCACCACGCCCTGGATGAGCTCGCAGGCAATCATCACCCGCTTGAGGTCGAAGCGATCGCTCACGGCGCCGGTGATGGGGCCCAGCAGCGCCGGCGCGAAGTCACCGACGAGCAGGAGCAGCGACACCGCGAGCGCCTGCCCGGTGCTGCCGGCGACATGGAGCATCAGCGCCACGAGGCTGAGCGAGTCCCCGGTGAAGGAGATGACTCGCGCGGACCACAGCGCGCGGAACGCGGCGTTGTGCCGCAGGAGCCCCAGGACCCCTGTACCGCGCTCGGCTGTTCCGTCTTCCGCAGCCGGAGCCGACATGCGCATCTCCTCGGGTTCGATGGCTTCGACGATAGGAGGGGGCGCACCCTAGACGGGTACGCGGAGCCACTCCAGGCCGCGATGTCACGGCTCGTCCCTCCAGCGCGGCTAGACCTCGGTGAATTGCATTCCGGTCACACCGATGCGCTCCAAAGCATCCTTGATGTCTTCGGAAACAACAACGGCAATGGACCACCCCCTAGTCCGGAACACCTTCGCATCCCCCACTGCCGCCGCATTGATGCGCATCCCGGACACCTTGCGGTATTGCCCGACTTTCTCCGGGCGCCCGTCCTCGGGCTTCCAATACTCCACCTCGGCTGACGCGGCGTCGTCGATACATCGGACAAGTCGGGCAACAACAAGGATGGAGAACTGCTCAGGCTGCTCCTCTATCTCGACCGGAATGAACTGAACATCATCGGGCGCCAATTCCTCCAAGAGCGAGGCAACCTTGGTGTGAACAACCGGGGTGCCAATCCCCGCGAGGCTGAAATCAACAGCGCTCCCGGGACGTGCCACGGGCATCCGCAAGCGCATGGGAGCGTCGAGTCGTGTCCCCTTCTTGAACATCCATGGGTTCTCGACTTCCGTCCCGTCCAGGTTCGTGGGAATGCCCAGGGCCCATCCCCCGGGAACAACACCGGGCGAAAGCTTGAAGTAGCGTGGAGACATACCTGACATCACCATTCCATCATTCCGCGCGAGTCACCAGCTTGTTCAACTTGGTGTTTGGCGTCACGATTTCTCGCGCCAATCTCCGCAACTCTGCCGTCAGCAACTCTCGACACTGCTGCATGGTCAGACAATCTTCCGTTGCTTCCACCAATCGTTCAAAAACCTCCTCGTGGTACTGCCGCGGGTGCAGCCCCTTGTGACCTTTGACGTTGACGATGTTGGCCGGGTCGTTCAGCGACATACCCGCTTTGTCGAAGAGCGTCTGAAATTGCGGCGACCACGGACCACCACTGTTCGTGGAGTCCCACCACTTGTCCGTCGCGATGTGGTGGTCATGTCCCTTCGCATCCACAGGCCCGACTGCAGCGCCTTCCGGCGCCCGTGCCATCGCGGCAACCACGTCAGGAGCGAGCGCCATGGTGATCGCTTCGCCACTCACCGTCACCGTCTGTACTTCTCCCACGGCGGACAGCACGATCCCCGCCCGGGAACCCGCCTGCATGGATGCGTGCGCCGAGCCCGGTAGCACCGGCACCCTGCCCGCAAACCCCGAAGCCGTGTTCCCGATGGCCACCGTGGCCAGCATGGCGAAAGCGCGCGCCGCGTTCCGCCCCATCACCTTGCCGTATCGCTCACCTGCCTCGCGCAGTTCGTCGAACGTGCGGGCCCGGTCCGCCTCGCCCACCAGCCGCCGGAAGCCCTCAATCAGGCCCCAGAACGTATCCACCCCCAGGTAGACAATCAGGGTCGCCGTCATCACGGCGGCAAGCCCCTTGCTCACCGGCTCGGCACTGTCCAGAGCACCAGATACATCGTTCCCGTCCACAGCACCGCCGCGACCATGGCCCGCGGGTCGGCCATGTCCTTGAAGGCTTCCAACATCTCCTCGAGCACCGCGCCGTGGGCAAGCGCCATGGCCAACGCGTAGCGGTCGTCCGCACCGATCGTCGGGCCGTCCACCAGCAGCCCCAGACAGTCCCCTCC
>NZ_JABBJJ010000315.1 GCF_012933655.1 Pyxidicoccus fallax | reverse complement strand
CTCGGGGACGTCCGGGGTGGGGGCGACGCCCTCGGGCCGGGTGAGCCAGTAGGAGAGGGCGGCGCTCAGCACGAGGACGCCCAGGCTCAGCCCCGGGATGAGGAACCAGCGGATGAAGGAGCGGTTCGGCATCGTCACCTGGAGCCTATGCCTCCCGGGCGGCGGGGTGGCGCGACATCGTCACCCGGGAGCGTGGCGGTGTGACTACGGATACACCTCGCGGCGGCGGCCCGGGGCGACGGCGCCTTCCGCGTAGACGCGCTGACGGCGGCTGACGCCCAGCGTGGCGCCGAGGATGGAGGAGACGAGGCCGAGCAGCAGGGCGCCGAAGATGCCCCAGAAGACGCGGCCCGTGGTGTCCGCGGCCTGGAGCGCGCCCTGCTGGACCTGCTGGCCAATCTGTCCGACCTTCTGACCCACCTCGCCGCGCGTCTGGTTGAATTGCTGCTCGATGCGCGTGGCGACCTCCTCCGCGTCCTGGCGGGAGAGCTTCGTGTTCTCCGCGATGGACGTGACGAGGAGGTTGCGGTCGAGGTTGCCGGTGCGCACGGCGGTGTTGACGACGTCGCGGACGGACGCCTGGAGCTGGTCCGCGGTGATGGGTGGCATGCCCTCCTTCTGGAGCCGCTGGTTGATGGGGGCGAGCGCGTCATTGGCATCCAGGCCGAAGGCCTGCGCGGCCTGGCCGCCCTGGGGCGCGGCGCCCACCACCGCGGAGCCGGCGGCGCCCACCACGGAGCTGGTGGTGCGGAACACCGTGCCGAGCAGCGAGGTCAGGGCCATGCCCATGAGGATGGTGCCGGCCAGCGTCGTCAGGCCCCACAGCACCACGCCGTGCATCGCGCCGCCGCCCTTGTCCACCACGCCCGCGGTGCGCGCGGCCACGAAGCCGCCGACGAAGAGGGCGATGAGGGGCGCGATGAGGCTCCAGATGCCGGTGCCGATTCCGGCCGAGCGTGCGCTGCCCGGGTTGCCGGGGTCCACCGAGGACAGGCCGAGCGCGAGGCCGAGCGAGTAGAGGAGAATCCACATGCCGAGCGCGACGAAGGCGCCTCCGAGAATGGCGCCCCAGCTCAGCTTGAAGGGGGTCCCCGCGACGGCGGGGATGACGCCGGGTCTTTCGTTCTCCACGATGTCTGCCATGGGCTGCCTCACGTGATTCTGGGAGCGCCGCCGAAGGCGGGGGTGAGCGCTCCGGTCCAAGGCAAAGATGGGCACGTGTCCAGGGACGCACGCATTCCACCTGCCCGGCCGCCTCCCCGAGGCGTCGCGAGGGAAGGCAGGGACTTCAGCGCAGGCCGAGTGCCTCGGAGAGCACCGACTCGCGGGCCACCACGGGCGCGCGGGGCAGCGCCTCCACGCGGAAGGCGCGCACCAGGGCGTCCAGCGTCATGGGGCTCCCGTCGCCGAGCCCGCTCCACGCGGCGAGCAGTCCCAGCACCCGCTCGGGAGCAAGGCCGCGCTCGCGCAGCTCCGCCAGGGCGAAGGCGCCTTCGCGCTTGGCGAGCCGCTTGCCGTCTTCGCCCAGCACGAGCGGAACGTGGAGGAAGGACGGAGCGGACAGGCCGAGCGCCGCGTAGAGCTGGAGCTGCCGGGGCGTGGAGGACAGCAGGTCGTCTCCGCGCAGCACGTGGGTGATTCCACTGGCCGCGTCGTCCACGACGACGGCGAGCTGGTAGCTGGCCACGCCGTCGTTGCGGCGCACCACGAAGTCGCCGACCACGGCTTCGACGTCCTGTGAGTAGGGGCCGAGCAGCTCGTCCATGAAGCGCACCTCGCCCGGGCGGGTACGGAAGCGGTACGCGGGGGCGCGGGTGCGGGCGCGCTCGACCACCTGCGCGGCGGTGAGGTTCGCGCAGGTGCCGGGGTAGCGAGGGCCCTCCTCGGAGAGGCCATGCGGGGCGCTGGCGGCGCGGGCAATCTCGGCGCGCGTGCAGAAACACGGGTAGACGAGCCCCTCGCGCTCCAGCTTCGCGAGCGCGTCGCGGTAGACGTCGTCGCGCTGGCTCTGGATGAGGGGCTGCTCGTCCCAGGTGAGGCCGAGCCACTCCAGGTCGCGCTTCAGGTCGTCGACGTACTGGGGCTTGCAGCGGGCTCGGTCGAGGTCCTCGATGCGCAGCAGAAAGGCGCCACCAGCGGCGCGAGCCTGGAGCCAGCCGAGCAGCGCGCTGCGGATGTTGCCCAGGTGCATGCGCCCGGTGGGGCTGGGCGCGAAGCGTCCACGGAAGGGGCTCACGGGCGGACCAACGGCTTGCGGTTGGGGGCCAGGGGCTTGCGGTCCGGAGCGGGCGTGGTGGCGGGAGGCGCCGCGGCCGGGGTGTGCTCCTCGCTCGTCGGGTACGTCACCTGCATGGGCAGGGCGGCGAAGTCGACATCGGCGGCGGGCTCGGCGGGGAGGGACTCCGTCGTGCCGGCCTCCACGCCCTTCGCTGCGAGGGTGGCGGCCCAGCCGCGCAACGGAGCGCCGGACTCCAGCAGGTCGGCGTCCACGGACAGGCGGGGCAGGCGGCGCGGGGACGTGTCACCCGGAGCGAGCACGAAGGCATCGAGCGCGAGCCCCGGGCCCGTGCGCGACACGGTGCCGAGCACGACGAGGCTCGCTCCCGCCGCGCGGCCCAGCGCCGAGGCGGCTTCGAGCGCGGCGGAGTCCAGCCGGTTGCCGGCGAGGGCCAGGGCAAGCGCCGCGTCGGGACCGGTGCCGGCGGGACGCACCTTCACCACGGCCTGCTGGTCCGACGTCACCTCCACCACGCCCCCCACGGCCTCGCCCGAGGGCAGCACCGCGCGCCACAGGTGCGCGCCGGGAGGGACCTCGGTGACGCGCACGGGCGCGGTGCCCAGGGGATGGCCGTCGAGCGTCACCGCGAGGCCCGGAGGCACGGACTCGAAGCGCACGCCGCCACGAGGCTGAGACTGCCGCGACGCGCGCACGCGCTCCACCGTCTTCGCGAAGAGGGGAGACGTGGAGGCCAGCGGGACAGAGCGTCCGGGAGCGACGGCGAGCGCGTGGGTGAGGCTGGCGGCGGCTTCGTCGTCACGGCCGGTGGCGTAGCGCACGGCGGCGCGCAGGGCGTACGCGTCGGCCAGCTCGGAGGCATCGGAGAGTCGCGCGGCGCCGGCGGCATAGGCGTCCAGGGCGCGGGTCAGCGCGGCATCAGCGCGGGCGAAGTCACGGGCTTCGCGGGCGGCGGTGGCTTCCTTCATGGCCTCGCGCGCGACGGTGAGGGGCTCGGGCGGAGGTGGCGTGTCCGTGGAAGGGGGCGGTGGCTCGGCGAGGGCGAGGCCCTCCGTCACGTGGATCTCCGAGGCGAGGCGCGCCGTGGCGCGGAGTCCCGCGCGTGAGGGCACGTCGGCGGAGACGGCCTGGAAGGGGAGCACCGCGACCTTCACGGCCCGGGCACGCGCCTTCCGGGACGCACCGGACTGCGCGGTGGCGGGAAGGGCGGCGAGGAGGAGGGTGAGCAGGAGCGCGGTTCGCATCATCGTCGGGACGGGACAATAACCCACGCTCTGGCTCGTGGCGGAGTACGGCAGCCCTGGAGCCAGTGAGATAGAGAAGCCGTCCACCATGCCCAAGCGATACTTCAGGCTCAAGGAGGACATGCAGGTTGGGAACTGGGACCTGGGCGACCCCTTGGGCGCGAATGGCCAGGAGGTGGACGATCCTTACGTCTTCAGAGAAGGCCACCCCGTCCACATCCAGGAGCGCTTGACCATTCCCGTCGATGAGCCTGGAAGACGGTTGGAGTTCTGCACGGCCGGATTGGGTGCAGCACCCATCGTCCATGTCCGGGTGGCCTCCCTCTTCGCGGAACTGGCTCCCAACGACGTGCAGCTCATCCCGGTGGACGTCCAGGGCCAACCCGACCAATACCTCATCCTGGTGGCCACGAAGTGCATCCGCTGCATCGACGACGCGGCATCCGATGAAGTGCGTTACTGGAAGCCGGAGGATGGGCAGCCAGAGCGGGTTGGCTACTACAAGTCCGTCATCGGGTTGCGCATCGACCCGACCAAGGTCGGGGATGCCAGGGTGTTTCGCACCTGGGGTTGGGACATCGCCCTCATCGTCTCCGAGGACATCAAGCAGGCCCTGGAGCGCGCCAAGGTCACGGGGGCGAAGTTCACGCCGGTGTAGCAGCCCCGGCACGCGGGGCAGGCCCCCCGACGAATCGCTTCCCACCGTCGGGCATCTGGGAGAATGTCGGCCCACAGCCGGCCGTTGCCCAGGCAGGACACCTCGATGCGCATCCTCCACTGCTCCGACGTCCACATCACCGAGGACTACCTCGCGCTCCCACTGCACCGGCTCGGCTGGCGGCGCTGGCTGGCCCTCGTCGAGCTGTCCCTGGGAGGCCGCGCCAAGCGCTACGCCCGCGCGCCCCAGGTCCTCTCCACCATCGTCCGCGAGGCCGAGGCCCACCACGTCGACCACCTCATCCTCTCCGGCGACCTCACCGCCTACGCCCTCGAAGGCGAGTTCGCCGGAGCCCGCAAGGCCCTGGGCCCGCTCGCGGAGGACCCGCGCCGCTGCACCGTCGTCCCCGGCAACCATGACGTCTTCACCCCGGGCAGCATCCGCAGCGACCGCTTCGGCGCCCACTTCGGCCAGCTCCTCCACAGCGACCTGCCCGAGTACCGCCGCGAGGGTGTCTGGCCCGTCGTCCGCCTCGTCGGAGACGAGGTCGCCGTCGTCGGCCTGCACTCCACCCGCGTCGCCCCGCTGCCCGCCTTTCCCTACGGCGTCATCGGCGAGGCCCAGCTCGACGGGCTGGCGGCCCTGCTGAAGGACCCTCGCCTGGACGGCCGCGCGGTGCTCGTCACCGTCCACCACGCGCCCCGCAACCGCAAGGGCGTCGCGGACCGCTGGAACCATGGCCTGCGCGACGCGGACGCCCTGCTGCGCCTCCTCCCGGGCCCCCGCTTCGCCGTCCTCCACGGCCACATCCACGAGCGCTACCACCACCCCGCCACCGCGGACCGGCCCCACCTCTTCGGCGCCGGCTCCTCCACCGAGGCCGGCCACGAGGGCTACTGGCTCATCGAGGTGGCCCGGGGACAGGTGGTCGGCGGCCAGCAGCACACACCCGCCCTGTGACAGCACCGGCCCGGCGGCGGTAGAACCGCCGCCATGCCCACCGCGCCGCACCCGTACCCGTCGCCCGCCGAACCCACCCTGGAGGAGTACAAGGCGCTCCGCACCCTCCAGCGCGCCGTGGACGACCTCCTGGAGGAGAGCCTCCGGCAGCGAGAGAACCTCACCCAGTCCTTCCGCCGCTGCTTCCCTCCCATCCTCAAGCTGGCCGGCGCCCGCGCCATGGCCATCACCACCCGCGACGAGGAGCTGGCGGAGCGGACCTGGAGCGAGGGTGACTGGGGCGACCGCTTCCCCGGCTCGCTCCTGGAGGGACTCTCCGGCGCGCGGCGCGTGGGCGACGACACCCTCGTCACCCAGCCGCTCGACGTGGCCGGCACGCGCGTGGGCACCTTCGGCATGCTCTTCACGGGCGACCACACCTCGCCCGAGTCTTCCGCGCGGCTCTTGCGCGTGCTGGACACCATCGCCGAGCAGCTCGACACGGTGCTGTGCCTCGTGCACACCGCGTCGGAGAAGCACCAGCTCATCATCCAGTGCAACGCCCACCTGGCCAACCCCGTCTTCGAGGCGGGCATGGACCAGGCGGTGCTGACGCTGTCGCAGCGCGTGCGGCTGCCGGGCTTCCTCCTCCTGTACCGCGACGCGGTGCAGCCCCAGGTGCTGCACTACCGCACCTACCGCAATGGCCACCTGGAGTTCGAGAGCGGCGAGCAGCCCAGCCCCGTGCTGGAGAAGGCCATCCGCCAGCACGGCGCCCGGCTGCTGGCGGGCGAGGACTCCGCGCTGCGGCAGCTCTTCGCCGGCCGCACCACCGAGGCGGTGCTCATCTCCGGCGCGGCCTCCAGCGAGCCCTTGGGCAAGATCGTCATCTGGAGCGACGAGGGCTTCTCCGCCTACGCCATGGACCTCATCCGGGTGCTGGCCTCCACGCTGAGCCAGCGCCTGCTGGACTACAACCGCGAGCGCATCCACCTGTCGCAGTTCTTCCCCACGTCCATCATCGACGCGCTCTTGCAGGACCCGAACTACGCCCAGCACCTGCGCGCGCAGGACCAGGAGGTGGGCATCCTCTTCGCGGACATCAACGGCTTCACCCGCATCTGCGAGCAGGGCTTCGACAGCCCGCGCAACATCGGCCGCTTCGTGGACGAGTGGAGTGAGCGCGCCGTGGGCTGCATCTGGGAGCACGGCGGCGTCTTCGACAAGATGGTGGGCGACTGCGTCATCGGCCTCTTCGGCCCGCCCTTCTTCAAGTCGTCCCGCCTGGAGCGCGCGCAGGCCGCGGTGCGCGCGGCGTGTGACATCCAGGCCTTCACCGCGTCGCTCGGCGCGCGCGAGGAGGTCGCCGCGCTGTGCCAGCGCGTGAAGCTGCCCGGGCTGGGCGTGGCCGTGGGCGTCAACCTGGCCAATGCCAACTGCGGCCTCTTCGGCCCCAACCGGCAGTACACCGCCTTCTCCAGCGGAATGAACCAGACGGCGCGCCTGCAGTCGCTGGCGGGCTTCCGGGAGACGCTGGTGATGGAGAGCGTGCGCGAGGTGCTGAGCGGCTCACGCGAGCCGTTCTTCCAGTCCTTGCGCTTCGGTCCGCTGACGGAGACGCCAGTGAAGAACGTGGCGCAGCCGCTGCGCCACTACGAGCTGTCGCTCAAGCCTTGAGGTGCGGGGCCGCGTAGCGCCGGGAGAAGTGGATCCACCGGCGCTCGTCCACCTCCACCTGCCACTCGGAGTTGGGCGTGAGCGGCAGGCGCTGCTTGAGGAAGCCTTCCAGGTGGTCGGCCGCCTTCACCGGCGTGAGGCCCGGCGCGCGGAAGGCGATGTGAAGGAACACGTCCAGCGTGGCGCCCACGTCCACCGAGGCGCAGATGCGCAGCGTGCCCACGCGGCGCTGGTACACCGTGTTCTGCCCGGGCCATGCGGCCGGGTCCGTCTGTGCCACCGAAAGCCAGTTGGCCGGCTCGAGGATGAAGTCGAGCAAGTCACTGCTCGCTTCATCCAGCGTCGAGTGCTCCTGGATGGAAAGCATCGCCCACCTCCCCGGGGAAGCCGATGGAAAGAATGTGCCCACGTCCATGTTGCGTGCAAGGGGCTCCCGCCGGTTTCAGCGCGGGCGTCCGTCACCGACAGGACGCCCACACGTCGCAGGTGTAATGCCTGACCCGTACGCCACCGCGTCGGGCGGGCGGCGCGGCGGCCCTGCGGACGCAAGCCGGTGGAAATGCGGCGGGTGCCGTGGCATCGACGGCCCTCCTCGTGGGTGGGAAGGGCGCGGACGTTAGCGGACGCGGGTGACATGCGCGTGGGCATCCGCCACGACACGCGCCATTGGACTCATGGGCTGGTGGGAAGTGAACGGCGCGAGGGCCGCTCCACGGCGGCCTTGAGCTGACCGCAGCCCGCGTCGATGTCGATGCCGCGGCGCTGACGCACCGTGCTGGGCACCGCGTAGGAGGCGAGCACGTCCTGGAAGCCGCGCACGGACTCGGGCTGGCTGGGCCCGCCGTCGTAGCCCACCGTGGGGTTGAGCGGGATGACGTTGACGTGCGCGTCCATGCCGCGCAGCAGCGCGCCCAGGGTGTGCGCGTGCTCGGGCGTGTCGTTGCGGCCGGAGATGAGCGTCCACTCGAAGAAGATGCGGCGCTTGCGCTGCTCGCTGTAGTAGCGGCACGCGTCCATCAGCTCGTCCAGGGGCCAGCGGCGGCCGGCGGGCACCAGCGCGGCGCGCTCGGCGTCGGTGGCGCCGTGGAGGCTGACGGCGAGCTGCACGGGGCGCTCCTCGTCCGCGAGCCGGCGGATGCCGGGCACCACGCCCACGGTGCTCAGGGTGATGAAGCGCGGCCCCAGCGCCATGCCGAGCGCGTCCACCATCACGTCCACCGCGGCCATGGTGTGGTCATAGTTGTGCAGCGGCTCGCCCATGCCCATGAGGACGACGTTGCGCAGCGACTCGCCGGACTCGCGCAGGATTCGCTGGACGTGGAGGATCTGCCCCACGATTTCGCCGGGCGTCAGGTGGCGCGACAGCCCCATCTGCCCGGTGGCGCAGAAGACACAGCCCATGGCGCAGCCGGCCTGCGTGCTGATGCACACGGTGGCGCGGCCCTTGAAGCGCATCAGCACCGTCTCGATGGTCTGCCCGTCGTCCAGCCGCAAGAGCAGCTTGTGGGTGTAGCCGTCGGAGCTGAAGACCTCGCGGTGCGTGGCGAGGTGGCCCAGGCGGGCACGCTCGCCCAGCGTGGCCCGCAGGTCCGGACGCAGGCCCTCGACCTCGTCGAGCGAGCGCACCTGCTTGCGGTACAGCGACGTCCACAGCAGGTCGCGGTAATAGGACCCGTACCCCCAGCTGGAGAGCAGCTCGCCCAGCTTCGGGCGGGTCAGGTCGTACAGGTTGGTGGTCGTGTCGGACGGCATGGCCATGGAGGGAGATAACACACCGGGCGGGCGTGCACCTCCCGTCCGGGGTGCAAGGGGCCGCGAGTGGCGCTGGCCCTCCCGGCGCGCCCCCGTGCCGGGCTGGCGAGCCGGCGACCCCTTCCACCCGGGTGCATGGGCGGGCGGCCATGCGCAACGTGTGCCCATATGGGTCTGGCCATCCAGCAGGAGGAGTTCGTCCCGGAGGACTACGCGCGCTTCTCACGGCGGCTCGCGGAGAGCCTGGAGGCCCTGCGCCAGTTGCTGGCGCGGCCGGGCTTCGGGGTGGGCAAGTGCACCATCGGCGCGGAGCTGGAGATGTCGCTGGTGGACGCGGCGGGCTTCCCGCTGCCGGTGAACCGGCAGGTGTTGTCGCAGACGGTGGACCCGCGGGTGACGCTGGAGCTGGACCGCTTCAACCTGGAGGTCAACCTGCGCCCGGGGCCGTTGGCCGGCCGCCCCTTCACCGCGCTGCGCGAGGAGTTCGAGGGCTCGCTGGGCGAGGTGCGGCGCGCGGCGGCCACGCAGGGCGCGCGGGTGGCCGTCGTGGGCATCCTCCCCACGCTGCGCGAGGCGGACCTGGGCAGCGGCGCGCTGACGGGGCTGCCCCGCTACCGCGCGCTGTCGGCCGCCATCCGGAGCCGGCGCGCCACGCCCTTCCACGTCTCCATCCACGGGCCGAAGGACGCGCTGGCGCTCACCTGGGACGACGTGACGCTGGAGGGCGCCAACACGTCGCTCCAGTACCACCTGCGGGTGGCGCCCGCGGACTTCGCGCGCATGTACAACGCGGCGCAGCTGGCCACGGCGCCAGTGCTGGCGGTGTCCAGCAACTCGCCGCTGTTCCTCGGCCGGCGGCTGTGGGACGAGACGCGGATCGCGCTGTTCCGCCAGGCGGTGGATGACCGGGGCGAGCCGGGCGAGGGCGGCTTCCAACCCCACGCGCGCGTGACGTTCGGCCACGGCTGGGTGCGCGAGGGCGCGCACGAGCTGTTCGCCGAGTCGGTGGCGCTGCACCCACCGCTCTTGCCCGTGCTGGGGCGCGAGTCGCCGCTGGAGCGCGTGAAGGCGGGCGGGCTGCCCGGGCTGGACGAGCTGCGGCTGCACCAGAGCACCGTGTGGACCTGGAACCGCGCCATCTATGACCCGAAGGACTCCGGCCACCTGCGCATCGAGCTGCGCGCGCTGCCGGCGGGGCCCTCGGTGGTGGACATGGTGGCCAACGGCGCGTTCCTGCTGGGGCTGACGCTGGCGCTGGCGGAGGAGGTGGACGCACTGCTGCCCGCGCTGCCCTTCGTCCACGCGTGCGGCAACTTCATCCGCGCGGCGCGGCAGGGCCTGGACGCGGAGCTGCTGTGGCCCGCGGACTCGGCGCCCAGCCCCCGTCCGGTCTCCGCGGTGGAGCTGGCCTCGCGGCTGCTGCCGGTGGCGCGGCGCGGGCTGGTGAAGGCCGGGGTGGACGCGGCGGAGGCGGACGCCCTGCTGGGCATCATCGAGCGGCGCGTGGCCCTGGGGCGCACGGGCGCGCGCTGGCAGCTCCAGACGCTGGAGCGCCTGGAGGCGCACATGCCCCGACTCGACGCGCTGGCGGCCATGCTGGAGCGCTACCTGCGCCACGCCGACTCCGGCGAGCCCGTCCATACCTGGCCGCTGGAGTAGGCCGCGGCCCCGGGGGCGACGGTGGATTGCGGCGGCGGGTGCAATCCGGTGAATATCCGCCTGCCTGTTGCGTCAGCGGGCTGGCGATACGCCTTTTTCCGACCCGCATGACCTCCCGGTCCTTCATGGTCCGACTCCTCCGATTGCTGCCCCTGCTGCTGTTGAGCGCCTGTGTCACCACCCTGCGCGGTCGCGCCGATGAGCTGGCCCGGAAGGGCCAGTACGTCGAGGCCGCCGCCCTCTACGACGACCTCGTCCGCAAGAGCCCGTACGAGCAGGAGCTGGTCACCACCCGCGACGACCTGCGCTGGAAGGCGCTGGAGCAGCTGCTGGGCAATGCCCGGCGCTTCCGGCTGGAGGGCCAGGACGAGAACGCGGAGGAGGACCTGCTGCGCTTCCTCAACCACCGGGTCGAGTGGAACTCCAAGCTCAACGGCGCGCTGGAGAGTTCCCTGCTGGAGGAGATGGGCGGGACGCACCAGCACCTGCGTCAAATCATCGGCGCTCCGGCCCAGCAGGGGCTGGCGTTGACGGCCGAGCACGCCCTCGGCCGGAAGCGGCCGCTCCTGGCGCACCGGGAGATGGCCGTCATCCAGCGCGAGATGGAGAACGCCGTGCTCCAGAGCGGCAAGGACACCTGCCAGCGACTGCGGAACGCCTCCTCGGAGGACGCCCCGCACTGGAGGGAGCTGGTCTTCCGCTACTGCACCCGCTGGCGCGAGTTCGCGCCCCAGCCGCCGCCGCCCCCGGAGCTGCTCGGTCCGCCTGACTTCTCCGGTGACGTGGAGGGCTTCGACAGCGCGCAACTGGAGCTGCTGCGAGGCCGGCTGGCGCGGGCCTTCAAGGCCTCACCCTGGTTCTCTCCCAGTGCCACCTCCCGGCCGGAGTTCTCGCTCGCGGGGACCTTCTCCACCCGCAAGGACTCCCAGAACGTGCAGCTCACCGCGCCGTACACCGAGAAGGTCCCCTACACGGACCACGAGGACCGCACGGAGACCATCGAGGAGCCCTACACGGACGTGGAGGAGTACACGGACAGCAAGGGCGAGAAGAAGACGCGCACCGTCGAGAAGGTCCGCAAGTACACGCGCACCTTCACCGTGGCCGTCACGAAGTACCGCGACGTGGCGAGGACCTTCGAGTACCACGCGCTGCGCCTGTCCGTGGACCACCGGCTGGCCCTGTCCTCCACCGGCGTGCTGGACGCGCGGCGCGGCCCCATCACCGCCGTCCTCCAGGACCAGTTCGGTGAGTCCGGCTACGAGCACGACGTCACCTTCTACGACGCCGACGTGAGGCCGAAGCGGGTGCGGTTCACGCCGCCCCACGGCTGGGTGGAGCAGCAGGTGGAGGCCATGGGCGCCGCCTTCTCCAAGCGGCTGGTGGACCACTGGCGCGAGTCCTACTGCTCCACGCCCGCACTCACACTGGATGACGCCGCCCGCTGTGCACGCGCCGGCACCACGCTCCCTACTCCTGCTTACCGGGTCTTGTCGGAAGTCCTCGGCGATGACGCGGCGCGGGTGCCATCGCTCTTCGCGGGCGTTGGCCAGTAGCGGGTGTCATTCGAAACCGGGTGGATTGTTCTGGGATTCTGACGTGAAATAACTGCGAGTGCGGGCGATATCGCTGTATCACGCCCGCCCTTTCCGCAGGGCATTTCCACCCAGAGGACCGTATGCATCCAACCGAAGTCCGAAGTCGCTTCCCCCGAAGGACCCTCGCGATGTGGATGGCTTCTTCTCTGGCGCTCGCTGGTTGTGGCGGGCCGGGGGAGACGGAAGCACCGACGTCTGGCGATTCGCAGGCGGCGCAGGTCCAGCAGTTGGACACGGCATCGCCTGACCAGGGCGCCGCCAACGAGCGCCGTCTCATCGTGTATCAGACCACGTCGCTGTCGCTGTACGCGGTGGACACCCAGGGGAGCCTGCGGCTCCTCGCGAAGCGCAGCGGCGCGCCGGTGACGTCTCCGGATGGTCGCTCGGTGGCGTACTCGAAGCTGCCGGACTCCTACCAGCCGGGTGAGCCGGTGACGCACGCGGACCTGCACGTGTACAACCTGCAGTCCGGTCACACCCAGCAGGTGACGCGCGGCTACGACGACACCGAGCCGGTCTGGACGCCGGACGGGCGCAACCTGCTGTTCCAGTCCACGCGGCGCTCGGGACGGCCGGCGCTCTGGAAGGTGCGGTCGAACGGCACCGGGCTGGACCAGGTGACGAACCAGGAGACCCTGGAGAGCGCGGGCGACATCATCCCCAACCCCGCGACTGGCGGCACGGTGCAGTGGTCGCCCGACAACCAGCGCCGGCTCATCGTCTACAGCACCACCACCCTCACCAACGGCGAGGTGCGCGTCATCGACTTCGGCCAGATGTTCGACGTGGAGAACACGTACAGCCTGGGCGAGGGACACTCCCCGCACTGGACGGAGAACGGCACCGTCGTCTTCGCCCGGAACGAGGGCGACAAGGTCATCTACATCGAAGTGGGCGTGGACTGAGCAGGGCGGGGTGACGCGAGGGCCGAAGCGGCCGTCGTGAGGCAGTGAGCAGCAAGGCAGCAAGGTGAAGCGAAGTGGCCGCAGGCGGGCCGGCGCGGAAGCAGCGGAGCGCAGGCGCCCGAGGAGAGGGGCAACGGAGGCCCTCTCACGCCGCGGCCCGCTTCACATCCCGCTCGCGCGGCCAGGGCCTTTCAGCCCTCGTCCTCGGCGCTCTTGCGCAGGCCGAGCATGCGCCGCAGCTCGCGCGCGGACTGGCGACTCACCTCCACCGTGTGGCCCCGGGCGGTGCGCGCCAGGTAGCCGCCCGTCTCCAGCGGCTCCAGCCGGGTGACGTGGGACAGGTTGAGCAGCGCGCGCCGGTGGACGCGGTGGAATCGCTCCGGGGGCAGCTTCTCCGCCAGCTCGTTGAGGGTGAAGTCGGTGAGGTAGTCGCCCTGGCCGGTGAACACCGTCACCAGCTCGTCCTCCAGCGCGGCGTGGGAAATCGTCTCCGGGTCCACGAGGACGATGCCCTGGCGCGTGGGGATGGGCAGCCGCGCCAGCCCCTTCGCGGGCGGGGTGGACGAGGGCCGCTCGGTGGCCGGTGGCTCGGCCTTCGCGGAGTCCCGGGGCGCGGGCTCCAGGCGCGAGCGGGCTCGCTCCAGGGCCTTCTGCAGGCGCGCCGGCTCCACGGGCTTGAGGACGTAGTCGACGGCGCCGTGGTCGAAGGCCTCGACGGCGTGCTCCGCGTGGGCGGTGCAGAGGATGACGCGCGGGCGGCCTTCGGGCATCAGGGCCAGGGCGTCCAGGCCGCTCAAGCCCGGCATGTGGATGTCCAGCAGCACCACATCCACTCCGCCGGCGCGCACCGCGGAGAGCACGGCCTCGCCGTCCGCGGCCTCGCCACACACCTCCACGTCGGGGAAGGCGGCCAGAAGGCGCGACAGGCGCTTGCGGGCGAGCAGCTCATCATCGGCGACGAGGACACGCAGGGACGGGCTCACGTGAGGACTCCAGGAAGGGGGCCCGCGCGGGGCAGGGTGACGGTGACGCGGGTGCGGCCCGCGGCGCTGGCGAGCTCGAGCCGGGCCCGGCCGCCATAGGCCAGGGCCAGCCGCCGCTCCACGGTGGGCAGGCCGGCGCTGCCCTCTCGAGGGCCCTTGGACGCACCGGGGTTCTCGATCGCCACCTCCACCGCGTCGTCGCGCACGGCGACGTCCAGCGACAGGCGCCCCCGGTGGCCGGCGGCGGGGCCGTGCTTCACGGCGTTCTCCGCGAGCGGCAGCAGCGCCAGCGGGGGCACCGCCACCTCGCCCACGCCGGAGGGGACGCTCATCGTGAGCTGGAAGAGGTTCGGGTCCCTCAAGAGGTGCAGGTCGAAGAGGGTGCGGATGAGCTCCAGCTCCTGGGACAGCGGCCAGGTGGCGCTGCGCACACCGGCCAGCACCGAGCGGAGCATGGTGGACAGCCGCAGCACGGCGGCCTCGGCCACCGCGCCGTCCTCGCGGCACCACTCGGCGATGGCGTTGAGGGTGTTGAAGAGGAAGTGCGGGTCCAGGTGGCTGCGCAGGGCGAGCAGCTGCGCCTGCTCCGCCTCCAGCGCGAGGCGCGCGGCGCGGGCGCGCTCCTTCGTGAGGCTTTCCTCGAAGCCGATGTCGCGGCCCAGGCCCCAGCCGCCCACCAGGAAGAGGGCGCCGCAGATGGCGAGGTTGGTGCGCTGGGTGAGGAAGGTGGACCCCATGCCGAGCAGCTTCGGCAGCACGAAGCCGGAGGTGAGCACCACGCCGCTGCCCACGGTGGCGTACAAGAGCAGGCGGACGCCGCCGTGGCTCAGGTCCAGGCCCTCCGGGAAGAGGACGCGGTAGGACACCGGTGCCACCGCCACGAAGACGAGGCACATCAGGATGCCCAGGTAGATGGCTCCTGGCTCACCACGGCTGAAGCGCACCTGCGCGGTGACGAGCGGCACGGCCACCAGGAGGATGGGCAACAGCCGCCGGGGCTCCACGAGAGCCCTCAGCGTGGCGCGGACGATGGACGCTTCCGACGGCTCCGACATGCTCCGGCGGGAGCCTACACCGCCGGGGCCGCTACTGCGCGGGGGCCTCTTCCAGCTCGGTCTCCGAGACGTCGAGCACCATGCTGCCCACCAGGACGATGGGGAAGAGGAGGATGGCGGCGAGGACGAGGATGGGGGAGGGGAGGGTGAACATGGGG
>NZ_JABBJJ010000314.1 GCF_012933655.1 Pyxidicoccus fallax | reverse complement strand
GGGCGTTGGTGGAGGCGGCGGGGGCGACGGCGGCGGACGCCGAGCGCATCCGCGTCTCGGCGGACGCGCTGTCGCTCACCACGCGGGAGCAGTCGGACGCACTCCAGCGCGCGGCCGAGGCGGTGCAGGGCATGAGCGCGGGCGTGTCCCGGGGCGCGGAGGTGGCGCGCGAGGCGGCTCGGACGGCGGCGGCCAACGGCGAGGTGGCGCGCGAGGGCGGCACGGCGGTGACGCAGGCGTCGCGCAAGACGTTGGAAATCGTCGAGGTGGTGGAGCGCTCGGCGCTGACGGTGGCGCGGCTCCAGGCCTCCGGCCGGGTGACGGGGGACATGCTGCGGCTCATCCAGCAGGTGGCGGACGAGACGCAGATGCTCGCGGTGAACACCGCCATCGAGGCGGCGCGCGCGGGCCAGTACGGCAAGGGCTTCGCGGTGGTGGCCGGCGAGGTGCGCAAGCTGGCCACGCGCACGCGCGACGCGGTGGGGCAGGTGCAGGAGCTGCTGCGGCAGAACGAGGCGGACACCGCGGCGGCGGCGGACCTCATGCGCCAGGGCACGGCGAAGGTGCGCGAGGGCCAGGGCCTGTCCTCCGCCGCGGGCGACGCGCTGGCGCGCCTGGTGGCCGGGGTGCGGGACATCGGCGCGCGGGTGGAGCGGATGGCGGAGGAGAACACGCGCCAGTCCACCTCGGGAGAGAGCATCGCCTCGCGCATCCAGGCGCTCTCGGTGCGCTCCACGGACTCGGTGGCCGGCGTGGAGGAGATTGCTCGCTCCGTGGAGGACCTGCGCGCGCGGGCCTCGCGGCTGCGGGAGCTGGCCGCCCGCTTCACCGCCCCAGCGGCCGGGGACAAGGCCCGCGAGTAGGGCCCGGACGGCCCCTGTCGTGATTCCGGGCACCCTGTCCTGTCACAGGACAGATGTAACAGAAACGTCAACTGCCCGAAGTCATGGCCTCCGGGGCCCGTGATTGCGAAGTTTCTTTACGTCCGAATCATGACGCATGGAGTCTAAACGCCCCACACGTTCATTCGGCCTCCGTAGAAACCCTGTTACATCAACAGTTTGGTGGTTGGCATGACGCCTGCTCTGTGAGGGGCGGCACCGGGTGATGCAGTCCCGGTGCTTCCCCCCATCGAAAAAGGAAGTTCATGTCCCAGCACAAGTTCGTCGGCGCCCTCGCGGGCCTGGCGCTGCTCGCCGGTTGCGGCGGTGGCGAAGGCTCCACTCCTGCTCCTGAGACCACCAGCCAGGGCCTGACGTGGGAGGAGTTTCTCTCCGTCGTGTACCAGGAGCCGGACACGGGCGTCTTCATCGCCGACGGCGACACCACGTTCACCTCGGAGAAGGCGCTGCGCGAGTTCTACGAGCAGAACGTGAAGAACGGCCAGCTCATCCTCCACACGGCGGGTGGCACGGACGCGAAGTGGAGCGACACGCAGAAGAAGAACATCACCTACTGCGTGAGCACCTCGTTCGGCAGCAACTACTCGCGCGCGGTGACGCTGCTGGCCGACGCGGCGGCCGCGTGGGAGCAGGTGGCGAACGTGGACTTCGTCTACCTGAGCGCGCAGGACGCCACCTGCACCGCGAGCAACAACAACGTGGTGTTCGACGTGCGTCCGGTGAACTCGGGTGGCCAGTACATGGCCCGCGCGTTCTTCCCGAATGAATCGCGCGCGTACCGTAACGTGCTCATCGACAACACGGCGTGGGGCGGCAGCCCGCCGGTGACGCTGCTGGGCATCATCCGCCACGAGCTGGGCCACACGCTGGGCTTCCGCCACGAGCACACCCGCCCCGAGTCGGGCACCTGCTTCGAGGACAACAACTGGCGCGCGCTGACGACGTACGACGCCGCGTCCGTCATGCACTACCCGCACTGCAACGGCTCGCAGGCGGGGGACCTCGTGCTGACGGCCAAGGACATCCAGGGCGTCCAGGCGCTCTACGGCGCGCCGGGCACCAATCCGCCCCCGCCGCCGGTGGGCACGCCCGCCACGGACACGCGCTCGGGCAGCATCGCGCGCAATGGCACGGCGAACTTCGGTCCGTACACGGTGCTGGCCGGCACCACGTTCAAGGTGGTGATGACGGGCACGGGTGACCCGGACCTGTACGTCCGCTTCGGCGCGGCGCCCACCACGACGGCGTACAACTGCCGCCCGTACCTCAGCGGCGCGGCCGAGACGTGCGAGCTCACCGTGCCCTCGGGCCAGACGAGCGCCTACGTCCAGGTGCGTGGCTACGCCGCCGGCACGTACTCGCTGAACATCAGCTACTCGAAGCCGTAGCGGCGGGTGGCGGGGCTTCTCCTCGGGGGAGGCCCCGCCGTGCGGTGGTGCCTGCTCCGAGGACTCCGGGCTTGGAGCCGGAAGTCCCGAGCCGGGCCACTCCACTTCGAGGCGCCCTCCTTCGTATGCGCCTGCACCGGTCGGTGCCCGGAAGACGCCCGCTCAGGGGGCTTCAGCCTGGGAGCCGGAAGCCTCCTGAGCGGGAGCCTCCGCCGGGGCCACGGGGAACAGCAGGCGCACCGCCTTGAAGGCCGCCGGGTGGTAGATGGTGCTGTGCTGCTCCTCGGGCATGGGCTCGTAGTGCCATCGCAGTCCGGAGGGAGCGTGCGCCTTCAAGGCGGCAACGAGGGCATCGACACCCTCCTGCATGGTGCTCCCCTCGTTGGCGATGGTCAGGAAGAGCGAGCGTGGCCCGGCCGGATGCGCCTTCAGCTTCGCGACCGACTGCTTCGCGAGCGACTGCTGGTCCCACCACAGGCTCGGGCTCACGGCGATGTAGCGCTCGAACAGCTCCGGCTGGAGCAGGAACGTCTCCACGATGAAGAGCCCCGCCAGGGACTCGCCGATGATGGCGGACCCACTGGTGCGGTAGCGCGCCTCGACCCAGGGCTTCAGCTCGCGGGTGAGGAACTCGCGGAAGGCCGCGGAGCCGCCGCTCGTCGGCAGCACCTTGCGGTCCTCCGGATCCGACGACGGATGGGTGAAGTCCCGCTTCCGGTCGGTGCCCTCGATGCCGACGACGATGACCTCCCCCATCGCATGGTTGAGGCTCGCCAGCTGGGCGATGCCGGTGATGTGGTGGAAGTCCTCCTGCAGGCCGCCGTCCAGCAGGTACAGCACGGGCAGCCGCGCCTGCCCCTCGGCGTACCCCGGAGGCAGGTACACGTTGATGCGCCGGGTCTCCTTCAGCACGCGCGACTCGAGCGTGTACGAGCGCGCGATGACGACGGGCTGTCCCTCCTCACCCGCCGCGACCACAGGGGTGTCGCGGGTAGCCGCCCCCGGTCCCGCGCACGCCGTCAGAAGCATCAACATCCCCGCCGCACTCGCTGCGCGCATCATCCGCTCCTGTGTCGCTTCGTGCCGTCCGCCGCCGAGGATGCCAGCGCCCCCGCCATGCTGCTACCGCGACGACCTTGGTCGCCCCATCTCAAGAGCGCGCCTCCGCGCCGTCCCCGGCGAGGTGAACTCCTCGGTCCCGTGGACCGGCCACGGAGCCGGGAGCGACTGGCGGCCCCCCCCGCCCCAGAACCCTGGCGCCGGCCGCATCCACCCCGGCATGCGCTCGCCTCCCGGCCCGCTGGGAGTGGAGGAATGCCTCGGCCCTCTCGGAGTGGTTCCCCAGGAGAGGAGGCACGACGATGAGGACTTCGAGCTGGAAGGGTGCACTCGTGGCGCTGTGCGTGTCCGGTGGCGCGCTCGCACACCATGGCTGGAGCAGCTACGACAGCGCCAAGGTCATGACGCTCACGGGCGTCATCAAGGAATCGGGCTACGAGAACCCGCACGGCTACATCCAGCTCGTGGAGAAGGAGAAGACGTGGCGTGTCATCCTCGCGCCGCCCTCCCGGATGGAGAGCCGTGGCCTGGCCGCGAGCGCGCTGAAGGAAGGCGCGAAGGTCACCGTCGAGGGCTACCCCCACCGCACCGTGCAGGACGAGCTGCGCGCCGAGCGCATCACCGTGGGGGGCAAGACGGTGGAACTGCGCTGATGGCGCAACCGGGGTGGCTCGGCGGGCTGGAGTCCTCGGCGCTGGCGGAGGCGCTGCGCCGCGAGCCCCTGCTCTACCCGCTCGTGGAGACGGCCCACATCCTCGGCTTCGTCGTCCTGGTGGGCGCGGCGGTGATGTTCGACCTGCGCCTGCTGGGCCTCTCGCGCCGGCTGCCCGTGGTGGACCTCGCGCGGCACCTGCTGCCCTGGGCCCGGAGGAGCCTCGCGGTGGTGGTGCCCACGGGCGTGCTGCTCTTCCTCACCCAGGCGACGCAACTGGGAAGAAGTCCCGTCTTCGCCCTGAAGCTCGCGCTGCTCGGCCTCGCGGGGCTCAACGCCACGCTCTTCCACCTTGGCGTCTTCCGCTCCGTCCAGGCGTGGAACACCGGCGTGACGGCGCCACCCGCCGCGCGAGCCGCCGCCATCGTGTCACTCCTCGCGTGGACGGGCGTCATCACCTGCGGCCGCCTGCTGGCCTATCTCTGACCGGCTATTCACCCGTTCATCTTTCTTAACGAAGGGTCAAAGCAGCGAAACAGAGTCGTTTGCTATCCAGAATCCACTCAACGGGTGCACCCCGCACCAGGGTCGAGGGAGGCCGAGGATGCAGACGGCGATGGTGCAGTCGGTGGTTCGCGAGCCGGTGGTGTTCGAGCACGCATTGGAGACCCTGCTGGCGGCGGCGCGTCCCCTGGCGCCGTCCACGCTCGCCGCGCTGGAGCGCCGGGGCCTGTCCCCCTCCCGTCCCCTGCAGGCCGCCTACCCCGGGGCCATGTGGCCGGAGGTCATCCGCCTGGTGGCGACGGCCATGGACACGCACGGGGACACCGAGGCGGCGGAGTACGCGCTGGGCCAGCGCTTCGCGGAGTGCCTGCGCGAGTCGAAGCTGGGCGCGGCCATCCACTCCCTCGGACGGGTGGTGGGGGCGGAGCGGATGCTGCTGCGCATGTCGCGCAACATCCGCACCACCAACAACTTCCTCGACGCGGTGGTGACGCCGCGCAGCGAGGACACCGGCTGGGAGCTGCTCATCCGCCCGGCGGCGGAGTTCGCGAGGACGCCGGGGCTCCAGGCCGAGCCGCCGCACTTCGTCCGCGGCATGCTCACCACCGTCCTCCAGCAAGCCGGCGCACCCCAGGTGCAGGTGGACCTCCTCCACCATGACCCGGTGCGCGCCACCACCACCTTCCGCGTGATGCTGTGACTTTCGCCTCGCGTCAGTAGTTGGGAGGACGCGGGGGCGGCGTGGAAGGCTGGAGCGGGCGCGTGGGCGCCTTCGTCTTCGCGGGCGAATCCAGCGCTGGGGGCGAGGCCGTCAGCGGGCCCACGAAGAGCAGCCCCTGGTAGCCCTCCTCCGTGGGCGACGGGTAGAAGCGCACGTAGGGACTGAGCGCCGGATGGTCCTCCACGCGGCGGTCCGGTACGGCATTCACCACGCGGCAGTCGAGCCGGCTCCGGATGTCCAGCTCGCAACCCCATCGCGTCCCCATCGCATAGCCCAGCTCCAGCACCCGCAGCGACGGCAGCGAGCGGAGGTGGTGGGCCATGGGCGTGAAGTCCCGGTCCCACGGCGTGCCGGTGACGGTGCGCACGTGGGTGTTGCCCGCCAGCACGACGAGCACCTCCGAGGGCCGCGCGGCATGGCGCTTCAGCCACACGTCCGCGAGCACGGCATCGCGCTGGCTGGCCTGGACCTCCTCGGTGTCATAGGCCACCAGCGACACGCGCAGGCCCAGCTCGCGCATGGCGCGCACCCGGTCGATGAGGTCGAACACGGCGCGGCTGCTGCGTCCGTCCTGGTAGGGCCGCCGCCAGAAGGGCCCTTCCAGCAGCGCGTCCTGGTCCGCCGGCATCCCCGGGCTGGCGAGGTACCGGTCGATGCGCGCCTGCTCCTTCTGGGGGATGGACAGCCCCAGCGCCACGGCATGGCCCGCCTCGGCCGCCTCGCACACGACGTCTCCCACCACCGTGGGCGCCTCGCGCGAACCGAGCTGCTCTCCGATGAGCATCACCCGCCCCGGCTTCAGCAGCTCCGCCATGCCGCGCACCTTGCGCGTGCAGCTCGACTCCTCCCGCCAGCGCGTGAGGTAGAATTCCTCGTCGCGCACCGCCCCGACCGGCGCGGGCGTCCACGTCTTCGCCTTGCTGGCCACGGCGCCCAGGGTGCCCGCCTTCAGCCGCGCGGCCAGCTCGTCTTCCAGCGCCAGGTCCCTCTTGCGCGAGAACCCGCCCATCGCGTCCGTCGTCAGGTGGAAGGCGCGCACCACGGACCTGCCCGGTCCCGCGGCGATGCCCGTCACCAGCCAGGACTCCTGCGCCGTGCCATCGGCTCCTGTCGTCTCCTTCCAGGTGGTGGCGAGCTGGCCCGGGTCCTGCGCCTCCTCCAGGGCGTACCCCTTCTCCGTCAGGAGCTGTCCCGCGGCGGACAGCAGCTCGGGCACGGGCACCGGGACGGGATTCACGAACCGGGCTGGAAGCTGCGTCTCCACCGGCTTCCGGGCCCCCGCGCAGCCGGCCAGCGCACCGACGACCCACAGACCCACCAGGAGACGCGACATGAAGAAGGACACGAGGGGGGATCCTTGCACGAACCTCCCGTGAACGCGGAAGGGCCCTCCGCACATCGCAATCCAGTTGCCCTGCCGCCGAGCTGGCCGGCCTCAGGGCACCGCTGACGCCGGGAGCGTGATGCGGGCGGTGGTGCCCCCACCGGGGCGGCTCTCCAGCGCCAGCGTCCCGCCATGCGCGTCCACGATGCGCCGGGCCAGCGCGAGCCCCAGCCCCACCCCGCCGCTCTTCCGGGCGCGGCTGCGGTCGGTCCGGAAGAACGGCGTCCCCACGCGGGCCAGGTCTCCCGCGTCGATGCCGATGCCCTCGTCCGCCACCTCGAAGCGCAGACCGGGCCCGTCCACCCGCGCGAGCAGGCGCACGGTGGTGCCGGGCTCGGAGTACTTCCCCGCGTTGTCGAGCAGGTTGTCCAGCACGCGCCGCAGCAGCACCGGGTCCGCCTCCAGCGCGGGCAGGGTCGCGTCCAGGTCCACCTCCAGCCGGTGGCCGGGGCGGTTGGCGCGGAAGCGGCTCACGGCCTTGTCCACCAGGGCGCGCGTGTCCACGTGCTCCAGCCGCAGGGGCGGCGTGCCCGCGAGGGTGCCCCCGGTGGACAGGTCCAGCCTCGCGGTGGTGAGCACGTCCTCTACCAGCCGCTCCAGCTCGGACAGGTCCTCGGTGATGTCGGACAGCATCTCGCGCGCGGTGGCGGCGTCGCCCTCCGAGGCCACGTCCAGCGCCACGCGGATGCGGGCCAGCGGGGTGCGCAGCTCGTGCGACACGTTGGCCAGCAGCTCCTTCTGCGAGCGCAGCAGGTGGGTGATGCGGCCGGCCATCTCGTCGAAGGCCTCGGCCACCTCGCCCAGCTCGTCGTCGCGCCGGAAGCCGGCGCGCGTGTCGAGCTTTCCCGCGCCAAAGTCGCGCGCCACCCGCGCCAGCCGCTGGAGTGGAGGGGCCAGCGTGCGCGCGAAGGCCAGCGACGTAATCGCCGTGCACACCAGCACCGCGCACACGATGAACGCGGTGTTCTCCGGAGGTGGCTCTGGCGGGCGCATGAGGATGATGGCGTACGCCTCCACCGGACCGCGCTCGGGGATGGGCACCGCGAGAAAGGGGCGCGGAGGGCCCGGCGGAGGCGGCCGTTGCGGCTCGGTGAGCGCCTCGACCTCGGTGGCGCTCAGGGGCGGGGCGGGCTGCGCCATGTTGGTGGCGATGAGCCCACCCGACGCGTCCCGCAGCGTCACCCTCGCGTCGAGCGAACGCGCCGCGCGCTCCAGTGACGCCTGGAGCGCCGCGGGGTCGTGTCTCAGCGCCGCCCACTCCTGGACGTTGTACCGGACGTTCCGGGCGAAGCCATGCTTGAGGGGCCTCTCCAGCACGAGCGTGCGCGCGGCGAACAGCACGAGGCTGACGAGCACGAGCTGCGCGAGCCCGACCATGTAGATGCGCAGCAGCAGCCGGCCGGGGCGCCGGAAGGAGACCCCCCGTTGGGACGTGCTCAAGTCTCGTCCCCGGTGGCGAGCATGTAGCCCGCCCCGCGCACCGTCTTGAGCAGCGTGGGGTTGCGAGGGTCCGGCTCCAGCTTCTGCCGGAGCCGGAAGATGTGCACGTCCACCGAGCGGTCGAACACCTCGTCCGCGCTGCCCTTCACGAGGTCCAGGAGCTGCTCGCGGCTGAGCACGCGGCCGGCGCGCTCGGCGAGGACGCGCAGCAGGCCGAACTCGTACGTGGTGAGGTTCAGCACCTTGCCGTCCAGGGTGGCGCGGAGGCTGCGCGGGTCCAGCATCAGGCGTCCCACGTGGACGGGCTGGCTGGTGGGGCCGGCCTTGCCCCGGGCACGCCGCACCTGGGCGCGGATGCGGGCCAGCAGCTCGCGCGACGAGTAGGGCTTGGGCAGGTAGTCGTCCGCGCCCGTCTCCAGCCCGAGCACCCGATCGGCCTCCTCGCCGCGCGCGGTGACCATGATGATGGGAACATCCGTGCGGCCCCGCAGCTCGCGGCACACCTCCAGGCCGTCACGGCCGGGCAGCATCAGGTCCAACAGCACGACGTCGAAGGCGTGGCGGCTGGCCTCGACGAGCGCGTCGGTGCCGGAGGCGGCCACGGTGACGACGACGCCGTGCTCCTGGAGGTAGCGGCTGGTGAGGCGGGCGAGCCGCTCGTCGTCCTCGACGAGGAGGACGTGCACGATTCCCTCTTCCGGGGCCGGGCGAGTGGGCTGCTCCATGAACTGTGTCTCCCGCATCGCGGACTCCTGGAGAAGGTAGCAACGAAAGGTGTGGTCCGGCGGCTTGGAGGGGTCTGGTTGTTTCCCGCCGGGGCCACGCCAGCAAGGTCTCAGCCGACCATGTCCGTAACACTTCGCGAAGATGACGAAATGTTACGGAGCCCGGGCCTCGGACATCCGCCGTAACGGACGGTTCATCTTCGCGACATGGGCCGCCTCCAGATTGCACCGTGACGTGTCAGGGAGCCCGCCAGGCAGGCGCTGGAAGGCAGGGCCGCCCTGACCCACTCGCAGTGGAGGCAGTCATGGCGTGGAAGACGATGACGTGGGTGATGGTGCTGGCCTTCCCGGTGCTGGCGTGCGCGCAGGACGTGGGGGCACGGCAGGGGTCGGGAGGCGACGAGCCGGGGCCCCGGCGCCCACCCTCGTCACTGGAGCTGCTGCTGGAGTACCGGGAGACGCTCGCGCTGACGCCGGAGCAGGTCGGCCGGGTCGCCGAGCTTCAATCGGCGCTGGAGGAACAGAACGCCCCACTGCATGAGCAACTGCGGACCCAGAGGCCACCCCGCCCGCCTCCGGGCGATGCCAGCCGGGCAGGTGGAGCGCCTCCGCGAGGCGAGCCGCCCGACGCCGCCCGGATGCAGCAGGCGGAGCCGCTCTTCCAGGAACTGCGCGCCAATGACGAGGCCGCGTACGCGCAGGCGGAGCAGGTGCTGACGGACACGCAGAAGACACGGGCCCGCGAGCTCATCACCCAGGCCCGCGAGGAGCAGCGCCAGCGGCACGAGGCGATGCGCGAGCGGATGGGGAGCCGCCAGTGAGTCCATGGCTCTGGCTGTGCCTCCTCACGGCCTTGCCGATGGGAGCGAGGCAAGAACGGCGGGCCAGGGTCCCCGCGTCGTCACGCGCCCGGAACAGGCCTCGGGCGGCGACAGCGTGCGGGGCCCGTCCCTACGTGCCAAACCTCGACATGCGAAGGCGCCTCCCTTGAGCCCGCCTGCTCGGACGCGGCCGCCGTGGCCCTGTCCAGGCGGAGTGCGGCTCGCGCTCGACTGGGTGCGGGAGCACGGCTGACGAAGCCCGAGCACGCCGGTCCACCGTGCCCGAGAAAAAGCTCAGGGCGCTCCGTGCGCGGCGCTGAGCGCGCGGCGGTCCACCTTGCCGGGCGAGGTGCGCGGCAGCGCGTCGATGAAGCGCACCGACTTCGGCGTCTTGTACCGAGCGAGCCGCCCCTCGCAGAACGCGATGAGCGCCTCCGCCGTGGGCTTCGTTCCCGGGCGCGCGACGACGAGCGCGCGCGGCGTCTCGCCCCACTTCGGGTCGGGCACACCAATGACGGCGACCTCGGCCACGTCCGGATGCCCGGCGAGCACGCTCTCCACCTCGGACGGGTAGATGTTCTCTCCGCCGGAGATGATGAGGTCCTTGCTGCGGCCCACGATGCGGAAGCACCCGTCCGCGTCGCGGCTGGCGAGGTCACCGGTGTGCAGCCATCCATCCACGATGGTGCGGGCGGTGTCCTCGGGGCGGCGCCAGTAGCCGGCGCACAGGTGCGGCCCGCGCAGGAGCAACTCGCCCACGTCCCCCGGCTTCTGCTCCCCCTCGATGCGAGCCTCGACATGGAACAGCGGCACGCCGACGGCGCCCGGCTTGCGGCGCACCTCGCCCGGGGGCAGCCAGAAGTTGTTGGGGCCCGCCTCCGTGAGGCCATAACCCGTCTTGAAGTCCACGCCCCGCGCGAAGAAGCGCTCGAACACGGGCGCCGGGCACGGCGCGCCGCCGCTGATGAGCAGCTTCAGACGCGAGAAGTCCACCGACTCGAACCGGGGGTGGCGCTGCATCTCGATGAACATCGTCGGCACGCCGAACACGAGGCTCACCGTGCCCCGGTGGACGAGGTCGAACACGCCCTCCACGTCGAAGCTGCGGCACACCACGGAGGCGCCGCCCGCGTAGACCAGCGGGGTGGTGAAGACGCTCAGTCCTCCGGCGTGGAACAGGGGCGCGTTGAGCAGGGCCACGTCATTGGCGGTGAGGCCCCAGCTCACCACGGTGTTCACCGCGTTCGCGGTGATGGAGCCATGCGTGAGCACGGCGGCCTTGGGCACGCCGGTGCTGCCGCCCGTGTAGCAGAGCACCCACGGCGCATCGGCCTCCAGCTCCAGCGGAGGGAGCGGCGCGGGCGAGGCGGCCTCGCGCTCGGAGAAGGCGCGCTCGCCGGGACCGGGCTCGCCGAGGCACAGCCAGTGCCGCACGAAGGAGGCACGGGCGCGCACGGAGTCCACGGCGCCGCGGAACTCGGGGCCGAAGACGAGCACGGAGGGCTCGCCGTCCGCGAGCAGGGCGCCCAGCTCCGCGGGACTGAGGCGCCAGTTGAGCGGCTGGAGGATGGCGCCCAGCTTCGCGCAGGCGAAGACGAGGTCGAGGAACTCGACGCAGTTGTACGCGAGCACGGCGACGCGGTCGCCCCGGCCCACGCCGAGCGCGTGGTGGAGGAAGGACGCGGTACGCGACACGGCGGCGTCCCACTCGCGGTAGGAGATGCGGCGCTCGCCGTGGTTGGCGTCGATGAGGGCGGTGCGGTCGGGGTCGAGCGCGGCGCGGCGGGCCAGCCAGTCATGGACGATGGGCATGGGCCCGTACGCTAGCCGACCTGCCGGGGCGCGCGCCCGGCCCAACATGGGTGGGGCCGGGCACACCCGTTGGGAGGACTACAGCTCCGGGAAGATGAGCAGGCCCCGGGACGTGTCGGTGACGTAGACGTAGCCGTCACCGGGGATGCGAATGCCGATGGCGCCGTCGTGGAAGATGATGCCCCGCTGCCGGTCCGTCTCCCGCCAGGTGTTGTAGTAGGCCACTTCCTTCGGGTTCTTGGGCTTGGACACGTCCAGGACGCGGACGCCGTGCTGGTAGTGGGCGAGGTAGAGCCGGTCGCCCTTCAGCTCCATGTTGTGGATGGAGACGCCCGGCGTGAGACGGTACTCGCCGATGAGGGTCACCTGCGTGGGGTCGGTGATGTCGAGCACGCGCAGGTGGGCGCCCCAGTCCTCTCCGCCCTCGAAGGCGATGGTGCGGCCGTCGAAGACTCCCACGCGGTTGGTGTGGCTGGTGGCGTAAGGGTACTTGTACTCACCGAGCTTCACGATGTTGAGCGGGTCGCTCACGTCGAGGATGAGCAAGCCGGCGCGCCAGTGATTGACGTAGAGCCGGTTCCCCTGGGCGGTGGCGTCATGGGGGTAGCTGGCGACGGTGGGGTCGACGCTGGGGTCCTGGTGGCGGTGGAGCAGCACGGGCTCCAGCGGGTTCGTCACGTCGAAGATGAGCGTCTGCGGGGTGGGGCCGGGGGACATGGCGTAGAGCCGGTCCCCGTCTCCGTAGAGGGTGTGGACGTTGAGGGAAGGGCCGCCGGGAAAGTTCCGCTGGAACACGGGGTTGGCCGGGTCCGAGATGTCGAAGACGAGCACGCCCCGGACGAGGCTGGCGACATAGAGGGCATTGCCCCGGGCCCACACGGCGTTCCAGTAGCTGTCGCCACCGAGGACGATGCTCTTCACGAGCCGCGGCGCGGTCCGGTCGCTCAGGTCGAACACATGGAGGCCGCCGGGCCCCATGGGCCCCTGGTAGATGCCCGCGACATAGGCGTGGCCGTGGGTGACGTACACGTCGGCGGCGATGCCGTGCGACACGGTCCCCTCGCCGACGAGCGGCAGGCCGGAGGACTCGCCCTCGCCGGGAAGGCGCACGACCTTCTCCGCCTCGAAGGTGTCCTGGTAGGCGGGGACGCCGCCGACACAGCTCGCGTAGCAACCCGTCACCCGGTGGGGCCCCCGAGCCTTGCAGCCCACGAAGGCGGTGCGGCTCACCTGACCATTGGGAAGCGTGCGGGAGCGGGAGAAGTAGAACGTCCGCGAGTCGAACCGGCTCTCGGTGTAGCGGATGCCATTCACGAAGGTGCTTCCATCCGGAAGGACCCTGAAGGCGGAGAGGTAGGAGGCGTTGTCGTTCTCGGCGATATCGTCGCCGACGTTGTGCAGGGTGAAGACGCCCTGGGCATCGACGGCATCGAAGCTCTCCGCGTCACATGCGGACAGGTCGAAGGACTCCAGCGTGCCGCACTCGGCGGTGGCGGTCTCGCCGGTGAGGACCTTGCACCAGGCCAGGGGCTTCGGCTCCCAATCGCCGGTGTCTTCCTTCTTGAGGTCTCCCTCGGATTGGATCGACTCGGGGTCCTCCGACGCCGACCCACAGCCCGTGAGGGAGGCCCCCAGGGCCAGCAGGGACACCACTGAACCGCGCAGCCACGCCTTCATGTGCAACTCCTCGGTAAAGCCGGCCCCTCAGGCGGCCGGCAACGTCCGAGCGAGGCGGACATATCGGCGGCTTTCGACGGATGCCCGAGGCACCTCCCCGGCGGGCGCAAGGCACGGGTGAGATGCGAACGGGCCCTGTGCGCCGGACCTGCCCTGCCGCAGCGCGATAAGGGGCCAGGCCTCGGCGGTGCATGTGTGCGACCGCTCCTCGTGCGCCTGAACTACGGTTCCCGGAATGCTGGCAGCACGGAGGAGTCGACGCATGTGGGACGCGGTACGGAGCTTCATCCCTGGAGGCGCGGGAGCCCTCTTCACGGCGGTGGTCCTGCTCTGGTGTACGGAGACAGGAGCCGCGCCCCGGAAGGCGGGCGGAGAGGCGGCCCTTCGCGCGAAGGCCTCCGCGTCCCTGGAGCGCGGCCTGCTGCGCGCGGTGGGGGAGACGAACTTCGACGGGGTGCTCGACTTCAAGCGCAACGGCGAGCGCATCGCGCACGCACCGAACGTGGACGTGGCGGTCATCGAGCTGGACAGGGAGGGCCGGCCGGTGGCGGCGGCGAACGTGCTGCTGTCGCGGGACTACCCGAAGGGGGTGGGGGTGCCCATCGACATGAAGACGTGGGGCACGACGTCGGTGCGCTACACGCGGTGGGACCTGGAGCGGTGGGACGGGGCGAAGGACTGGTCCGGCGCGACGGCCGAGGAGGACGTGGTGCCGGGACGTCAGAAGGCACGACTGCGCTTCATGGCGCCCTACCCGGCCTCGCTGTTCAAGCTGCTCATCGCGTTCCGGGTGATGCGGCTGGTGGACCGGGGCGAGGTGACGCTGGGGCAGCCCTGGCGCTTCATCCGGGACACGGAGGACAAGGGCGAGCGCGCGGTGTGGCGGTGGCTGGAGCCGATGGTGACGGAGTCTGACAACGGCTCCACCGAGGCGCTGGTGAAGCTGCTGCACGAGAAGGGCGGGATGGAGGCGCTCAACGCGGAATTGGCGGAGCTGGGGCTGGGGACGCTGCAGGTGAACGGGACGTCACCAGTGACGGGGCGAAGCTGGAACCCGGGCAGCATCCACATGACGGCCTTGGACACCGCGAGGCTGCTGCTGCTCATCGAGGGAGGCCCGGGGGTGCTGTGGCGTACGCCGTCCGGCCGGGAGGTGAGGGCGGCAGAGCTGTCGGCGGCGTCGCGGGCGCATCTCCAGTCGCTGCTGGCGGACCAGGCGCTGCACGAGGCGCTGTCCTCGACGCTGCTGTGTGGCGACGCCAGGGCGGAGAAAGGGATTCCGGCGGCGGTGCCGGTGCGGTGGGTGAACACGAAGGACGGCACGGTGACGGCTGCGGAGACGGCGTTCGGCCGTGACACGCGGCCGTGCAACGCGGCGGCGGAGGTGGTGTTCGCGCACAAGACGGGGCTGACGGAGAACTACGGGAGCGACGGCGGAATCGTGCGGTCGCTGCCGGGCCGTCCGTGGCGCCGGTACATCGTCGTATTCCTGTCCAACCTCGGCTACCGCTACTACGACGCCGCGGTGGCGAGCGCGGCGGACCCGTCGAAGGGAGAAGACGGATTTCCCTACGTGAGCACGAAGATCAGCTACACCCAGCGCATCCCCGCGCTGGGCCGCCGCATCGATGAATTGATGCGGGAGCGCCAGCGCGGGCAGTCTCCAGGCCTAGTACCCCGGCACAGAGATTCTGAGGGGTTCAGGCGGCAGCGGCGACGGCCGCCTGGGCCTGGGGGTACGCGCGCCCGAGTTTGGTGCGGGCGCCCTCGATCGTGAAGCGCCAGCGGACTCGAGC
>NZ_JABBJJ010000313.1 GCF_012933655.1 Pyxidicoccus fallax | reverse complement strand
GGCCCGAACTCTTCCGAGCCATCCCCCCGGATGACTCGCCCCCCGTCGGCTCCGTGCCCCCCGGCACGAGGCCCTTTGCTCCGACTCCCAGCTCGCTCACGTCGCGGGAGTTCGCGGCCCCCCGCGCCCGGCCCCCGCCGGGCTCCCGCGACGTGAGTCCACCGGGAGCGTCAGCTCACCCCATGAGGAACGTGGGACGCCGCAGCGGCTCCCCCACCTGGCTCATCTCGCGCAGCATCCGCTGGAAGTCCGAGTTGTTGATGCCCGTCTGCCCCCGGGACATGGCCCGGGTCGCGTACTTCTCGTAGACGTCGAGCACCTTGCGCGCGTCCGGCCCCAGCCGGCTGTAGTTCTGCCGCACCCACTTCTGCAGGTCCGCGAACTCCACGCCCGCCGCCTGGCCGTCGTGGTCGCCCGCGCCCTTGCGGATGGCCTCCGTCAGGTCCTTCCCGGAGATGCAGCCGTTCTTGTCGTCCAGCTTCTCCAGCGCGTTGCGCATGGAGTTGTCACGGAACGTCTTGAACTGGCCCGCCTCCTTCAGCATCGCGTCGAACTTCTGCTGCGTCAGCCCCGAGGCGCCCGCGGCCTTCGCGTGCTTCTCGTAGGTGGCCAGCACCTTGCGCGCCTCGGGCGTGAGGCGGTCCTTGTTCTCGCGCGCCCAGTTCTGGAACTCGCGCAGCTCGGAGCCGGTGGCATTGCCGTCGTTGTCGGAGACGCCCTCGCGGATGGCCTGCAGCATGTCCTCGCCGGAGACGGGGCCGTTCTCCTTGTCCAGCTTCGCCAGCGCCTTCTTCGCGCTCACGTCGCCCACGCAGCTGAACTCCTTCAGCATCTTCTGCCACTCGGAGCGGGACAGGTCCTTGTCGCCGTCCGCCGTCGCCTTGCCCGCGTGCTTCTCGAAGATGCCCAGGACCTCCTTGGCCTCGGGGGACAGCTTCGCGCCGTTCTTCGCCGCCCAGTCCTTGAAGGCGGCGACCTCGGCCTTCGTCTGGCCGTCCGTGTCCCGGGCGCCGCGCTCGATGGCGCGCGCCATGTCGCGGCCGGAGATGGGCGTGGGCAGCTTGTCCAGGCCCGCCAGCGCCTGCTTCGCGCCGAGGTCACCGACCTTGGACATCTCGGCCAGCATCTTGGCGTGCTCGGCCTGGGAGATGCCCGTCTGGCCGCTGGCCTTCGCCTGCGCGGCGTACTTCGCGTAGATGTCCATCACCTGCTTCGCCTCGGGCGTGAGGCGGTTGCCGTTCTTCTGGGCCCACTCGGAGAAGGCGCGGAACTCACCCGAGGCCGCCTGGCCGTCCAGGTCCGCCGTGCCGTTCTTGATGGCCTCCGTGAGCTGCTCGGCGCCGATGGGACCCTTCGTCTGGTCCAGCTTGTTGACCTCCATCAGCGCGCCCAGGTCCAGCGGCTGCCAGCAGCCGCCCGGCTTCGGCAGGGGCACCGGGGTGCCGCAGCGGCCGGGGAACGGCGTGAAGTCGTCCGGACGGTGGCAGCCCCCGGCGACGATGCCCTGCTGCGGCGGAGGGCTCGCCGGCTCGGTGGCGGGCTTCGTGGGCAGGGTCCCGCACTTCAGGACCGGCGTCTTCGGAAGGTGGCAGGCCGGGGCGGCGAGGTGGGCGGAAAGGCGGGTGGTCATTTGGAGTCTCCGTGTTGGAGCGTGATGACCCTGCCTATTGCGCGCAGCGTGCCACACATCCGCCCCGGTGCCCGCACGTTCACATCCTCGTTCTTTCAAGGGGTTATGCGCCCAGGGGGTGTGTCCCAGGGGCCGCGGGGGGTGGTGACAACAGTCACCACCGGTGACAACCGTCATCACCGGGCCAGGGGGGTGGTGACTGGAGTCACCGCCCCCGCGTCAGCGCCCTGACCGCTCCGGGGTCAGCTCCTCGATGTCGAGGTCCAGGGGCATGACGCGGGCGCGTACGTCACAGCCCGCCGCGCAGCTCCGTCTCGCTCCACAGCGCGCCCTCGCGCTCGCGCAGGAGGAACGTGAGGCGCCCTTGATGGAAGCCTCGCACCGGGGCCTGGGGGTCGGGGAACCCTGGCGGGAGGCTCCAGTCCGGAGGCCGCACGCCACTCAGCGGAATCGACCGCTCCCGCCGCAGCTCGCCCACCTCCGCGTCCGTCAGCGGCCGCCAGGGGCTCCAGGGCAACAGCTCGCGCCCGTGCAGCCCCACGCGCTGTCCCGGGCCCGGGTCCTCCCAGGGGCCAATCGCCGTGCGTCGCAGGGTGGACAGGTGCGCGCCACAGCCCAGCGCCCGGCCCAGGTCCCTCGCCAGCGAGCGCACGTAGTAGCCGCCTCGGCATGTCAGCAGCAGCCGGCTCGAGCGCGGCAGCGCGTGTGACAGCCACCGCGCCGAGTGCAGGTACACGCGCGACGGCGGCAGCTCCACCACCTCGCCCCGGTGCGCCTTGCGGTAGGCCGGCTCACCGCCCACCTTCTTCGCGCTCGTCGCTGGTGGCACCTGCTCCGTCCAGCCCACGAAGCGCGCGAGCGCCGCGTCCAACGACTCGGGCGTCAGCGCCGCCGTGTCGCCCTGGGACACCGGCCTCCCGTGCAGGTCACCCGTGTCCATCTCCGTGCCCCACACCACCTCCGCCTCGTACGTCTTGGGCACGGCGTGCAGCAGCTCGAACAGCCGCGTGGCCCCGCCCACCAGCACCAGCAGCAGCCCCTCCGCGAACGGGTCCAGCGTGCCGCCATGGCACACCGGCACCCGCTTGCCCGGCCGCGCCCGCGTCTCCTCCAGGAAGCCCTGCACCACCGAGAAGCTCGTCGGGCCCACCGGCTTGTGCACTCGATAGATGCCAGGAGTCATGCGCCGCCCACCTCAGTCCTCCTCCTCGTCCGTCCCTGACTTCGCCACCTGCGTGGCACCCGCGTGCTTCTCCAGGTGCACCGGCTCGCACTGTGAGCGCTCAGCCATCACACGCGCCAGGGCCTCCGCGTGCGTCGTCACCCAGACCTGGCTGTGCTTCGCCGCGCGGAGGATGAGCCGGCCGAGCGGCTCCAGCAGGTCCGGGTGCAGGCTCGTCTCCGGCTCGTTCAGCGCGAGGAACGGCGGCGGCCGGGGACTCAAGAGCGCCGCCAGCAGGCACAGGTAGCGCAGCGTCCCGTCCGACAGTTCCGCCGCCGACATGGGCCGCGTCAGTCCCGGCATGTGCAGGTACAGGCTGAAGCGCCCCTCCAGCGAACGCACCTCCAGCTCCGAGCCTGGGAAGGCTTCCTCCAGTCCCTGCTCCAGCGCGCGGCGGTCGCCAATCTCCCGGACGGTCAGCAGCGCCGCGGCCAGGTCGCTCCCGTCGTGCGACAGCACCGGCGTGCGCACGCCCACCTGCGGATGCCGCATGGCCGCGTCCGGGTCCGTGCGGAAGTGGTGGTAGAAGCGCCACGCGTGCAGCGTGCGCTGCACCTCGGACAGGCGCGGAAAGCGGTGCGGCTCGGCGAGCTGGTCCATCACCGACTCCGCGCTCCAGAGCTCCGTGGGGAACGTCACCCGCGTCCCTTCCGCGTCCCGCAGGAAGGCCGTGCGGTCCTTGCGCTCCATCAGCACCACCTTGCGCCCTCCCGAGAAGGCCCACAGGTGCTCCTCCTTCACCTCCGGGTCCAGGCGGAACGGGTCGGGCTCCGGTGCGAGCGGGTCGTTGTAGTGCGGCACGGTGCCGCAGCTCAGCTCGTACGCGAGGTCTCCCATCTCCACGCCGATGGTCATCCGCACCGGCTTCTTCCCATCGCGCGGGCCCGCCCACAGCACACTGGGCGTGCCGCCCTCGTCGGCCAGCGTGCGCGCCAGCCGCCCCTCCGCCGCCGCCACCAGCAGGTAGAGCGCCCGGTACAGGTTCGTCTTGCCACTGCCGTTCGGCCCGACGATGACATTCACGGGGCCGAGCTCCAAAGAAAGCTTGCGGACCGAGCGGTATCCCGCGACTTCGAGGCGAGTGATGGGCGTCACGCCCTCCACCCTACCCCCTCCGTGGGACAGTCACACCCACGCCCGTTGACCACCCACGGAGCGCCTGTTCCCCGGAGACCCCACTTGCCGCTCACACCCCGCCACGCCTGGGCGCTGGCACTCGCCGGCTGCCTGTCCCTCTTCGGTTGTGACGATGACCCCGACCCGACGCCCGACGCGGGCACGCCAGCCGACGCGGGCACTCAATCCGACGCGGGCACGAAGCCCTGGGATGGGAACTACACCGTGCTCGAGGAGCGCGGAGACTTCACGCAGGACCCCGGCGTGTTCTCGCCCTGCACGTACACGATGCAGCCCGGCCCCGTGGCCGTGGCCTGTCACGACCCGTCCCGCTTCAACCTGGACTCGTGCAATCGCGCGTCGCTCGCCACGCTGCCGGACGACGCCATCTACCGGTTCCAGGTGCGCCAGGAATTCACCCAGCCCGACGGCAGCCTCCGGTGGTCCACCTTCTTCAACGGCGTCCAGCTCCGCTCGGACGGTGGCCCCGACACCATCAGCGGCGCGCCCTTCACGTCGAAGGTGAAGAGCGGCCAGGACCTCTTCCTCACGCGGGAGTCCCGGCTCACGGATGGCCGCACCAACACCGTCGTCTACGCCGGCTGCGAGACGAGCATGCCCGGCCGCTTCACGGGCTGCTATGCCCGCTGCGTCGACGGCGCGCTGTTCCGGAGCGGCACCTTCGAGGCGCACCGGATGACGTGGCAGGACGGAGAGACCGAGTCCTCCGGCGGCCTGCAGCGCGTGTCCGAGACCTTCGTCGAGCTGGGCACGCCGGTGGACATCTACGTCGCCAAGGACCACGCCTACGTCGTCTCCGTCCCCTTCTCGCGAGCAGCCCGTCCCGGCGGCCTCACCGTCTTCGACGTGAAGGACCGGCGCAACCCCGTCCTCAAGAAGGTCATCAGCCTGCCGGAGGACAACTACTGGAACGGCGTCTGGGCCAAGGGCAATGCGCTCTACGTCGCCAGCGACAGCTCCGGCGTCATCGTCTTCGACATCTCCAACCCCTCCGACCCCGCCTTCCTGCGCACCGTGCCCTCCAACTCGGCCGGCCTCAATGTCCACACCGTGCTGGTGGACGGGGACCGGCTGTACGGCATGTCCCCCGGCCCCGCGCGGGACACGCTCGTGTTCGACGTGTCCGACCCGCTCGCTCCCGTCCTCCGCCAGCGCATCGCCTTCCCGGCCGGTGAGTTCTCCGATGGGCCGCATGACGCCTTCGCCTACAACGGCCGTCTCTACATCAACCACACCACCGAGGGGCTCCACGTCGTGGACGTGGGCAACCTCGATGACGTCAAGCTGCTCGGCACGTATCCGTATGCGAACAGCTACAGCCACCACAACGCGGTGGGCACCTTCGCCGGCCGTACCATCGTCTTCGAGGGCGGTGAGAACCCCGGTGCGCGCCTGCGCGTGCTCGATGCCACCGACCCGGCGAAAATCGTGAAGATTGGCGAGTACACGCAGCGGCCCGTCACCTCCATCCACAACATGCTGCTGGTGGGCACGCGGCTGTACGTCGCCTGGTACCACGAGGGCGTGCGCGTGCTGGACGTGTCCAACCCCACGAAGCCGACGGAGGTGGCCCACTACAACACCTTCCGCGAGACGGACCCCAACCGCACCGACGGCACCTACGAGGGCGCCATCGGCATCCGCGTGCCTGGAGACGGGTACGTGTACGTCGTGGATACCTCGCGCGGCCTGCTCATCTTCAACCAGCTGTAGCCACGCCCGGAGCGCCGGTGCTCCTGGCTCGTTGCAAGGCCAGGACCCACCGGCGCTGGAAGCTCCCCGCTTCCACGGTCGCGCCTCGGGTCCGCATCACCGGGCAACCATTCCCGAGGGCGCCCGACACGCGGGCCTCGCGAACACGTATCCGGGCAGGCCGCCCGCACTCCCGCGCGGCGCCCTGCCCGCGAGGTCTCCCATGACATCTTCACCGCGCTCACCGTGGGTGCTGCTGCCCACCTGTACCCTGTGGCTGCTCACGCTCTCCGCCTGCTCCGACTCACCCGAGCCCCGGCCCGGGCCCACTCCCACCGAGGACGCCAGCACCGATGCGGGCACAAGGGAGGACGCTGGCACCGAGGACGCGGGAGGCACGCCGTGGGACGGTGGCTACACCGTGCTCGAGGAGCGCGGGAACTGGCTGGACCGCGGCCGATATGCCCCGTGCACCTTCGACTCCACGGGAGAATCGGTCTCCTGTGGTGACCTGTCACGCTTCGACCTGTCGCAGTGCGCGCCCGAGGCGCTCGCCGCCGTGGAGCCGCGCGGCATCTACCTGACGGACCTGCGCACCGAGCGGCGACTGGCCGACGGCGGCACCCGCGTCACGCCCTCCTTCACCAGCTTCCAGCTCCTCTCCGACGGCGGCACCGACACGCTGGCCGGCTCGCCCCTCCTCTCGCGTCACACCGACGGCGGCACGTTCTTCATCGTCGGAGGAAGCTCGACTCCCGCCGGCACCACGGAGACGGCGCTCGCGGGCTGCCAGGTGCCTTCGCCGGGCATCGTCACCGGCTGCTTCACCCGCTGCATCGACGGGAGGTTCGCCGGCCTGGGGACCTTCGAGGCCCACCGCGTGGCCGTGCGTCCCGGCGAGGCCGAGTCCTCCGGCGGGCTCCAGCTCATCTCCGAGGCGGCCGTCGCGCTGGGCGAGCCCGCGGACGTCTACGTCGCCAAGGACCACGCCTATGTCGTGTCCTTCTCCCGCTTCGGCGTCAACGGCGGGCTCACCGTCTTCGACGTGAAGGACCGGCGCTTCCCCATCCTGAAGACGGCCATCAGCCTGCCGGGGGACAACTACTGGAACGGCGTCTGGGCCAAGGGGGATGCCCTCTACATCGCGAGCCTGGCCTCGGGCCTGCTCGTCTACGACATCACCGACCCCGCGGCGCCCGAGTTCCTCCGAAGCTACGCCGCCGGCCCCGAGGGCGTGCACACCGTGCTCGTGGACGGAGACCGGCTCTACGCCATGTCCCTCAACGGTCCGACGCTCGTCCTCGACGTCTCCCAGCCGCTGAGCCCCGTGCTGCTCCAGAGCATCGCCCTGCCGGAGGAGTTCTCCCTGGGCGGGCCGCATGACGCCTTCGCCTACCAGGGCCGCCTCTACATCAACCATGGCAACGGCGGTTACTCCGTCATGGACGTCACCGACCTGGATGACGTGAAGCACCTGGGCCAGTTCGTGCACGGCGGCCGGGCCTACTCGCACCACAGCGCGGTGGGCACCTTCGCCGGCCGCACCATCGCCTTCGAGGGTGGCGAGACGAACGGCGCCCACCTGCGCGTGCTCGACGTCACCGACCCGGCGAACATCGTGAAGATTGGCGAGTTCCGGATGAGGCCCGTCACGTCCATCCACAACATGATTCTGCGCGGCACGCGGCTCTACATCGCGTGGTACCAGGAGGGCCTGCGCGTGCTGGACGTGAGCAACCCCACGCAGCCCCGGCAGGTGGCCCACTACAACACCTTCCGCGAGACGGACCCCGGCCGCACGGACAACATCTACGAGGGCGCCTTCGGCGTGCGCGTCCCCGGGGACGGGCACGTGTACGTCGTGGACTCCGCGCGCGGCCTGCTCATCCTCAACGAACTGTAGTGGCTGGCGGGGGCCCGAACCGTGGCGCATACCGTGTCCCACAGGGCCGGAACGACCGAGAACGACGGCTCGCTGCGTACTTCCTCCATTCACACAAGCCTCGCTCCACTCGGGGGGTCCCCATGAAGTCTCCACAGCGCCCTCGCCACGCCGTGCTGTCCGCCAGCCTGCTGCTGCTGTCCGTGCTCTCCGGCTGTGACGATGACGGCCCACCGGCTCCCGGCCCGGGCCCCGATGCCGGCACGCCCGGGGAGACGTGGGACGGCGGCTACACCGTGCTGGAGGAGCGTGGCGACTGGCTGGACCGCGGCCGGCTCGCGTCGTGCACCTTCGACTCCGCGGGAGACCCCTCCACCGTCGCCTGCGACGACCGTGACCGGTTCGACCTGTCCCAGTGCAACCTGGAGACACTCGCGGCCCTGGAGCCCCACGGCGTCTACCTGGCGGACCTGCGCGGCGAGGTGGCGCTGTCCGACGGCGGAACCTCCCTCAACAGCCTCACCGCCACCTTCCAGCTCCGCTCGGACGGCGAGCCCGGCACGATGGACGGCCGGCCGCTCGTCTCCCGGGACACGGGGGCGGGGGGCTTCTACCTCACCGGCCGCAGCACCACGACGCCCGGCCCCAACGTCGTCACCACGCTCGCCGGCTGCCAGGTGCCGTCGCCCGGCATCCTCACCGGCTGCTTCGCCCGCTGCGTGGATGGCAGGTTCATCCGGGCCGGCACCTTCGAGGCGCGGCGCCTGCCGCTGCGGCCCGAGGAGCCGGAGTCCTCGGGCGGCGTGCGGCTCGCCTCCGAGTCGCGCGTGGAGCTCGGCGAGGCCGTGGACGTCCATGTCGCCAAGGACCACGCCTACGTCGTCTCCCGCGACAGGCCCGGCGACAACGGCGGCCTCACCGTCTTCGACGTGAAGGACCGGGAGCACCCCGTCTTCAAGGCCTCCATCCGCCTGCCCGGGGACTCCGACTGGAACAGCGTCCAGTCAAAGGACGACGCGCTCTACATCGCCAGCAACACCTCGGGCGTGCACGTCTACGACATCGCCGACCCGGGCGCCCCCAGGTACGTGCGTCACCTGCCCGCCGATGGCAAGGGCGTGCAGACCGTGCGCGTGGACGGAGACCGGCTGTACGCCGTGTCGATGCAGGGTGGGACGTACGTCCATGACCTCTCCCAGCCCCTGAACCCCACGAGTCGCCCGTTCATCTCCGTGCCGGAGGAGTACTTCGTCGGCGGCGCCCATGGCGCCTTCGAATACGAGGGGCGCCTCTACCTGAGCAGCATGCGCAGCGGCTACTTCGTCATGGACGTCACCGACCTGAACGACGCGCGGTACCTGGGCCACTACGTGCACGGCGGACTCTCGCGTCACAGCGCGGTGGGCACCTTCGCCGGCCGCACCATCGCCTTCGAAGCCGGCCAGGGCATCGCCTCCCACGTGCGCATGCTCGACTTCACCGACCCCGCCCACATCGTGAAGATTGGCGAGTTCCGGATGAGCCCCGTCACCTCCGTCGACGACCTCGTCCTGCGCGGCAACCGGCTCTACGTCGCGTGGCACCAGGAGGGGCTGCGTGTGCTGGACGTGTCCAACCCCACGAAGCCGAAGCAGGTCGCGCACTTCAACACCTACCGGGAGAGCGACCCCGGCCACACCGATGCGTTCCTCCAGGGCGTGTCCAGCGTGCGCGTCCCCGGTGACGGGTACGTGTACCTCGCGGACTCCGTGCGCGGCCTCCTCATCCTCGCCGAGCCCTGACGATGGAGGCGGGCCCCCGATTGCCTGCCTCCACCCCTCGGAGGGCTTCGCTTCACGGCACGGAAGGCGGCCTCTAAGCTGGGCCTCCCCGTGCGCCCGGCAGAAGCGGGCGCCCGTTCCCGAAGCGAAGAGGTCCCGCATGTCCTCCCGCGCCGCGCGCCTGCTCCTCGCGCTCACCTGTGCCGCATCCCTCTCCGCATGCTCCTCCAAGGACGAGCCGGACGGGCCGCCTCCGCCGCAGCCCGACCCGCCCACCGTCCCGTATGACGGGCCCTGGACGCAGCTCCCGGAGAACGGCGAGTGGGTGTCGCCCGAAGCCCTGGCCCCCTGCACGCTGACGGCGTCCTCCACCGTCTGCGACGCGACGACTCCGTTCGACCTGTCGTCCTGTGCGCGCGGCTCGCTCGCGGGCCTGGAGCTGCGAGACGCCATCTTCCGCGCGGAGCTTCGCGGCGAGGCGCAGGTCAACCCCAATGAGGTCAACCTCGCGCCCACCTCCGGCGGCTTCCAGTTCGATGCCGCGGGCCAGCCCCGGCGCGTCCTGAGCCAGCTCCCGTTCAGCACCTCCCGCGCGGACGGGGAGACCCTCGTGATGGTGTCGCAGCAGACGCGCGGCAACCTCACGGACCGCAGCGTCTTCGTCGGCTGTGAGGCCCAAGGGCCGCGCGAGTTCACCGGCTGCTTCGCCCAGTGCAGGAACGGCCAGCTCCGCGTGCAGGGCACCTTCCGCGCGGAGCGCATGACGTGGCGCGAGGGCGAGTCCGAGTCCTCCGGCCTCCAGCTCCGCTCCGAGTCCTTCGTGGAGCGCGGCACCCCGGTGGACGTGTACGTCACCCAGGGCCATGCCTATGTCGTCTCCCTTCCCAACGGCACGCAGCGTCCCGGCGGCCTCACCGTCTTCGACGTGAGCGACCCGAGCGCCCCCGTGCAGCGGACGTCCTACGCCCTGCCCAATGACTCCTACTGGAACGGCGTCTGGGCGAAGGACAACGCGCTCTACGTCGCCAGCGGGACGGCGGGCGTGCTCGTCTTCGACATCTCCAACCCCTCCAGCCCCGCCTTCCGGGGCGCGAACCGGGGTGGCGCCACCGACAACCTCGTCGACGTGCACACCGTCTTCGTGGAAGGAGACCGGCTCTACGCCATGTCGCCCTCCCTGCGGGCGACGCTCATCTTCGACGTCTCGGAGCCCCTGGAGCCCCGGCTCCTCACCCGCCACACGTACGGCGACGGGTCCGGCTATCCGCATGATGCCTTCGCCTACGAAGGCCGGCTGTACGTGAATCACACCGTGAACGGCTTCCTCGTCGTCGACGCGACGGCGGAGCGCCCGACGCTGCTGGGCCGGTACGCCTACCCGCGCGCCTACAGCCACGCCAACGCGGTGGGCACCTTCAACGGCCGCACCGTGGCCTTCGAGGGCGGAGAGACGCTCGGCGCCCATGTGCGCGTGCTGGACGTCACCAACCCCGCCGGCATCGCCAAGGTGGGCGAGTACAAGCTGCGCACCGTCACCTCCATCCACAACATGATTCTGCGCGGCACGCGCCTCTACATCGCGCACTACCACGAAGGCGTGCGCGTGCTGGACGTGGCCGACCCCACCCGCCCCACCGAGGTGGCGTACTTCAACACCTTCCGCGAGACGGACCGGGGCCGCACGGACGGCATGTTCGAGGGCGCCATCGGCATGCGCGTGCCCGGTGACGGGCACATCTACGTGGTCGACACGGCGCGCGGACTGCTCATCCTCGACGAGCCGTAGCCCCCGCCATCTCGTTGCAATTCCAGGACCCGGGAGCACCGGTGGAGCCCGCGCGTGCCTCCGCCGTCGGCGTCATGCATCACGCGGCAACGATTCCCGTGGCGGACCCCGGGGTGGACGCCTCCGTACGTAGAGGGGGGAACGAGGAGGTGCACGATGACGTCCTTTCCGCGCTGGAGGCGGGTGCTGCTGCCCGCTTGTGCCCTGTGGCTGTCCGTCCTCTCCGGCTGTGAGGAGTCCGACCCCGCTCCGGACGCCGGCCCTTCCCCCACCGAGGACGCGGGGACGCCCGACGCGGGGGACGCGGCGCCGTGGGATGGCACCTACACGGTGCTGGAGGAGCGCGGAGACTGGATTGACCGCGGGCCCTACGCGCCCTGCACCCTCCGCTCCGGAGTCACGCCGAGCTGTGACGACCTGACACCGGAGCTGTTCGACCTGTCCGCGTGCGACACGGACTCGCTCGCCAACGTGGAGCCCCAGGGCATCTACCAGGCTGGCACGCGCTACGATTCGCCCCTGCAGGACGGCGGCATGGGGGTGAGCTTCTCCTCATTGGGCTTCCGGCTCCACTCGGACGGCGGCACCGAAACGCTGGGCGCTCAGCCCCTCGTCACCCGGATTATCGACGACGGTCGCTTCTTCATCGCCAGCCGCCGGACGACGTCCCCCACCCTGGCCAACGCGTACGCGGGCTGTCAGGTGCCGCGGACGGGCGTCATCACGGGCTGCTTCATCCGTTGCGTCAACGGGCGGGTCAGCCGCACCGGCACCTTCGAGGCCCACCGCATGACGTGGCCCGAGGGCGAGGCCGAGTCCTCCGGCGGGCTGCGGCTGCGCTCCGAGTCGCACGTGGTGCTGGGCGAGCCCGTGGACGTCTACGTCGCGAAGGACCATGCCTACGTCGTCTCGATGAACCGGCCCGGCGACAGTGGAGGGCTCACCGTCTTCGACGTGAGCGACCGGAGCCACCCCGTCTTCAAGACGTCCATCCACATCCCCGGGGACTCCAACTGGAACGGCGCCTGGACGAAGGGCGACGCGCTCTACATCGCCAGCGACGTGTCGGGCGTCATCGTCTACGACATCACCCGGCCCTCGGAGCCCGCCTTCCTGCGCTCCATGCCGGGGGGCCAGCGTGGCGTGCACACCGTGCTCGTCGATGGCGAGCGGCTGTATGCCGCGGCCAACGACGGCCGGACGCTCGTCTACGACGTGTCCCGCCCGCTGGAGCCCGTGCTGCTCCAGAGCCTCACGGTGGGCGCTCCCCATGACCACTTCGCCTACGAGGGCCGCCTCTACATCAGCAACAGCTACGACGGTTACTACGTCATGGACGTCACCGACCTGGAGGACGTGAAGTTCCTGGGCAAGTACGTGCACGGCGCCTACGCGCACCACAGCGCGGTGGGCACCTTCGCCGGCCGCACCATCGCCTTCGAGGGCGCCGAGTTCGCCTCGTCCCACGTGCGCGTGCTCGACGTCACCGACCCGGCGAACATCGTGAAGATTGGCGAGTACCGGAAGCGCCCGGTGACCTCCATCCACAACATGATTCTGCGCGGCACGCGGCTCTACATCGCCTGGTACCACGAGGGCCTGCGCGTGCTGGACGTGTCCAACCCCACACGGCCGCGCGAGGTGGCGCACTACAACGTCTACCGCGAGACGGATCCGGGCCGGTGGGATACCGTCCTCGATGGCGCCTACGGCGTCCGGGTGCCCGGAGACGGGGCCGTGTACGTCGTGGATTCCTCCCGGGGCCTGCTCATCTTCGACGACATCTGAACAGCGCGGCTTTTCGCGAGCGAGGCAACCTCCCTACACTGCGCGTGCTGTCGGTCCGCTGGCCGGAGCGGACGACCCACAGGGAGGTGCCCCATGCCGTCTGCTCGCGCCGCGTTGACGGTCCTGCTCGCCTGTGCCGTGTCCACGCTCGGCTGCAGCGACGCCGGGGAGCAGCCCTGGGATGGGAGCTACATCCCCCTGGAGGAGCGGGGAGACTGGGTGGACACCGGGCCCCTGTCCACCTGTGGCGTGCTGGAAGAGGGCGGCGCGGCCTGCGGCTCGCTGGAGTCCTTCGACTTGAGGCAGTGCCGGCGCGGCACGCTGAAGAGCCTGGAGCGCTGGGGCATCTTCCGGGCGGAGCTGCGCTACGCACCGAGAGACTCGGAGACCCGGGGCCGCGCGGGCAGCGGCGGCTTCAAGCTGGGGCCCGGCGGTGTCCCGGAGTCCGTCTTCGGCGTGCCTCCCGTGGCCGGACTGTGGGACAGCCGGACGCTCCTGCTGTCCGGCCGCGAGGGCGACACGCTGTATACCTTCGTGGGCTGCAACGCCGTGGATGAGCACGTGCTCACCGGCTGCTTCTCCGTGTGCAGGAACGGGCGGCTGGAGCAGTCCGCCACCTTCCGCGCCGAGCGCATGATGCGCTTCGAGGGCGAGCGCGAGGCATCGGGCGGGCTGCGGCTGCTGTCCGAGTCCTCCGTGCGCATCGGCAGGCCCGTGGATGTCCACGTCTCCGGAAGTCACGCCTATGTCGTGTCGCGGAAGCATGCGGGCCGGCCCGGGGGCCTCACCATCTTCGACGTGAGCGACCCGAGCGCTCCCGTGCTCGTGGGGAGCCTGAGCCCCGAGGGCGCGGACTGGCGCAACGCCGTGTCCGGGGAAGGCACGCTCTACGTGGCCACCGCGAACCACGGCGTCGCGGTGGTGGACATCTCCCAGCCCTCGGCGCCGACGCTGCGAAGCCACGTGCCGGGAGGCCCGCTGCCGGTGAGCGGGGTGAACGTGGCCGGCGAGCGGCTCTATGCCATTGTCGAGTCCCCCGAGCCCGGGACGCTCGTGTTCGACATCTCCGAGCCGGGCACGCCCCACTTCCTCGTCGGTTCCATGAGGGAGGCCCGGGAGCCGAACCGGCTCTACTCGGGACGTGGCGCCACGCCCTACGAGGGCCGCCTCTACATCAACCACCAGTCCCAGGGCCTCAAGGTCGTGGACGGCAGGGACCCGAGCCAGCTGTCCCTGCTCGGCAAGTACACGTACCCGTACGCGCGGAGCGCCGCGAGCGCCGTGGGCACCTTCGCCAGCCGCATCGTCGCCTTCGAGCTGGGCCGAGGCCCCGGCGCGCGGCTGCGCGTGCTGGACGCCACCGTTCCCTCCAACATCCTGAAGATGAGCGAGTACGGCCTGCGCCACGTCGTGTCGCCCCATACCCTGCAGCTCCGGGGCTCGCGGCTGTACCTGACGTACCACCACGAGGGCCTGCGCGTGCTGGACGTGTCCAATCCCTCGCGGCCGAGCGAGCTGGCGTACTTCAACAGCTTCCGGGAGACGGACCCCGGCCGCGGAGATGGCGCGGACGAGGGCGCCGCCGGACTCCACGTGCCTGGGGATGGCTACGTGTACGTGGTGGATACCGCGCGCGGGCTGCTGGTGCTGAACGAGCTGCGGTAGCGCCGGAAGCGTGCGCGGTTGCAAGCCCGGGACCGGACCGCGACGCCGGGTCGGCCCGGCCGATACCCCTCACGGCTCAACCATTCCCCTCCGCCCGGAGCCGCGCTGGATAGGCTGTTTCCCATCGGGCGCACCGGGTCTTCCGCCGCGCCCGCGGGCCGGAGCATGTCCATGATGAAGAGGGTTTCCCGATACCGCGCATGGGCGCTGCTGCTCGCCTGCGCGATGACGCTGACCGCCTGCGACGACGAGTCCCCACCCGCCCCGGACGCGGGCATCCCGGACGCGGGGGTGAGAGACTCGGGAGTGCCTGACTCGGGCGCGCCAGATGCGGGAGACGCGGGGCCGTCCGGGTGGGACGGGGG
>NZ_JABBJJ010000312.1 GCF_012933655.1 Pyxidicoccus fallax | reverse complement strand
CCTGGGGGACGGGGCCGAGGTGGGGCCGGCGGCCTCCGCACCGGCCGTCCGGGCGCCGTTCTCTTTCGCGCGGAGGGCAATGGTCTTAGGTAGGAGCGCGTAGCAGTAATCAGAGTGTTGGGACTGTGGCTGCTTGCCTGTCCCGGTTATTGTGTAAGGTGACGGCAAGTTGGGCTGGATGGAGGTAGACCGCCGACATGTGGGAAAGATTCAAGAGGGCAATGCGTAGCTTCGCCGGCTTCTTCGTCTCCTCCATCGAGGACCCGGAGCTCATCCTCGAGCAGAACGTCCGAGACCTGAACGACCAGGTCCCGAAGATGAACGAGTCCATCGCCATGGTGCGGGCGAACGTGACGCTGCTCGAGAAGGAGAACGCCAAGTACATGGAGGACGTGCGCTCGCTGACGGCCAAGGTGAAGGCCGCCATCCAGGCGGGCCGTGACGACCTGGCCGCCCAGTACGCCGGCAAGCTCCAAATCGAGAAGGACGCGCTGGCGCGCAACGAGCAGCAGCTCGCCACCGCCCGTCAGGCCTACGAGAAGGCCCTGACGGTGAAGAAGGCGTTCATGCGCGAGAAGGAGCGCAAGACGCAGGAGGCCATGAACGCCATCCGCGAGGCGCGCCGCGCCAAGTGGCAGGCCAAGGTGGCCGACACCATGGAGTCCTTCACCGTCGCCGGCATCGACTCGACGCACGACGAGATGCTCCGCAAGGTGCAGGAGAAGTCCGCCGTCAACGAGGCGCGCATGCAGATGGCGCTCGAGTCGGTGGACCACATGGCCGCCAACATCGAGGAGGAGGCCGAGAAGATCCAGGCCAACGAGCTCGTGAAGCAGATGAAGATGGAGATGGGCCTCCTGGACAGCCCGGCGCCCGTGTCCGACGTGGGCGGCGGCACCGAGAAGACCATCGGCAAGAAGGTGGGGGTCGAGTAGCCCCCCGTGAGGCTCCACCGCGGTCCAGGCCTCTTCCTCTTCGTCACCCTGTGCTTGCTCGGCGCGGGCTATGCGCTCGCGTCGCGCCTGGGGTACCTGGACCGCCTCCAGGAGCGCTTCTTCCCCGCGGCGCGCGAGGCGGTGCGGCTGTCGCCCGGGGACTTCCCGGCGGGCGTGGCCGCGCCGGTGGCGGACGTGGCCTCCGTGCCGCTGCGGCCCGTGCTCATCGGCTTCACCGCGCGCGGCTCCGCGGCGGGGCTCCTGGTGGCCACCGGGGGCGCGACGACGCTGGACAACCCGGTGCCTCCGCCGGGGGCCGCGCAGGGCTTCCTGAAGACGGCCTACGCGCTGGACGCCCGGGCGGTGCTCTTCGCCCGGGACGAGGAGCTGCGGCAGGCGCTGGCCATTGGCGGGGACAACGGCGGGGTGGATATGGCCGCCATCTCCGTGGACCGGCTGGCGGCGTGGGCTCCGGGGCTGCGGGACGCGGCGCCCCGGACGCTGCTGCTGGTGGGCCGCAGCCGCGGACAGGAGGCGCTGGCGGGGGTGGGCGTGCCGGAGCTCTCCGCGCTGAGGGGCAAGCGGCTGGGCGTGTACTCGTCCGGCGCCTCGCACTACTTCGCGCTGTGGGTGCTGGCGCGCGCGGGGCTGCGCACCACGGACGTGAAGTGGGTGGACCTGCCCTCCACGCTGGACGCGGGCCGCGCGCTGCGCGAGGGCCGGGCGGACGCGGTGGCGGGGCTGTGGGGCGACGTGGAGCTGGCGGCCCGGGACAGGGGCGGGGCGGTGCTGGCGACGACGGCGGACGCGCCGCACCTCATCGCCACGGTGCTGGTGGCGCGCGGGGACTTCGCGGCGCGCTACCCGGACGCGGTGCGCCGGGTGCTGCGGGGCCTGTTGGACGCGGGACAGAGCGTGCTGAAGGACCCCACGGCGGGGGCGCGGATGCTGGGCGAGGTGGCGCCGTACCTGGGAGACCCGATTGAGGCCATCCGCAGCGCGCCCCCGGCGACACTGGCGGACAATCGGGCCTTCTTCGGCCTTTCCGGGGAGGCGCCGGTCACCTATGACGAGTTGTTCCAGAGCGCCGCGGCGCTCTTCCAGAAGTTGAAGCAGGGGCCGAGGGTGCCGCCCGCGGAGGACACGCGCGATTTGGGCGCGTTGAAGTACGTGTCGGAGGCGCGAGGCCCCTGAATCGAGCCCCGGTGACTCGGGGAGAGGGAAGGACGGACGTGGCGAGGTCGCCCAACTACATCAAGGCCGCATTCCTGATGCCCGCCAACCTCGTGGGGCTCGGCACGGCGGCGGCCTCGGCGGCGATGACGGGCGAGCCGCTGCCGATGCTGGTGGCCCTGGGGCTGGAGGGCCTGTACCTGGGCGTCGCCTCGTCCATGAAGCGCTTCCAGCGCGCGGTGCGAGCGAAGACGCCGGACGACCCGGAGGCGGCGCGCAAGGCCCTGGACTCGCTCCAGGCGGACCTGGCCCCGTCGCAGCGAGAGCACTACCAGCAGCTCGTCGGGCTGAAGGAGAAGATTCTCGCCAACTACCGGAAGCTGCCGGGCGGCAAGGTGCTGGAGGCGGACAGCGAGCCGCGGCTGGACGCGCTGCTCACGTCCTTCCTGCGCCTCATCTCCACGCTGAACCAGTACCGCTCGTACCTCAACAGCTCGGACCGCGAGCACCTGGAGCGCGAGGTGCGCGAGCTGGAGGCGGACGTGGCCCGCGAGGAGAACCCGCGGCTGAAGGACGTGAAGCAGAACCGCGTGGACATCCTCCGCAAGCGCCTGGCGCGCTTCGAGCAGGCCAGCGAGAGCCGTGAGGTGGTGAGTCACCAGCTCGCGGGGATTGAAGACCTGATGCGGCTGACGCACGAGCAGTCCATCGCCATCCGGGACCCGGAGAGCGTCAACCGCCAGCTCACCGTGCTCAGCGCGGAGGCCGAGGCCACCGAGGAGTCCGTGCGGCAGATGGAGCGCTTCCTGGAGTTCACCGAGGAGACGCGCGGCCCGCTGCCCCACGGCACGCGGGTGCGGTAGTCCGTCAGGGCCGTCCGGCCCGCTCCGGCGGCCAGAAGCGCACCCAGGCACGACCCGTCACGTACCGCGCCGGCAGGAAACCCCAGGCGTGGGAATCCGCACTGGCGTTGCGGTTGTCACCCAGTACGAAGAGCTCGCCCTCCGGGACGCGCTCCGGGCCCCAGGTGTAGCCCGCGGGCTCCGCCACGTAGGGCTCGTGCCGGGCCTGTCCGTCCACCCACACCTGCCCGTCGCGCACCTGCACCACCTGTCCCGGCAGGGCCACCACCCGCTTGATGGAGTGGCGCGGAGGCTCGGCGACGGAGCGCGCGAGCGCGGGCGGCGGCTCGAAGACGACGATGTCTCCGGCCTCCGGTGCTTCGAAGCGGTACGTCCACAGGTCCATCACCAGCCGGTCCCCCACGCGCAGCGTCGGCGCCATCGAGTCCGAGATGACGCGCAGTGGACGGACGGCGAAGGCGCGCAGCAGCACCGCGCCCCCGAGCACGACTCCCATGAGCACGAGTCCCGCCCAGGGCAACCGGCGCCCCGTCACTTTCGGATGTGCTTGCGCGGTGGACATGGTCGCCAGGGCCTGCGGAACCCTCATCGTAGACTGGGTTACGTTCCCACGAAGCGTGGACCGGAGCGCACGGCCTCGCCGGTCCACGCCTCGCCGCCCGCTCAGTACACCGTGCCCTGCCAGGGGAACAGGTAGGTGAGGGGGATGTGCACGCGGTCCGCCCAGGCGGACTCGGTGTGTCCGGCGCCCTGGGCCACGAGGTAGTACAGGTCGGCGCCCTGCACGTGGCCGTCGGCGGCCAGCGCATCGCGCATGCGCGTCGTCTCCGCCAGCCCGTCATTCTGCGTGCCCGCGTCCAGGTAGAAGCGCAAGGGCAGCTTCACGGTGGACTGCTCCACCGCCTGCGTCATCGCTTGGTTGTTCCACCAGAACGAGCTGGACAGGCCCGCCACCTTGGAGAAGACGTCCGGACGGCGCCGGCCGATGTGGAAGGACACCAGCCCGCCCAGGGACGAGCCCATCAGCGCGGTGTTCGCCTTGCCCGTCAGCGTGCGCAGGTTCGCGTCGACGAAGGGCTTCACGCTCTCCAGGAGGAAGCGCTCGTACAGGTCCGCGCCCCCGCCGCCGTAGCGGCTGTCACAGCAGGGCGTGTACTCGTAGATGCGGCCGGCGCCCGCATGGTCGATGCCCACGACGATGACCTCGTCCACCTGCCCCGTGCCGATGAGGTGGTTGAGCGTCTCATCCACGCGCCACTCCACGCCGTAGGAGGCGGTCGCCGCGTCGAAGAGGTTCTGCCCGTCGTGCATGTAGAGCACCGGGTAGCGCTTGAGCGGGTTCTCCGAGTAGCTGGGCGGCAGGTAGAAGCGCAGCGTGCGGGTGTTGCCGAGCTGCGGCGACCAGAAGTTGTCGAACTGCTGCCGCGTGCCGGTGGACGGGCCGAAGAAGGGGAAGATGTTGACGGTGGTGCCCGCGCGGACGCGGTAGTTGCCCCCGGTGGCCCAGCGCGTGTCGTTGATGAGGGGCTTGAGGTCCACGTCCCCGGCGCTGTCCGGCCACGAGTACGTCCAGACGTTGCCCTGGGTCCAGGTCGCGTTCTGTCCCACGGTCCAGGACAGGGGCGCCGCGCTGCCGCGAAGTGTAATCCGGTTGCCATATCCCACGTCGTAGTGGACGCGGACGGTGGTGGCGCTGGCGGCGGTGCTCAGCAGGAGCGCCAGCAGCAGGCCGGGCGCGAGCGCCGGGCGGATGGGTGAGGGGAGCATGGGTGTGTCCTCCGGGTGAGAAGCCCGGCAGGCTCCCAGCAGGGCAGGGGAGTGCTCAAGAGAGTCCCGGACCACCCGTGGACGCGCTGAACCCTTCAGGGCCCCGGGCCCGTGCCGCCAGTGAACCCCGGGCGCCGGGCGTTACCTGCCGGTCATCCGGACCCTCGTCCTGGAGTCGGGCCCACATGTCGTCCACGAATAAATTGACTCTCCGCCCGAGCCGTCCTGTCCTGCCGTCATGTTCCGCCGAGCCTGGCTCCCGTCCCTCCTCCTCGTGCTCGCCCTCGCGGGCTGCTCCCGCTGCGGCAAGGAAGCTGGCCCTGCCGCCGGCACCAGCGCGGCGGGCCCCGCCCGCTACCTTCCGCGTGACGCGCGGGCCGCCGTCGTCATCAACGACCTGGGGGCGCTCGGCGAGAAGCTGGCCCGCTTCCAGAACCTCAAGGTGGCCTCCTTCGCCGCCCAGATGCAGAACTTCCCCACCGCCGAGGGCTACGTCTCCGCGGTGATGAAGCAGGTGGGCGTGGACCTTCGCAGCCGTCAGGCGCTGGAGACCGCCGGCATCGACCCGGGGCGCGGCGCGGGCGCGGCCTTCCTCGGGGGCAACCGGGCCGTCTCCATCGTCGGCGTGAAGGACGCGGACAAGCTCACGGAGACCTTCGGCAACTTCGCCCGCACCCGCCTGGGCGCCTCGGAGAAGAAGGACGCCTCCGTGGACGGGGGCAAGCTCGTCACCTTCGGCCGCCCCAACGCCCCGGAGCCCTCGCTGGGTCTGCTCTTCCTGAAGGGCACCGACTTCGCGCTGCTGGGCGCGGGCCCCTCCATCGCGACGCTGGGCACGCTGGCCACCCTGCCCCAGGAGAAGTCGCTCGCGAGCGAGCCGGTGCTGGCCGCGTCGCTGCAACGGCTGCCCTCGGAGCGGGACTTCCACGTGTGGATTCCCGGCGGCACCGGCTTCATCGTGCCGCCCGGCACCGTGGAGGGCATCACCCTCACGGGCCGCATCGAGAACGACGCGGTGACGCTGCGCGCGGACGCGCCGTGGCCGGACACGCAGGCCTCGCTCGCGGCGCTGGACGCGGTGAAGGACGCCGCCGACCTGTCGGGCGCGCTGCCCGCGGACAGCTTCCTCGTCGCGCGCTTCCGTGGAGACCCGTCGCACCTCGACGGCGCGTGGCCCTACCTGGCGGGCGGCTACATCACCCGCGCCGTGCAGAAGAGCGGCCTCGACATGAAGGGCGAGGTGCTCGACAACTTCAAGCCCGGCATGGTGCTGGGGGTGTCGCTGTCCCCCACCGTGAACCTGGGTGCGGGCATGCCGGCCCTGGACTTGCGCCGCACCAACCCGTTCCGCTTCGTGCACCTCGTCGCGCTGGCGGACACGGAGGACGCGGCGAAGACGCAGTCCACGCTGGAGAAGCTGCCGGCCATGGCGGATGACTTCGGCGCCAAGGTGGAGCCGGCGGACCTGTCCGGCCAGCGCGTCTACCTGACCTCGTACCGAGCGGGGGAGGGCGCCCACTTCGCGCTGGGGCCCAATGGCCGGCTGGTGATGGCCGCGCCCAAGGCCCGGCTGGAGTCCACGCTGGCCTCGCTGGCGAAGCCGGCCGGCGGAAGCCCCGTGGCGGATGACTTGAAGGACGCCGGGAAGGACGCCGCCTTCAGCGTGGTGCTGGACCTGCGGCGCCTGTCGGACGCGGTGAAGAACCTGCCTTCCGAGGCGTGGGGCATTGGCGGCTTCGCCATCAAGGCCACCACGGTGCGCTGGCTGGAGGCCACCGATGACTTGCGCGCGGTGACGCTGGCCGTGTCGCGCAAGGAGAAGGCCCTCCAGGCGGAGCTGTCGCTGCGCCTGACGCCCGGCGCGGCGGCGGCGGGCTCCACCACCACCCAGCCGGCCACGCCGTGATTCGCGCGCGCGACATCGTGAAGGAGTACGTGGACGGGGACGGCACGAAGGTGCGCGTCCTCGATGGCATGTCCCTGGACGTGCAGGACGGGGACTTCGTCGCCGTGGTGGGCCCGTCCGGCAGCGGCAAGTCCACGCTGCTGCACCTGCTGGGCGGGCTGGACGTGCACTACCAGGGCGAGGTGGAGGTGGGCGGCGTGAAGCTGCGCGGGCTCGACGACAAGGCCCTGGCGCGCTTCCGCAACACCCACGTGGGCTTCGTCTTCCAGTCCTTCCACCTCATCCCCAACCTCTCCGCGCTGGAGAACGTGCTCTTGCCCTCGCACTTCGGCGCCTCGCGCGAGGATGCCCGCAAGCGCGCGGAGGCCATGCTGGAGCGCGTGGGCCTGGGCGCGAAGAAGGACCGCGCGCCCGTGCGCCTGTCCGGCGGCGAGCGGCAGCGCGTGGCCATCGCCCGCGCCCTCTTCACCGGCCCCAAGCTGCTGCTGTGCGACGAGCCCACGGGCAACCTGGACGCGGCCACCGGAGACGGCGTCATCCAGCTGTTCAAGGAACTGCACCGCGAGGGCCTCACCGTGCTGGCCGTCACCCATGAGGACCGGATGAGCGCCGCGGCGCGCCGCGTGCTGCGGCTGAAGGAAGGGCGGCTCGTGGAGGAGCGCGCCGACCTGCACCTGGCCACCCGAGGTGCCCCGTGAGGATGGACGCGCTGTCCCGGCTGGTGCGGCTGAGCCTCGCCCGCGAGCGCAAGGGCGCCTTCTTCTCCGCCTTCGGCGTGGCCATGGGCGTGGGCGCGCTCGTCTTCTTCCTGGGCCTGGGCCTGGGGGTGGGCCGCGTCATCCGCGAGAAGATCTTCCCCACCGACGCGCGGCTGGTGGACGTGGTGCCCTCGGCGGTGTCGCTGGGCTCGCTCCTGGGCGGCGGCAAGCTGGACGCGGCCACCGTGGAGCGGCTGGCGGCGCTGCCCGGCGTGGAGGCCACCTACCGGAAGATGAACGTGCGCGTGCCCGCGGTGACGCGCTACGACGGCGTCTTCTTCGGTGCCCGGCTGCGCATGGGCATGGAGGTGCTGGCCGTGGGCGTGGAGCCGGGCCTCGTGAAGGACGACGTGAAGCTGGGCGAGTTCAAGGACCCCAGCGAGGGCCAGCCCATTCCCGCGCTCGTGTCCACGCGCCTGCTGGAGCTGTACAACAAGACGTTCGCCCCGGCGCGCAAGCTGCCGCAGCTGTCCGCGAACATGATTGTCGGCTTCGGCTTCCCGGTGGAGTTCAACCGCTCCTACGTGGCGGCCACCACCGGCGGACCCACGGGCGCCGCGCAGACGCAGGTGGTGGGCGCGTCGGACCGGGCCATGCTCGCCGGCATCACCATCCCCCTGGAGACGGCGGTGCGCATCAACCGCCAGGCCGGCGTGGACGCGGAGACCTTCACCGGCGTCACCCTTGTCGCGTCGGACCCGTCGCGGGTGCCCGCCATCGTGGACGCGGTGAAGGGCATGGGGCTGGAAATCGATGACCAGGAGCGCCGCATGGCGGAGAACACGGGCGCGGCGGTGGCGCTCGTCACCTCGGCGCTGGCGCTGCTGTCCATCCTCATCTGCATCCTGGCGGCGGTGAACATCGCCCATGCGCTGTCGGCCTCCGTGCGCGCGCGGGCGAAGGAGATTGGCGTCATGCAGGCGGTGGGCGCGTCGCGCGCGGACGTGCGCGGCATCGTCCTGGCCGAGGCCGCCGTGGTGGGGCTGTTCGGCGGCGCCGCGGGCACCGCCCTCGCGCTGCTGATGGCCTTCGGAGTGAACCGGCTCGCCGTCAGCCAGCTGCCCAACTTCCCCTTCAAGCCCGACAGCTTCTTCTCCTTCCCCTGGCCGGTGGTGGTGGGCGGCGTGTTGCTGGGCCTCGTCGCCGCGCTCGCCGGCGCCTACTTCCCCGCCCGCCGCGCCGCGGCCACGGATCCGGCGCGCACGCTCGCAGGATGACGCTCCCCTCCCGCAAGACGCTGCTCGGCAACGTCCTGAGCCTCGCCGCCCTCGGCTGGATCTACGGGGGCGACCTGTCCGACGCCCTCCGCGCCCGGAGCGCCGAGGTCTCCGCCCTCACCTCGCTGCCCTCGCCCGTGATGCCCGCGGTGGTGCTCGCCCTGGCCGCCGCCGTCACCGCCGTCGTCCTCGGCGCCCTCGTCCGCGGGAAGGGGGAGGACTTCAAGGGCTACCGGCTGCTGCCCATCCTGCTGGTGGGCTCGCTCTTCGCGGACCTGGTGCTGGCGGAGAGCCGCGTGCCCCTGTCCTCGCTGGACATCGCGTCCATGTCGCTCCAGCGCTTCCAGGGACTGGCCCAGGAGCTGACCACCGACCAGGCCGTGCCGGACGACCCCCGCGTGCTCCAGCCGCTGCTGGAGCAGCTCGGCCGGCCTCCGTACCTCGTGAAGGGAGAGCCGCTGGAGGGCTATACCCTCCAGGTTCGCAAGGACTGCGAGGGCCCCGTGCGCGAGGCGCCGGGTGTCCGGCCCGGAACACTGCTGTACTGCGTCGCGCCGGAGCGCAAGGGCGCCTGGGTGACGCTGATGGGGATGCCCGCCGAGCGGCGCTTCGGCGAGCCCGGAATCGTCTCCGCCGGGGGCGAGACGCGCTTCGTGCTGGTGCGGCCCCTCCCTCCGGACGAGGAGCCCACGGAGGCCTTCCGCGACGAGGCCGCCGACGCGGGCACCTCCAGCCTCCAGCCCTGAGGGGCGAGCCCCCTCGGCGGAGGGCTGCCTGCCTGCCCGCCGAGAGGGGGAAAGGGGCGTTGCCGTGGTTGACCCTGTGGGAGCGCGATCGCTAGGCTCGCCAAGGAACGGACCCTCCCCCACGTGACGACCACTCAACCGAAGCGGCAGCCCATCCCGTTTGGGAAGTATCTCCTCCTGGACCGCATCAACATCGGCGGCATGGCGGAGGTGTGGCGCGGGAAGCAGTTCGGCGCGAGCGGCTTCGAGCGGCTCGTCGCCATCAAGCGCATCCTCCCGAACATCGCCGAGGACGAAGAGTTCATCTCGATGTTCATCGATGAGGCGAAGATCAGCGTCCAGCTGACCCACGCCAACATCGCTGCCATCTACGAACTGGGGCAGATCGCCAGCAGCTACTTCATCTCGATGGAGTACATCCCTGGCAAGGACATGCGCGCCATCTTCGACCGGTGCCGGAAGAAGGGCGAGCCCGCCCCCGTGCCCCTGGTGGCGTTCTGCATCTCCAAGATGTGCGAGGGTCTGGACTACGCCCACCGGAAGAAGGACGGGATGGGGCGGGACATGAACATCGTCCACCGCGACATCTCGCCGCAGAACGTCCTCATCTCCTACGAGGGCGAGGTCAAGGTCATCGACTTCGGCATCGCCAAGGCGGCGGGCAAGGCCACCAAGACGCAGGCCGGCATCCTCAAGGGCAAGTTCGGCTACATGAGCCCGGAGCAGATCCGCGGCCTGCCGTTGGATCGCCGCTCGGACGTGTTCGCCATCGGCGTGTGCCTCTACGAGATGCTCACCGGCGAGCGCCTCTTCGTCGGCGACAGTGACTTCAGCGTGCTGGAGAAGGTGCGCAAGGCCGAGGTGCCGCCGCCCTCCACGTACAACCGGCGCATCCCGGAGGCGCTGGAGAAGATCGTCCTCAAGGCGCTCGCGAAGGACGTGGACGAGCGCTACCAGTACGCCAGCGAGCTGGGCGAGGACCTGCAGCGCTTCCTCCTCACCAGCGAGTCGATCTTCAGCCGCAGGGACCTCATGCAGTACATGAAGTCCACGTTCGCCGAAGAGGTGGAGCGCGAGAAGCAGCGCCTCATCGAGTACGCGGACATCAAGCCGCCCGATGGCATGCTGGCCGCGCTGGAGGCCGCCTCGTTCACGAGCTCGCCGCAGGTGACGGCCGCTCCGCCGCCGCCCCCCACGCCGGTGCCCGTGGTGCAGCCGGTGGCGCAGCCTCCCCGGGCCACGGGGACCATGGGCGCGGTACAGCCTGGCGCGGCCAACAACGGCGTGCGCCGCTCGCCCACGCTGGCCGCGCTGCCCAAGCTGACGGCCGCCACCGCCGCGCCCGCCGCGAAGGAGGACGAGGTCCTCGCCACGCAGCTGGTGTCCAGCGACCACGTCTTCGACGACAGCCCGGAGCCCACCACGCAGCCGGGTGCCGCCGTGGGACGCGCCGTCACCCCGCTGGAGACGCGGGCCGTGCCCCCGGGCTCCGAGGACGAGGAGCCCACCACCGGCAAGACGGCGGTCATCCCGCCTCCGTCCACCGGGCTGCCGCCGTCCGCGCCGCGCCTGTCGCACGCGAGCATGCCGGCGACGGTGCCTCCACCCTCGCCCGGTCTGCCGCCGCGCCCGTCCATGAGCGTGCCCACCCTGGCGCCGGTGGACGCGGCGCCGCAGCCCCCGCAGCGCCCCAGCCGGGGCGGAGACGACGGGCTGCCGCGCATCAACCGGAACATGCCGCCGGACCTGTCGCAGGGGGTTTCGCGCTCCTCGCTGCCGCCGGACCTGTCGCAGGGGATTTCGCGCTCGGCGCTCCCGCCGGAGCTGGTGCAGAACGCGGGGCGCCCGGCGCCCGTCGCCGCGCGGCGGCACGACGACGAGGACGACCAGGACCAGGAGCGTCCGACGGCGGCGGTGCCCGCCCTGGCCGCGCGGGGCCTGGACAAGCGGGTGCTGCTCTTCGGCGGGGCGGGCCTCGTGGCGCTGCTCCTGCTCATCGCGGTGGGCGTGGCGCTCTCGCGTCCCGGGACGGGCTACGTCCTGGTGGACATGCAGCAGGTGCCCTCCGAGGTCCGCGCCAGGGCGCGGGTGATGGTGAACGCGGAGCCGGTGTCCCTCATCCAGAAGGTCGAAGCCGGCGAGGAACCGAAGGAGGTCCCCCCGACCGTGCTGCGTCCGGTGGAGGCCGGCCAGGTGATGGTCGTGGTGAGCGCCGAGGGCTACAAGACGTTCACCCGGACGGTGGAGGTGGCCAAGGGCAAGGAGGTCAACCCCGTCGAGGTGGTGCTGGAGAGCCTGCAGAAGACGGCGTCCCTGGTGGTGACCGTCACGCCCCCGGGCGCGGAGGTGCAGGTGAATGGCACCGTCGTGCGCAAGCAGGGGCAGACGACCGCCTTCCTCAAGGACATCCCCGTGACTGGACCGGAGTGGCAGGTGCAGGTCTCCGCTCCCGGCCACAAGCCCCAGTCGAAGACGCTGGCGGTGAGCGGTGGGGGCACGGCGGAGCTGTCGGCCACCCTGGAACCCCTGGTCGTCACGGTGGACGTGAAGGTGGAGTCCAAGCCGGCGGGCGCCACCATCTTCGTGGACGGCGCGGACATGGGGGCCGTCACTCCCGCGGTCGTCAAGGTGCCCGCCAACGCGAAGCAGCTCCAGCTGAAGCTGAAGTGCCACGACGAGGCCGAGCTGGACGTGCCGGACCCGAAGGAGGGTGGGCAGCCCGTCGTCGCGAAAACGCTGCGGAAGCGGCGCAACTGCCGTTAGCCTTCAAGGTTTCCTGCCCGCTCCCCGGGAGCGGGCACGCCCGCTCCCCGTCCGGCGGAGCGAGAGGAGGCGTGTGTCGGTGAGCAAGGTACGCAAGGTCAACAAGGCGGATCCGCTGGCGGACCTGCCCCGCTGGGCGCAGCAGCTGGCGCGCAAGTACTACACGAAGACGGTCAACACCTTCCTGCTGTACGGGGCCGTCCGGGATTTGCAGCCCCTGCAGCTGGAGGACGGCGGGCGCGGCTTCGGCACGCTGAAGACGTTCCTCTCCGAGGAGCTGTTCGGCGCCAGGGACCACGTCCTCTTCTATGACCGCTCGTCGGGCGTCCGCTCCGCCACGCCGGAGACGCAGAAGGACCTGCAGCGGACGATGGCCGGCTACGACGCGATGTACGGCACGGACTACTCCAAGGTCATGCCGAGAGACCCGGGCCGGGCGCTCCAGATTCTGGAGAACTTCCTGCGCATGCGCCTGAGCGAGGGCCGCTCGCTGGCGCTCGTCATCGACTTCGCGGAGACGCTGGTGCCGGGCGGGGAGATTTCCCACCTGTCCACCGAGGACCGCTTCGTGCTGGCCACGCTGGACAAGTGGGCGCACGACCCGCAGTTCCTCGCCGGGGACATCTCCGTGGTGCTGGTGGCGGAGAACCTCGCGGACATCGCCCCGCGCATCAGCCGCAACCCGTACGTGGCGTCGATTGAGCTGCCGCTGCCCACCGAGGAGGAGCGGCTGGAGTACGTGCGCTACAAGCTGGAGGGCAAGCGGCTCCAGTCGCTGTCGGACGTGCCGCTGGCGGGCCTGGCGAAGATGACGGCGGGCCTGTCCCGCATCAACCTGGACCGCGTCCTCACCGAGGCCCTGGAGCGCGAGGTGCGCATCACCTCGGACCTCCTCAAGGAGAAGAAGAAGGAGATCATCCAGGCGGAGTGCCACGGCCTCCTGGAGTTCATCGAGCCGGTGCACACGCTGGACGCGGTGGCCGGACACGGCAAGGCCAAGGAGATGCTGCGGCATGCCGCCGGGGCCCTGAAGAAGGGGCGCCTGGAGGTGATGCCCATGGGCTACCTGCTGACGGGCCCGGTGGGCACGGGCAAGACGTTCATGGTGAGCTGCTTCGCCGGGGAGATTGGCATCCCCGTGGTGAAGTTCCTCAACTTCCGCAGCCAGTGGCAGGGCGTCACCGAGGCCAACCTGGAGAAGATCTTCAACCTGCTCAAGGCCCTGTGGCCGGTGGCGGTGATGATCGACGAGGCGGACACCTTCCTGGGCAACCGCGACTCCGGCGGTGACTCGGGGACGAGCAGCCGCGTGTTCGGCTCCATCGCCTCGTTCATGGGCAACACGCAGTACCGCGGCAAGATTGTCTGGTTCCTGATGACGGCGCGCCCGGACCTGCTGCCCATCGACCTCAAGCGCCAGGGCCGCGCGGAGGAGCACATCGCGCTCTTCTACCCGCAGACGGACGCGGAGCGGGACGAGCTGTTCAAGGTCATGTCCAAGAAGACGGGCGTGACGGTGGAAGGCATCGAGTCGTTCTCCGCGATGATTCCGCATGGTGTGCGCGCCTTCAGCGGCGCGGATATCGAGGCGGTCATGGTGCGCTCGAAGTTCCGCGCGCTGGCGGCGGGCCGGGACTCGGTGACGAAGGAGGACCTCGCGGCGGTGCTGGAGGACTTCGTGCCGCCCAGCTACCCGCTGGAAATCGAGCTGCAGAACCTGGTGGCGGTGCAGGAGTGCACCAGCCGGGAGCTGCTGCCGGAGGGCTTCCGCAAGCTGGACCGCGACTTCATCACCCGTCGCGTGCGTGAGCTGAAGGCGCTGCTCGAGGCGTAGTCGCCGTCGCTTCAGGACACCGGCACCTGGACACCCAGGTGCGGGTCGTCCACGTGCTCCACGATGGCCACGCGGTCTCCCGCGGAGAGCGCGTCGTGGAGCACGAGCACCGCCTCGTTCGAGTGACGGATGCAGCCGTGGGACACGTCCGTGCCCAGCAGGGCGGGGGCATTCGTCCCGTGCAGCTCCTCGCCGGAGTGGCGGCCGTCCGCCCAGGACAGGTCGAGGATGCGCGCGCCGAAGACGTGGCGGTCGTTCCACAGCCGCGCGCCGGCGGCCTCGGCGGCGACCTGGTCCAGCTTCGCGCGCACCATTTTGAGGCCCGTGCGGGTGGGCGTGGCGGTGGCGCCGGCGGCATTGGGGAAGATGTCCACGAGGCGCCCCTCCGGGTCGAAGAGGAAGGTGCGGTGCTCGCGCAGGGCCACCACCACGCGCACGGGCTGGCCGTCGTAGAAGGCGGAGGGCAGGGCGCGCGATTGGCCCCGGGCCCCGGGCGCGGGGGCCAGGGCGTCCAGGGCGCGCAGCGTGGGGGCATCCAGCGTGCCCGTGGGGCGCACGGTGGGGAAGGTGCGCGAGGCGTGGACCTGGAAGTTCTGGAGCGCCCGGGCGGTGTACTGGCCGTAGCGGCCGTCCGGAGCGCCGTGGAACGCGAAGCCCATGTCACGCAGGGCCGTCTGCACGGCGAGCAGGCCATCCCCTTGCGAGCCCGGCCCGAGCACCCGCTGCCCCGAGGCGACGTCCGCGAGCTGGGGCAGGCCCGTGAAGCGGGCGTTGGCGAGAGGCGCGGCCGGGGGGAGCGGGCCCGTGACGTTCGGCCCTGACACGTGCTGGCCGGAAGCCACGTCCACGAGCGGGGATTGGCCCGTGAAGCGGGCGTCGGTGGGAGGCGCGGCCGTGGGGAACGGGCCCGTGGCGTTCGGCCCTGACACGTGCTGGCCCGAGGCTGCATGCGCGAGCTGCATCAGACCCGCGGGACGGGCGGTGGCGGGCGGCGCGGCGGGGT
>NZ_JABBJJ010000311.1 GCF_012933655.1 Pyxidicoccus fallax | reverse complement strand
AGCACCCAGACCCTCCCCACCTTCTTCCTCTCGCACGGAGGCGGTCCCTGCTTCTGGATGGACTGGGGGCCGGTGAACCCGTTCGACAACCTGGCGGCGGCGCTGCGCGGGCTCGCCGGGTCCATCGGCGCGCGCCCTCGGGCGGTGCTGGTCATCTCCGGCCACTGGGAGGAGGACGTCGTCACGGTGCAGACGAATCCCCGGCCGCCGATGCTGTTCGACTACTACGGCTTCCCCGAGCACACCTACCGGCTGAGCTATCCGGCGCCCGGCTCACCCGAGCTGGCCGCGCGGGTGAAGTCCCTGCTGGGCACCCACGGCTTCCCCGTGCGCGAGGACGCGGAGCGCGGCTACGACCACGGTGTCTTCGTGCCCTTCCTCCTCGTCTATCCCGAGGCGGACATCCCCGTCGTCCAACTGTCGCTCAAGAACAACCTCGACCCGGAGGAGCACCTGGCCATCGGACGCGCGCTCGCGCCACTGCGCAAAGAGGGCGTCCTCATCGTGGGCAGCGGGCTGAGCTATCACAACCTGCGCAACATCCCGGACCGCACCGGCGCCTCCGAGGTCTTCGACCGCTGGCTCACCGAGGCGGTGACGGACGCCGACCCGGCTTCGCGCGCCAGGAAGCTCATCCGCTGGATCGAAGCACCGGCGGCGCGCGCCGCCCATCCCCGGGAGGACCACCTGCTGCCCCTGATGGTGGCCTCCGGCGCGGCGGAGGAGGAGGTCGGCCGCATCTACTTCACCGAGACGATGAAGGGCTGGAACCTGCGCTCCTCCTCGTACCAGTTCGGAACGCTCGGCGCGTGAGGTGTGCGTCGGGGCTCAGCGCATGAAGCCCGCCACGCAGTCCTCGAAGGTCTTCAGCTCGACGTTCATCGACCGCACCCAGGCCTGGGCCTCCGCACCGAGCCTTCCGTGGACCCGGACCTCCAGGGGCTTCACGACGCCGAGCAGCGCCTGGAACTCCGGCCAGCCGGAAATCATGTGGATGTGGTCCATGACCTGGCTGCTGTCGGCGAAGGTGATGACGGCGCCAACCTCGGAGTCGTCGGGTCGGGCGTAGAACCGCACGCCGACCAGCCCGCTCACGCCTTCGATTTCCAGCCGCCGCACCGCGGCCCGGATGACCGACAGGAACGTGTCGAACGGCGCGGTCCGCTGGAGCACCTCCACGAGCGTGATGCGGTCACAGGCTGGAAGCTTCATCTCCGCGCTCCTTTGCGGCGCTCCATCTCTGCATAATCACCCCATGGAGCCTGGAGCCATGACCGCCCCCTCGCTTGCCGTTGCCCTCGTCGCCGGCTGTGCCTTGCTCGTCGGGTGTGCCGGAGCCCGGCCGAACTCCCGGACGCCTCCTTCCGAGCCCTCGGCCGCCGTGGACGCGCTCCTCGCCGACTACGCCCGCCCGGGAGTTCCCGGCGCCAGCGTCACCGTGATTCGGGACGGGAAGGTCGTGCTCAGTCGGGCGTACGGCCTCGCCCATGTGGAGGAGCAGGCGTCCGCCACGCCCGAGAGCAACTTCCGGCTCGCCTCGCTCAGCAAGCAGTTCACCGCCATGGCCGTCCTGCTGCTGGTGGAAGAGGGCCGGCTCCGGCTCGAGGACCGCGTGGTGGACGTGCTCCCCGGGTTCCCCGCGGCCCTGCGCGAGGTCCGCATCCGCCACCTGCTCCAGCACACGTCCGGCATCTGGGACTACGAGGAATTCGTCCCGGCGACCCACCCCGTGCAGGTGAAGGACCGCGACGTCCTGCAGCTCCTCTCGCGCGCGGACCGCACGTACTTCCCGCCCGGGACGGCGGTGCGCTACAGCAACTCCGCCTACGCGGTGCTCTCGCTCATCGTGGAGCAGGTGGGGGGCAGGCCTTTCGCCCGCTTCCTGCGCGAGCGCGTCTTCGTCCCGGCCGGGATGGACTCGACGGTGGCCCACGAGGAGGGTGTCTCGACGGTGGCGCGCCGCGCGTATGGGTATGCGCGCGATGCGAGCGGCTTCATCCCCAGGGACCAGAGCCCCACCAGCGCCGTGCTGGGCGACGGCGGCATCTACGCCTCCGTGGCGGACCTGGCCGCGTGGGACCGGGCCCTGGACACCCATGCGCTCGTCCGCGCGGAGACGCAGGCGCTCGCGTGGACTCCGGCGACGCTCCCGGATGGGACGACCGCTCGTTATGGCTTCGGGTGGTTCATCGACGAGGACGGCGGACGCCGCCGTCTCTCGCACCATGGCGAGACGTGTGGCTTCACCAACGCCATCGTGAAGTACCCGGACCAGCGCCTCACGGTCATCGTGCTGACGAACCGCGCGGGCGGCGAACCCTGGCGCATCGCGCAGTCCATCGCCGACCTGTGGCTCGACGCGCCGGCGAAGAATCCCGTCTGGCCCTTCGAGACGATGCCCAACGCGCATTGAGCCGAGGTGCCAATCCGCCGAGCAGGGAAGGAGAGGAGCGTTCGCATCCACGAGGAGGATTCCTGCCCGTGGAGCAACCGGGCCTCCGGTGACGCAACCTCATGAGTAGCGCGAAATCCGACCTACGCAGCAGTGTATGTGCGGAGGAGGTGACCGCGTGGCCGAAGTCCCCGAAGTGGAAATCATCGTCCGAGACATCAGGCAGGCCGTCGTGGGACGGCGCATCCTGGAGGCCGAGGTGCTCGCACCCGCCGCCGTGCGGTTTCCCTCGCCGCCCGATTTCATCGAGGAGCTGAAGGGACGCCGCGTCACCGCCGCGTACCGGCGGGCCAAGTTCATCCTGTTGCCGCTCGATGATGGGATGACGCTCGCCATCCACTTCATGCTCTGGGGGGACCTGAAGCTCGTGCCTCGCGGCTCCGAGCGGCCTCCCGCGACGCTCGTGGTCTTCGCGCTGGAGGGCGACGAGGAACTCCAGCTCACGGACACGCTGGGCTACGCGCGCGTGGCGGTGGGCCGCACCTCCGAGCTGTCCGCGCGCTTGAAGCTGGAGGAACTGGGGCCCGAGGCGCTCGACGAGGGCTTCACGCCCGAGGTGCTCGCGCGGCAGCTCCGGCGCCGGAAGAGTCCGCTCAAGACGGTGCTGCTCAACCAGCGCGTCCTGGCGGGGCTCGGCAACCGGGACGCGGACGAGAGCCTGTGGCAGGCGGGGCTCGACCCGCGCCGGCTCGCGTCCTCGCTCACCGCCGAGGAGGTGGCGCGGCTGCACCGGGGCATCCGCGTGGTGCTCGAAGAGGGGCTGAGCCTGCGCGGGTCGCAGCGGGATCTGTTCGGCGTGCAGGGGCAGGCGAAGCACCGGCGGAACGTCTTCGGCCGCACCGGCGCTCCGTGCCCTCGCTGCGCCACGCCCGTGTCACATCTGCGCATCGGCGGGCGCAACACGCACTGGTGCGGCACGTGTCAGCCCGAGCAGGGCGCTCCGGAGGCTCCCGCGCAGTCCTCGCTGCTCTGAAGTTGCGACGAGGGCGCCTCGTACCGGGATGGGGCGCTCCGGCGGGGCTCCCGCACGGCCCCCTCCGTTGTGGGAACGCGACGATGTGCCACGCTCCAGCCCAGGAGGGCGTTCCGGCGACTCCCGCTCGGTCCTTTCCGTCGTGAGAGCGCGACGGTGCGCCACGCATCAGCCCATGAGCGCTCCGGCGACTCGCGCGGTCCTCTCTGCTCGTAGACCCCGTGTGAAGCGCCGCACGTTCTCGTGGAGACGATGCGCGGCTGGTGTTAGTCCTCGGGCTCGTGCCCGCCGCATGACTCGCGGGCGAGGAGATGGCGTCATGATTCGCTCGCTGTTCCTTGCATCGTTCGCTTTCGTTGCCCTCAGCGGGGCCACGGCCACCGCTCAGCAGCAGGCTCCTGCCTCGCAACCCGCCGCTCCGAAGCAGGCACCTCCCGCGCAGCAGCCGGCCAATACCGAGGCGAAGCCCGCCCCCCAGAAGAACGAGGTCGAACTCGAGCAGGTGGCCGAGCTGAAGGAGGGCCCCGGCAACATCGCCGTCGCCGGCCGCCGCGTCATCCTCAGCATGCACCCGTTCTACTCGCCCACGCTGCGCGTGGTGGAGGTGAAGCCGGACGGCTCGCTCGCGCCGTTCCCCAACGAGCAGTGGGCCCGCGCCCCGGAGAAGGACGAGCCGGACGCGGTGGGAACGAACAAGGTGCTCGGCATCCGCGCCGACTCGCGCGGCGTGGTGTGGATGCTGGACCACGGCGGGAAGGTTCCCAAGGTTGTCGGCTGGGACACTCGGAAGAACAAGCTCTTCAAGGTCATTCCGCTGCCGCCGCCGGTGACGGCGCCCACGTCGTTCCACAACGACCTCGCGGTGGACACGGTGCACGACGCCCTCTTCATCGCGGACGTGGGCGGCGGCAAGACGCCCGCCATCGTCGTGGTGGACATCAAGACCGGCCAGGCCCGCCGCGTGCTGGAGAACCACGCCAGCGTGAGCCCCGAGGACGTGCCCATGGTCGTCGACGGCAAGCCCGTGCGCCGGAAGAACCCCGATGGCTCCGTCACCGAGCCCCGGCTCGGCATCAACCCCATCGCCATCGACCCCAACATGCAGTGGGTCTACTACGGCGCCATGCACGGCACGTCCGTGTACCGCGTGCGCACCAAGGACCTGCTCGACGCGAAGCTCACCCCCGAGCAGCTCGGCTCGCGCGTCGAGCGCTACGGCGACAAGCCCGTCAGCGACGGCATCATCGTGGGCAATGACGGCAACGTGTTCATCACCGACGTGACGGCCAACGCCATCGGCGTCACCAGCAAGGACGGCAAGTACCGCCGCATCGTCCAGGACGAGCGCCTGAGCTGGCCGGACGGGCTGGCCATCGGTGGCGACGGCAAGGTGTACGTCACCGTCAACCGGCTGCACCGCTCGGCCAACCTCAACGCGGGCGAGAACGAGTCCAAGCCCCCGTACTACGTCTTCCGCTTCGCGCAGCCTCGCGCCGCGCGTCGCTGAGTCGAGCGCAACGCCTCGGCCCGGGGCCGAGGCTCACGCCCGCCGTTGAACCAGCCGGTGGTCATGGTGCCTCGCAGCCATCCCCCCTCGCGAGAGGGGGGAGCCGCAGGTCTGCGCCGCTGCTTCGCACGGCCTCGTGCCGTGCGTTGCGGACTCGGGTCTCACACATCGAAGGCGGGCTGCTCCAGGACGCGGATGAGTCCTGCCGCGAGCCACAGCGACCCGCCAGCTCCAGACCCTGTCCGGAACGGAAGCTCCATTCCGCGGAAGCCTTCCGGCCCCGAGCCGCTCCGTCCGGAATGGCATCTGCATTCCGCTGAAGCCTGCCGGTTCGGGCCGCCCTCCGGAACGGAAGCTCCATTCCACTCAAGCGTGCCGGCTCGGGCCGGCCCCCGGAACGGAGGCTCCATTCCGCGGAGGCCCTCCGGCCACGAGCTGCCCCTGGAGTGGAGGCTCCATTCCGCGGAAGCCCTCTGGCTTCGAGCCGGCCCCCGGAACGGAAGCTCCATTCCGCGGAGACCCTCCGGCCCCGAGCCGCCCCCGGAACGGAAGCTCCATTCCGAGGAAGCCCTCCGGCTCCGAACTGCCTCCCCGGAACGGAAGCTCCATTCCGCAGAAGCCCTCCGGCCCCGAGCCGCCCCCTGGAACGGAAGCTCCATTCCGCGGAAGCCCTCCAGCCCCGAGCCGCCCCCGTCCGGAACGGAATCGCCATTCCGCATGGGCCTGTCAGGACCGCATCGGCCCGCGAGCGGCGAACTCGCCGCCTGATCACCGATGGCGGCATTCCGGCTCCGCGATGGAGGTACACAGGGGCGATGGCAGGGGCGTCGCGGTGACCGTGACGGCGAAGGGACCGCCGTTCCGTCCCCTGTGCGATTCCCTGCCGTGTCTTGAATGAATCCCATGTTCCTGTCGCTGCTTCGCGTGGCCTCGCGTGGCGGAATCGGGTCTTGCGGCTCGCGGAGGCGTGAGTCCCACGCCATCCCTGTCGTCTCGTCGCCGGGCTGCCGTCGTCCTGTCGGCGAGTACCCGCCTTGGCCATTGAACGTCAGGTCCCAACCGGTACCCACCTGACAGGTCGCCAGACCCCGAAGGTCCTGCGTGCCCCCATAAGAACGTCCCCCGGAGCGCGCGGACCCGGGTGGGCGGCGAGCCCATCCGCTGTTATGACTCGGCCGTGTCCGACGTCATCGAGCCTCTTCCTCTCGACGCCGCGCTGGCCCGCGCCAGCGAGGAGCTGGGCTTTCCCAGCTACTACCAATCCACCGTGCGCCCGCTCCTACGCAACCCCGAGGGGCGCTGGCCCCGCTGCTGCGGCGGTGGCTGCGAGCCCTGCGCCCAGACGCTCATCCGCGTCGCCCTGCGCACCCTGGAGCTGATGGGCACCCCGCGACAGGCCCCGCTGCCGGACTGAGCCCGGAGACCCTCCATGCCCGCACCGCATGCGCTGCTGCTCGTGGACGACGATGCCGCCTTCCGCAAGGTGTACGGCGGCCTGCTGCGCGAGTCGGGCTATGAGGTCGTCGAGGCCGCGGACCGCCCGTCCGCCCGCGCCGCCTTCGAGGCCCGCCCCTTCCCGCTCGTCCTGTTGGACCTGATGCTGCCGCCGGACGGCAGCGTGTCCGCGGGCCTGGAGGGCCTCGCCGCGCTGCTGAGCGCCCGGCCCGGCACCAAGGTCATCGTCGTCTCCGGAGCCGGCGACACGCGCCACACCCTGGAGGCGGTGCGCCTGGGCGCGTACGACTTCCTCACCAAGCCGGTGGACCCGGACGTGTTGCTCGTCGTCGTCCAGCGCGCCCTGGCCCGCGTGACGCTGGAGCGCCAGGTGGAGTCCCTGCGCACGTCGCTGACACGCGCGGCCGGAGACACCGCCCTGGTGGGGCAGAGCGCCCCGTTCCTCGCCTCCGTCTCCCTCGCCGAGCGCGTCGCGGCCAGCGACCTGCCCGTGCTCGTCACCGGGGAGAACGGCACCGGCAAGGAGCTGCTCGCGCGCACCGTCCACCTCAAGAGCCGCCGCCACGCCGGACCCTTCGTCCCCATCAACTGCGGCGCCCTGCCGGAGTCGCTGCTGGAGAGCGCCCTCTTCGGTCACGTGAAGGGCAGCTTCACCGGCGCGACGAAGGACCACCGCGGCCTCTTCGCCGAGGCCGACGGCGGCACGCTCTTCCTCGACGAACTCGGCGACATGACGCCGTCCCTCCAGGTGAAGGTGCTGCGCGCCCTGGAGACGGGCGACATCCTCCCGGTGGGCGCGGACCTGCCGGTGAAGGTGGACGTGCGGCTCATCTCCGCCACCCACCGCGACCTCGGACGGATGATGCAGGAGGGCGCCTTCCGCGAGGACCTCTACTGGCGCGTGAAGGGCGTGGAGGTCCACCTGCCGCCCCTGCGCGAGCGCGCGTCGGACCTGCCGCTGCTGGCGAAGCACTTCCTCAACCAGTGCGCCCACCTGTGCCCGGATGGCCGCGCCCGCCTCCTGTCGGACGCCGCCGCCGAGGCGCTCGCCGCCCACGCCTGGCCCGGCAACCTGCGCGAGCTGCGTCACGAGATGCAGCGCGCCACCGTGCTTGCCGGAGAGCGCCGTGAAATCCAACCCGAAGACCTGTCCTTCACCGGCAGCGAGCGCCCCCGCGCCAGCGCCCCCGGCGCCACCACCCTGGCGCAGAAGGTGGAGGCGCTGGAGCGCCGCGAAATCGAGGAGGCGCTCAAGCGCTGCGGCGGCAACCGCACGCACACGGCCGAGGCGCTCGGGCTGTCGCGCCAGGGCCTGCTCAAGAAGCTGGAGCGCTTCGGCCTGACGTGAGTCAGAACAGCCGCGCGCCCAGGCCCAGCCGCGTGGACCAGCCCAGCCGCGTCTCGCCCGCGCCCGGGCGCTCGCGGAACGTCTCCAGCCCCAGCTGGCCCGCCAGCAGCACCGACAGGTTGGAGCCCAGGTACACCTCCACGCCGCCCCCGCCGAGCGCCTGGAAGCGCCGCGCCTGGTCCTCCGACAACCCGATGTCCACGGGCAGGTCCACCAGCCCCAGCAGCGTCACCGTGTCCGCCACCCGGTAGCCGGCCACCAGCCCCGGCGTCACCCGCACCAGCACGCCGGAGAAGTTGAGCTCGTCCATGTACGTGGCGCCCGAGTTGAGCACCACGCCCAGCCCCAGCGTCGGCGCCAGCGTCAGCGGCCCGCGCTCCAGCACCCGCAGCCGTGCCCCCAACTCCAGCACCGCCGACAGCTGGAACCAGTTCAGCCGCCCGCGCGCCTCCATCTCGAAGCCGCCGAACCCCTGCCGGAAGCCCACGCCCAGCTCCGGCGCGCCCACGAAGCCGTAGAGCGCCGTGGTGCCCGACGGCAGCGTCACCGGCGCCACCACCGCGCCCAGCCGGTCCTCCTCCGTCGCCTCCACGGCCATGACGCGTTGCTCCCCCGAGTCCACCGTGGCGGGTTCCTGGGCAGCGGAGGTCTGGAAGGACACCAGCAGCAGCGCGGATACGAGCAGTCGGGAAGGGGAGAAGCGCGTCATGGGCGCGCACCCTAACCCGGGGACTCGCTGCCCGAAACCCAACGATTCCGGGGGCTTGTACAGAGCTGGATGATCTGTCAGGCTTGCCTGCAAAATTACGAAATCCATGGCTGCCGCGCTCTCACAACGTTTCACGCGCATTGAATCGAGCCCCTCCGCCACGGCGGGGACGCGGCGGCGCGCGTCACGTCGGCGGGCGCGGGTGCTGCTGGTGGACTCGGACACGGGCGCGCAGGCGACGCTGGCGGGCGCGCTGGCGGAGGCGGGCTTCGAGGTGTTGATGGTGGGCAGCGCCCACGCGGCGCTGGACGCGCTGGCCACCGACGGCGAGCCCCCGCACCTGGTCATCTCCGAGGTGGAGCTGCCGGACGGAGATGGCTTCAGCCTCTGCGGCCAGGTGCGCGCGGACGCTCGCACGGCGCGGGTGCCGGTGCTGCTGCTGGCGCGGCGGCAGGAGGACTTCCACAGGGACCTCGCGGGCAGCGTGGGCGCGGATGACTACCTGCCGCAGCCGGTAACGGTGCGGGACGTGGTGGCGCTCGCGAGGCTGAAGACGGGCCGGCGCACGGGTGACACCACGGTGGAGTCACACACCGGGCGGCTGCCGCTGACGGACGTGGCGCGGGCGCTGCTGGCCGGTGTGCGCTCGGGCCGGGTGGTGCTCGCGGAGGGCGAGGGCTGGTTCGCCTTCCGGCACGGGCTGGTGGTGGACGCCGTCTTCCACGGGGAGCGGGGCAACCTCGCCTTCCGGCGGATGCTGTGCTTCGGCAGCGGCGCGTACGCGGTGGTGCTCGGGCCGGAGTTGCACAAGGGCTCGTTCACCATGGACCGCGCGTACCTGTGCGAGACGGTGCTGCCGGGCCTGGAGCGCTTCGACGCGCTGCGCGCCCGGGGTCTGCCGCTGGCCTCGCGGCTGACGGTGGACTTCTCGCGGCTGGCGGAGATGTTGCCCACGTTGCCCGAGGACGTGGGCGAGGTGGTGCGCCTGTTCGACGGCCGCCGCACGCTGCGCGCCATGCTGCTGGAGTGCCCCTTCCCGGAGGCGGTGGCCTACGAGGCCTCCACGCGGCTGTTCGCGTTGGGGGTGCTGGTGCCCGCCTGTCTCGTCGAGGAGCGCGAGCGCGCCCGCTGCGGCGCCACGGTGCCCGCCTTCTTCGAGCCGGTGCTGCCGCCCGTGCCCGAAGCCCCCGTGTCCGCCGAGGACGGGGCCGGCTGCGAGGCCTCGCTGGAACTGGAGGAGGACGGCCCGGCCGAGCCGCTCACGCTGGTGGGTGGCACCCAGCCCCCCGTCATCCTCACCTTCCCGAAGAAGCCCTCGCGTACCGGGAGTGGACCGGACACCGTGGACGGGGCGTCGCGCTCCGACGACGCGGGGATTTGAGGGTTTGACTCGGCGCCCCGGGGTGCGCGACAAGGCCCGCCAAGAGGCGAGGCCCCACACCCATGTCCGGTCATAATCGCTGGTCGAAAATCAAGCGCCAGAAGGCAGCGATGGGCGCGACCAAGGGCAAGCTGTACTCCAAGGTCATCAAGGAAATCACCGTCGCCTCGCGTCTGGGCGGTGGAGACCCCGCGGGCAACGCCCGGCTGCGCGTGGCGCTGGCCGCGGCGCGCGAGGCGAACATCCCCAAGGACACCGTCGAGCGCGCCATCAAGAAGGGCACCGGTGAGCTGGAGGGCGAGAGCTACGAGGAGGTGACGTACGAGGGCTACGGCCCCGGCGGCGTCGCCATGCTCGTGGAGTGCCTCACCGACAACCGCAACCGCACCGCGGCCGACGTGCGCTCCGTCTTCGGCAAGTGGGGCGGCAACCTGGGCGCCGAGGGCGCGGTGGCCTGGATGTTCCAGAAGAAGGGCTCCATCACCGTCAAGCCCGGCCCCACCGAGGACCAGGTGATGGAGCGCGCCATCGACGCGGGCGCCGAGGACGTCATCAACCACGGCGACGAGGGCTTCGAGGTGCGCACCGCCCCGGCGGACCTGCACACCGTGGCCACGCGCCTGGAGCCGGGCCTGTCGCTGGGCGAGCAGAAGTACACGTACCTGCCGCAGAACACCGTCCGCGTGGAGGGTGAGAATGCGCAGAAGATGCTGAAGCTGATGGATGCGCTCGACGACAACGACGACGTACAGAACGTGTACGCGAACTTCGAAATCGACGAGTCCGAGATGGAGGCCCTGTCGCGCTGAGCGGCGGGGAGGGAGTGTCGACATGCGCGTGCTCGGCGTGGACCCTGGCAGCCGGTTCATGGGTTTTGGCGTGGTGGAGGAGAAGCGCGGCCGGCTGGTGCACGTGGGCCACGGCGTCATCAAGGTGGACGAGTCCGCGCCGCTGGCCGCCCGCCTGAAGGATTTGCACGCCTCGCTGGAGGCCGCGCTGGCGCGCTACCGCCCGGATGCCGTGGCGGTGGAGGGCCTGTTCACCTTCCGCAACGCGCGGAGCGCCCTGGTGCTGGGACACGCGCGCGGGGTGGCGCTGCTGGCGGCGGCGCAGGCGGGGCTGGAGGTGTTCGAGTACGCGCCCGCCAAGGTGAAGAAGTCGGTGGGCGCGGGCGGCGCGGACGGCAAGGACGCCGTGGCGCGCATGGTGCGCACGTTCCTGTCGCTGGAGGCGTCGCAGCTGGAGCGGGCGGACGCGAGCGACGCGTTGGCGGTGGCGCTGTGCCACCTCAACCATGGCCGCGCGGCGTCGCCTGCGTCTGGCACCTCGGGCCGCAAGAAGGGCGCGGCGTCGCTGCTGGCGGACCGGCTGACGCCCGCGTATCGCAGACCGGAGGCGAGATGATTTCGCGGTTGCGTGGGACGGTGCTGGAGAAGGGCGCGGAGGACGCCACCATCGACGTGGCGGGCGTGGGCTACCGGGTGAACTTCTCCGGGCTGGCGCTGGGCAAGCTCCCGGCGGAGGGCCATCCGGTGGACGTGCGCATCCGCACCGTGGTGCGTGAGGATGCCTTCGAGCTGTTCGGCTTCCTCTCGCCCGGCGAGGAGCAGGTCTTCCAGCTCCTCAACGAGGTGTCGCGCGTGGGCCCCCGGCTCGCCCTCACCGTGATGTCCGGCATGGAGACGCCGGAATTGGTGGCGGCCCTGTCCCGCGGCGAGGTGGCGCGCCTCGCGAAGATTCACGGCGTGGGGAAGAAGACCGCCGAGCGGCTCGTGCTGGAGCTGAAGGACAAGGTGAAGAACATCCACCTGGAGGCGGTGGCGCGCGGCACGGCGCCCGCTCCGGTGAGCGGCACCCAGTCCGACCTCGTCTCCGCGCTGCTCAACCTGGGGTACAAGCAGCCCCAGGCGGAGAAGGCCGCGCAGCTCGCGGGCGAGCGGCTGGGCGCCGAGGCCTCGTTCCAGGCGCTGTTCCGCGAGGCCCTCAAGGCGCTGCGCTCGGGTGGCTGATCGGCAATCGACCGGGTCCAGGCTGGGCGGTGTCGTGATGTTCGGCCTGGAGTTGCCGGCGCAACCCGCCCAGGCTCCCTTTTCCTGAGATTCCAAATCGGTCCGGGGCCCGACGGCGCCCGTGTCGGCCTGTCGGCACGGGCCGCCGGGCGTCGCGGTATGGCGGACAGCCTGAGCGTTTTCACACCTTCGTCTAAGTAGACTCTTCCCACATGAGTGACACTTTCCAGCTCCAGCGGCGGAGAGCCGTGCTCCGCCGGCGACAAGGGGCTGCTCACATGAAGTCTTGGCGTGGCGTTCCGGTGCTGGTGTCGGTGTTGTCCGGGTTGGTGGTCGGATGTGGCCCTGTACCAGAGGGAGGGGTGGGCGAGGAGGAGCGGGCCGTCCAGGAGGAGGAGCTGGTCGCCGGGGAGTGGGAGGTCTGCGACGACGTCGCGTCCCAGGTGCTCGGGATTCCACCGGGGCGGGTGAACACGGGAGGGACATTCCCGGCGCCGGTGCACGGCAACGGGCGGCTGTTCTTCCGGGCGTCGGATCTGGAGCATGGCGAGGAGCTGTGGAGCGCCACGGAGTCGGGCGTGGCCGCCCTGGTGAAGGACGTGAATCCGCGAAGCGGCGGCTCGCATCCGCGCTCTCTGACGGTGCTGGGCCGGTGGGTGTACTTCGTCGCGGATGACGGAGAGCACGGGCCGGAGCTGTGGCGCACCGATGGCACGGCGAAGCGCACGGAGCTCGTGAAGGACATCTTCGCCGGAAGGGGCGGCTCGGTGCCGGAGCAGCTCACCGTCGTGGGCGACACGCTCTACTTCACGGCCATCACCCGGGAGCTTGGCCGCGAGCTGTGGCGCTCGAATGGCACGGCGCGGGGCACGGTGCTGGTGCGTGACTTCGCGCCCGGGGAAGACTGGGTGAACATCGAGCACCTGACCGCGTGGGACGACGGTCTGTCGCTGGTGACCTCTCGCTGGGACCGGCCGCCGGTGCTCTGGCGGGTGGACAAGCAGGGACGGACGTTCCCGCTCTTCACGATGGGTTTCGGCACCATCCTCGAGCTGGAGGCCGCGGGTCGGCAGCTCTTCTTCACGGCGGACGCGGGCACGGACGAGGCGGACCTGTGGGTGACGCGGAGCACGCCGGAAACGGCGACGTGGCTGCGGCACTTCCCGGGCGAGCCCGCGGCCTACCTCACGGCGATGGAAGACTCGGTGTTCTTCGTCGCGGGGGGAGAAGGGTTCACTCCGGGGGACCCGCTCCATGGCGCCGAGCTCTGGACCAGCGACGGCACGGTGCGGGGCACGCGGCTGGTGCGCGACATCAACCCGGGGCCCAAGAGCGCGTTCTCCCTGCTGGAGAGTACGCCCCAGTTCGCGACCACGAAGGGCGTGCTGTACTTCGCGGCGGATGACGGGGGCCATGGCCGCGAGCTGTGGCGCAGCGATGGAACGCCCTGGGGCACGTGGATGGTGAGGGACCTGGTCCCAGGCGAGGGCAGCGGTGCCCCCGAGCAGCTCTCGGCCGACAGCGGCCAGGTGTTCTTCTCCGCGGCCACTCCCGCCAGCGGACGCGAGCCGTGGTCCAGTGGTGGCCACTTCTGGGACACGAAGCCGCTGCGGGACATCGCGCCGGGGACGGCGTCCTCGAACCCGAGCCACTTCGTGCGCTCGGGCTGGGAGGTCTTCTTCATCGCCAACGAGGGCACGGCGGACCAGCGGCTGTGGTCCGTGCCGGTCCGCCCGACGCGCTCCTGCGGCGAGCGGACGCGCTGAGCCTCGGGGACCGGCGCCGGCGCTACGCCGCGCGCCGGGCCGAGGGCGTGGGGCGCACGTCGCCGAAGTTGGGCGCCGGCAGGACGATGGTGGGCGACAGGGCCGGCGCCAGCACGTGCGTGGTCAGCTGCGAGGACGGGTGGAAGTTGACGAACGCGCCCTCCACCGCGGACGTGCCGGCGAACAGCTTCTCCACCACCATGGACGAGTACTGGTCCAGCGAGTCCTCGCGCGTGTTGCCGTTGAGCACCACCTCCCAGCCCATGTGCTCCGCGTGGCGGCGCACGCCGGGGATGGCGGACTGCAGTGGCGTGTAGCACTCGGTGGCCACGCCATTCTCGCTGACCACGAAGACCTCGCGCGAGGTGGCCACCGCCAGCGACATGTTGCCCTGCGTGTGCCCCGGCGTGCTGAGGAGGGCCGCGCCCTGGCCCAGCCACACGTCCCCGTCCAGCAGCACCACGCGCTCGCGCGGCACCTCCGCCCCGCCCGGCACGAACCACACTGTCTGCATGGGGTGCAGGTCCTTCACCATCTCCCACTCGGCGCGCTGCACCAGCAGCTTCGCCCGGGGGAAGTACGCCTGCATGCCGTCACCGCCCAGCCAGCCGCGCAGGTCCTGGATGTGCAGGTGGTCGAAGGCGATGTAGTCCACGTCCGCGGGCGTCAGCCCCAGCGACGCCAGGTGGCTCTGCACCGTGCCGTGGCGCGTGGACATCACCTTGTCGGAGACGAACGCGCCGTAGCGCTCGCGCAGCGCGCGGTAGAAGGGCGCCGCCACGCCCTTCTCGTAGTCGGAGGGGTTGAACAGCAGCGTGCGCCGCTCGCCCTCGCGGTCCACGAACTGCACCACCTGCATCCGGTTGGTCATCATCACGTACGGCGCCGGGGACAGCGCCGCGCCGCTGAAGGCGAACTGCGCCGGGTACGGGAAGGTGACGAGGTCGCACGTGGCCACCGCCGCCACCGGGCCTTCCCTGACGAAGGCCTCGCGTGCATCCAACGCCGCGCGGCGCAGCTTCTGCAACTTCACCCCCGGCACGGACTCGGCGCGCGCGCCAGCCAGGGAGGGGAGGGGACGAAACGCAGGGCTCGAGCTCATGGATTCACCACCGGGTCAGGTCGAAGACCGTCTTGACGGATTGGAACTTCGCACGCGCGAGATTCGCCTCAATCGCCTCCTGGTAGCGAGAGAGGGGGAAGGTGTGCGTGACGAGAACGGAACAGTCCGGGCCTTCCTTCCGGGCGAGCAGCTCCAGCACCAGGTCGAAGGTGTGCCGGCGCTCACCCCGGAAGCTCTCCGGGCCGTAGACATAGGAGCCGAGCAGCGTCAGCTCGTTGCGCCACACCGTCGTCCAGTCCACCCGCTCCAGGATGCCCGCCGCCCCCACCAGCACCAC
>NZ_JABBJJ010000310.1 GCF_012933655.1 Pyxidicoccus fallax | reverse complement strand
TGCGCTCGGCTTCTTTCCTCCTCTTTTCGAGGACTTGCACGTAGCGATCGCACAGCGTGAGCCGCACGCTGTCGCCTTCGCGGACGAGGATGCCGGTGCGGATCAGCGTTTCCCAGAACGCCCCGGGAGTGCCTGTCCAGCGGACGGCGCCTTCGACCGCTTCACACCAGATCGCCTCATCCGCGGACGCGTCCCGCGGACGTCCGGCGGACGCGGCGAAGGGTTCGAAGCGTCCGGAGGGCAGGGCCTGCACGGCCCAGATCTGTAGCTCCACGATGGCGCCGAGGAACGCTCGGCGATCCATGCCCAGAAGACGCGCGGCTCCCACCACGGAAAGACTCAGGGGAAAGCCGACGTCGACCTGCACCCAATCCAAGCCGCCCACGGTTACTGCCTCCCAATGATCCGACGCTCGAAGCGTCGAGCTCGTTGCGTGCGTCCGGTGCTCGTCGGTGTCCGTGTCCTTGTGTCTCGGTGCGTGGGACACCCGTTCACGCACCACTCATGCCTGCCGCGCCCTGTTGCACCCTGATCAGAAACATCGGATGCCGGGTTCGTGATCTGATCGCGTGACACCACTACGACAGAGACGTGTCGGTGATCCAGAGCTCTGCGATCTGTGTCGCGATCTGGAAACCGTCTACCCCTCGGGTCCTGCTTCGAGTGTCGATTCTCACGCTCTCGGAGTTGTTCCGGATCAGGCGTCTACAGAGGAGAACATGAGTGTGACTCGTCACTTCAGAGGGGATCAGCGGGCGTGGATCACACGGGGTTGGACAGGCCTGTAGCGAGACGTGGCTGATCCAACGCGGAGGGTCTCCCGAGCACCCCGGCGGAACGCGAAGCGCGGCGCCCTCCCCGCCGGTTGTCTCAATGGCTTGCAGGCGGAGGTCTGCTCAAAACAGACGTGTCATTGCTGTCATTGCGTGCGTCGAAACCTGCTCGGCGCACCTCATGGCTCGTGTGGCAAGGCCGGCCCGGGTTGCTCCGGTTCCGACCTTCTGTTTTGACAGCCGCCTCCATGGCGAATCCCCTGCAAGGCATAGGAGCGCGGCTCAACTTCATGAAGGCGGGCCATGTGTCCTCGTGGCGGCGCATGAACCTTCCGGCGGCCACGGGCGGCAAGCGGACGGTGGCCGCCGCGCTGGAGGCGCTCTCCGCGCGCCCGGGCTTCGAGGTGAGCGGTGCCGCGTATGGCGACCTGGTCGAGGTTCGCGGCACCGCCGATGCGGAGACGCTCGCGGTGGTGACGGCGGAGGTCGAAGCGCTCGTGGTGTCGGCCGGCAACAAGGGCGCCCACGCGGAGCTGGCGGTCTTCCCACTCCAGGGTGATGTCGGCGCCTGCCGCGTCTGGAGCTCGCGAAGGCGGAAGCTCGTCGACTTCCCGCCCGACGCGCGCGAGGTGCAGGCGGACTATCGATTCATCCAGCGCCAGCTGCGTGAGGCCACCGCGCCGCCTCCTCCTGACCCGCGGCAGGAGCGCCGGAAGCGCCTCCTGGAGGAGGCGCGGGGCTGGCCGGAGCGCTATCCCGTCAGCCAGACGCGGGACTTCCGCTCCTGGCAGACGAACATCCTGGAGTTCGCGGACGCGAGCGCGAGGCCGGTGCTGGAGCGGCTCGGGCGCGAGCATGCCGACACGCTGGTGGCGCTGTCCCGCGAGGCGGACGGCTCCGACCTGAAGTGGTCCGCGGCGGCCCGGGCGCTGGGGCTCTCGCCGGGGGACCTGTATCCCTGCACGACCGCCCTGGCGGTGCCGGTCATCCTCACGTCGAAGTCCTGGCGCAAGCAGCTCGGCCTGTCGGCGATGGAGCTGACGCCGGTGATGAAGGCACTCAGCCGGATTGCTCCGGACCGGGTGCCCGAACAACAGCGCCGCCAACTGCTGCGCCAGTCGTTGGAGGATGCGCGGCAGGAGGCCGAGTGCTCGCTGTCAGCCCTCGCGCGGTGGTGTGAGGTCTCGAAGCAGCTCGGGAAACGTCCGCGGGTGGAGTGCCTGGGCGAGGCGCTCCGGCTGGGCACCCGGCCGGACGCGGACACGAAGTACCCGGGCTTCGCGACCTTCGCGCGGCAGCTGATGGACTGGTGTGTCGTGCCCTCCGCGGTTCCCGAGCTGCGCCCCTGGAGCGAGGCGGAGGTCCGCGGGGCGCTCGAGGAGCTGGTGGAGGCGGGCCTGCCCGCCGCGCTTCGCAAGCGCATCCAGGTGGCGCGCGAGGCCGTGCCTCCCTATGGACTGAAGCCCCGGCCCGCCTGGGAGCTGAAGCCGAAGCGCGCGACGAAGCCAACCCTACGCTGCGAGGCGTGCGGCGCGACGCTGCGCCCCAAGGTGGAGCTGCCCATTCCACCGCTCACCGAGGCGCACGGCGCCCGGACGGTGCGCATCTACGAGTGCGATGCGTGCGCGGAGGAGGAACCCACGGAGGAGCACGTCCGGCTCACCGTGGAGCCGCGTGCGCCACGGAACGCGCCCAGACCCGAGGGCTTCACGGACTACCCGGACGTGTACGAGGCGAAGCAACTGAGGCCCGCCGAGTTCGTGTTGCCGCGGTACCGGGAGTTCCTCGAGCAGCAGGGACTCGGGAAGCGGAGACACGTACAGCTCGGAGGCTACACGCATGGCGTCTACGGCGAGGAGGTGCTCATTGGCGTGCGGTGCAGGCACGCCGAGACGTTGCTCGAGTTCTCACCGCTGGCGCTGAAGCTGAAGCTGGGTCAGGTGCGCGCGGCGGTGGGCGTGTGTCTCCAGGCGGGCTGCAAGAAACCCGGCATCTCCGACGAGCTCGCGGTCTACTGACGCACCCCGGTCACGGCTCCACGGCGCCCACGCGCTGGTAGCGCCGCACCTCGTACTCCTCGAGGATGGCCGGGTGCGCGCGCACGGCCCGCCACGCACCTCGCGCGCCAGCCGGCCACTCGGGTGGTAGGTGTAGCGACTCCGGATGTTGCCATCATCGACGAGCTCGACGCGTCCCCGCGCAAGGGCAGGAAGGTCCAATCGGTCTCGGTCCACCAGTCGCTGGAGTGCTCCTCGCGGACGAAGCGCTCACCTGGTGCGGCCGGAATCTGGGGCTGGCGTTCGCACCGGCAATCTGGCCGCTGTCGTGGATTCCCAGGCGCAACTGTCAATGCGCCGGGTGGCAGGTGTTTTCAGAATGCATCTGCAATCCCTATCCAAGAAGCCAGCGGGCGACATCCCGACCTCGCGGGTCTCTTCCGGCTCCCGGGGGGCCCCCTCCTGCGCGTCATCCGTCTTGTGCTATGACTGAGAAGGTATTTTACCGCAGGGGTGAACGCATGACGCCGTACGAACGGGCTCAGATGCAGTTGCGGCAGTGCCTCGTGGCCGCGAAGAACCGGATGGACATGGGCTTCAGCGATCCGAATTTCCCCGACACGGATCGGCTCACGCTCAGCCGGTCGGACTTCGACAGGCTCGCCACCTACTTCAGGGGCCTCCAGTCGGACTACGAGTTCAGCACCCTGTACCCGGACGGAAGCTACCGGTTCGAGGTTGCGTCCTCGGGCAGCACCGGCGGCGTGTGGGACCTCAAGATTTCCCCCATCGTGTTCGGGGCGTCCGGGCCCACGATCTTCAACTACCACATCGGGGTTCAAGGCTGAGGTCCAGGCGCGCCGCCTGCGCACGCCTCACACGCCGGGGGTCCAGCGCATCGCCAGGTGCCGCAACATGCGCAGGTGCCGCTCCTGGAAGTCGTCCGCGTGCCCGCCCTCGAACACGTCCCGCCGGAAGGGGATGCCGTAGGTGTCGAGCGCGCGTTCGAACGCCTCCGCGCCGAGGATGGTCTCCTGGCTGCCCCGGTCCATGTACAGCGTGTCCAGCGTGCGCAGCGCGGTGTGGTGCCGGGAGAGCAGCGTGAGCGGCTCCTCCTCCAGCCAGCGCCGCCACACGGGGTCGTCGTCGCGTCCACTCTGGAACGGCAGCTCGAGGAAGAGCGGAGGCCGCCCTCGGTCCGGAGAGAACGCGGCGGCCTTGGCGTAGATGGACGCCGTCGTCCAGGCTTCCTCGAACGGGTACAGCGCCTTGAGCTCCTCGACGTCCCGCGCCACCGGCTTGCCCGCCAGCGCGTTCTGGTAAAGCGTCCGGCGAGGCTCCAGCGCCAGCGGGCTCGGGCTCATGAGGCCGACGCTCGCGAACACGCCCGGATACTTCATGGCCAGCTTGATGGCGCCGTGTCCGCCCATCGAGAAGCCGGCGATGGCACGCCACTTCGTCTCGGCCCGCGTCCGGTACCGTGCGTCCACGGCATCCACGATTTCACGCACCACGTACGTCTCGAAGTCACCAATGGTGGGAGAGCGCGTGTAGTAGCTGCCCCCCAGCGATGTCGTCCCATCCACCGCGACGAGAATCAGCTCGGGCAGCTCGCCCGACGCCATCCGGTGGAACGCGGCACGCTGCACGGCCACTCCCCCCAGGTGCCCGTGCTCCCGCGGCCCCAGGCCGTGGAGCAGGTACACGACGGGATACCTGCGCTCCGGAGCGCTGAAGTACGACGGCGGAAGCAGCACGCACAGCTCCCGCGTCGGCGAGTCGCCCAACAGATTTCCGTCGAGGGCGCGGCTGTCGAGCCGCACATATTCGAGGTTCCGCGGCAGCTCGGCATCCCCGCGCACCAGGGTCAACGGCAGGACCTCCCCCGTCGAGGCCCCTGCTCGACGCCCCAGGACATCCGCATGGCGGACCAGGGCGAAGGGCACCCCGACGAGCATCAACCCGGTGGCAATGATTGCAAGCGAGACACGGAACCGCATGTGCGCCCCCTCTGCTGAAGGGACGTCCCCTGCAAGTCTCGTGCTGCTGTCCTTTTCCAACGGAGGGACCGTCCCGGGAGGGAGTGGCCGTGGCGGATTGCCATGGCCGGCCTCGCACTCCGCGATGGTCGCACACCCGCGCCCCTGCCCCGCCAGGCGGGAACCGCACTGCAAAAAGGAAAGCCCTACAGCCTGGGCAGCGTGCGCTCGAGCAGCGCTCCGGCCCACGTGAGGCCGCTGCCGACGACGCTCAGGACGACCGCGTCACCCACCGACGGGTCATCCCAGTGCTCGCTCAGCACGCCCGGCGCTCCGGCCGCGCCCGTGTTGCCGCGGACGTGCACGTTGTACCGGTGCCGCGCGTCGGGCACCTCGCAGCGCCGCTGCACGGACTCCAGCATCCGGAGGTTCGCCTGGTGCCCGATGAAGGTGACGTCCGCCTGTCCCTTCCCCGGGTGGCTCGCCAGGTAGCGCGAGCGCAGCTCCTGGAACGTCTCGCCCGCGCGGCGGATGGCGAACTTCTGCACCTCGCCGCCCTGCTGGGTGAAGTGCCCCACCCGGGGCACGCGCACCTTGTCCGCTCCCGCCGGGTCTCCGGCGAGCAGCGTCTCGGTGATGCGCCAGCGCCCCGGCACGCGCGGGGACAGGATGGCCGCCGACGCGCCGTCACCCCACAGCACCGCGCTGGAGCGGTCCGTGTAGTCCACCACGCGCGTGGAGTTCTCCATGTTCACCACCAGCACGAACTCCGGCAGCCGCTCCGGGCGCATGCCCGTGAGGAAGTGCAGCTGCATGCAGAACGAGGAGCAGGCGCTCTGCAGGTCCACCGCCGGCGCGTCGATGCCCAAGAGCGCCGCCACCCGGTTGGACTCGGCCGGAATGCACTCGTCCGGGCTGCACCCGCCCGCCACCACCATTCCAATGTCCGACGGCTTCAGCCCCGCGCGCTCCAGCGCCATCAGCGCCGCCCGCCGCCCCGTCTCCGCGTTGCTGAACTGCGCCGCCTCCTGCGCCGCGCGCACGTCGCGGTTGCGCGTCTCGCGCAGGTAGTCCAGCGGCAGCACCGTGTGTCGCGTGCGGATGCCCACGCGCTCCATGATCCAGGCGTCATTCGTCTCGAGGCCCAGCTCCTCGAAGAATGCATTCGTCAGGACGGTGGGCGGATGGAAGTGACCGAGCGCGTGCAGGAACATGTAGAACCCTCTAACCGCGGAGCCTGCCCATTCTCTGTCAGGCGTCTGTCACGCCCCTGCCCCGGAGGAGGGCAACCAGCCACCCATCCGTTGCGCAGCCAACTTCAGACATCGCCAACGCGACGCGCCAATGGCAACGCAACGCATCACCGACGGCCGTCACAAGGCCATCCAACGCCGCCTGGATGCTCCCAAGCGCGCCTGCCAGCGCAGCGGGGCTGGAATCGCGCAGTGATTCAGGAATGCCTGAGACTCCGGGTGCGTGGCGTCGACGGAGAGCGTTATAGAGTCCGCGCATGAGCGCCTCCGCCGCGTCCCGGGTCCACTTCCGTACCTGCAATCTCTGCGAGGCCATGTGCGGCCTGCGCATCGAGCTGGAGGGAGACCGCATCACCTCCATCCGCGGCGACGAGGAGGACCCGTTCAGCCGCGGCCACATCTGTCCCAAGGCGCTGGCGCTGGAGGACCTGCACAAGGACCCGGACCGGCTGCGCCATCCGATGCGGCGCACGGCGACGGGCTGGGAGCAGGTCTCCTGGGACGAGGCGCTGGACGACGTCGCCCGCCGCCTGCACGCCATCCAGAAGCAGCACGGGAAGGACGCGGTGGGCGCGTACCTGGGCAACCCCAACGTGCACAACCTGGGCGCCCTGATGTTCGGGCCCGGGCTGGTGCGGGCGCTGCGCTCGCGCAACCGCTTCTCCGCCACCTCGGTGGACCAGCTCCCGCACCAGTTCGCCGCGCACTTCATGTTCGGCCACCAGTTGCTGGTGCCCATCCCCGACATCGACCGCACCCGGTACATGCTGGTGATGGGCGCCAACCCCGTGGCCTCCAATGGCAGCCTGATGACGGCTCCGGACGTGCGCGCCCGCCTGCGCGCCATCCAGCAGCGCGGCGGCCGCGTCGTCGTCGTCGACCCGCGCCGCACCGAGACGGCCCGCATCGCCGACACGCACGTCTTCATCCGCCCCGGCACGGACGCGCTCGCGCTGCTCGCCCTCTTGCACGTGGCCGTGGTGGAGAACACGCCCCGCGCGAGCCATCTCTCCGCGCACCTGCACGGCCTGGACACGGTGCGCGAGCTGGCCCGCGACTTCACGCCCGAGCGCGTGGCCCCGCACACCGGCGTGCCCGCGGACGTGCTGCGCGGCCTCGCCCGGGACTTCCTCGCCGCCGAGGCGGCCGTCTGCTACGGCCGCATGGGCCTGTCCACGCAGCCCTTCGGCTCGCTCTGCCAGTGGCTCATCAACGTCCTCAACGCGGTGACGGGCAACCTGGACCGCGAGGGCGGCGCCATGTTCACCCAGCCCGCCTTCGACATCATCGGTGGCCCCCGGGCCATGGGCGTGGGCCCCGGCAGCTTCGGCCGCTGGAAGAGCCGCGTGCGCGGGCTGCCCGAGTTCGGCGGTGAGCTGCCCTCCGCCGTGCTCGCCGAGGAAATCCTCACCCCGGGCGAGGGCCGCATCCGCGCCCTCCTCACCGTGGCCGGCAATCCCGTGCTGTCCACGCCCAACGGCTCGCAGCTGGAGCGGGCGCTGGGCGAGCTGGACTTCATGGTGAGCATCGACCCGTACCTCAACGAGACGACGCGCCACGCCCACTACATCCTCCCGCCCGTCTCGCCGCTGGAGCGCAGCCACTACGACCTCGTCTTCCACGCGCTGGCCGTGCGCAACACGGCGAAGTACTCGCCTCCCCTCTTCGAGCCCGGGCCGGACGCGCGCCACGACTGGCAGATTGCCCTGGCGCTCCAGCACCGGCTGGAGGCGCTGCGCCGGGGCCGCCCGTCCGTGCGCGCCACGCTGAAGTACCAGGCGCTGTCGCGGCTGGGCCCCGAGCGGCTGCTCGACGTGGGCCTGCGGCTGGGGCCCCATGGCACCCGCTTCCACCCGCTGAAGCAGGGCCTGTCCCTGAAGAAGCTGCGCGAGTCCCCCCACGGCGTGGACCTGGGCGCGCTGAAGCCCTGCCTCCTGAAGCGCTTCCAGACGAAGGACCGGCGCATCCACCTCGCCCCGGAGCCGCTGGTGGCGGACATGAAGCGGCTGCGCGAGCGCTTCCCCGAGGGTGCCCCCGAGGTGCGCGACGGCGAGCTGCTGCTCATCGGCCGGCGCCACCTGCGCGACAACAACTCCTGGATGCACAACGTGCCCTCGCTGCTGAAGGGCAAGCCGCGCTGCACGCTGATGGTGCACCCGGAGGACGCGGCGCGGCTGGGGCTCGCCGAGGGCGTGGACGCCACCGTCACCTCGCGCGTGGGCGAAGTCACCGTGCCCGTCACCGTGACGGATGACGTGATGCCCGGCGTGGTGAGCCTGCCGCACGGCTACGGGCACGGGCGCAAGGGCATCCGGATGAAGGTGGCCACCGAGCACGCGGGCACCAGCATCAACGACCTCACGGACGACCGGGCCCTGGACGCGCTCAGCGGCAATGCCGCCTTCAGCGGCACCCCGGTGCGGGTGCGGCGGGCCGAGCCGCGGGCAGCCGCCACACCAGCGGCGTGAGCGCGCCCGCCACGACGAAGAGCAGCTGCACCACGTGCCCCAGCAGCGCCACCGACATGGCGCGCGCGGCCGTGGTGTCCAGCACCCCCGCGGCCAGCGCGAAGGCGCCGTCGCTCACCCCCACCTGCCCCGGCACCAGCGAGCCCACCGCCAGCGCGCACAGGTAGAGGCCCTGCGAGAAGAGGGCCTGCACCACCGACGTGTCGATGCCCACCGCGTGCGTCAGCACGGCGTACTGCCCCACCTGCAGCACCCGGCTGCCCAGGAAGGCCAGCGTGGGGCGTCCCGGCACCAGCGAGCCACACCGCGCGGTGGCCTGGAACTGCTCCGCGTGCGAGGACCAGCGGCGGCAGCGGCGCGCGAGCCACGCTCCCGGCCCCCTCGCGCGCATGCACGCGCGCACCCCCGCCGACAGCGCCACCAGCACCACTCCATGCGCCAGCATGGCCACCGTGAAGAGGGACATGCCCGTCAGGAGGTACGACGCCAGCGCGCACGGAAACGAGATGAAGCCTCCCGCCGCCAGCGAGGCCGACTGAGAGGTGGCCGCCGCCGCCGTGGCCGTGCCGCCGCCCATGTACGGCATGAGGAAGGCCGCCTTGGTGGCCTCCGCCGCCGCGCGGCCCGCGGGGGCCATGCTGGACACGGCGGTGCCGATGAGCTGCGCGCGCGCCAGCACCCGCAGTGGCACCTGCTCGGCGGCGGCGCCGTAGGAGAAGCGCGTGGCCAGCGCGTCCATGCACTGGCGGCCCAGCTCCAGCAGCACCACCCACGGCAGCCACGCCGCGGCCTCGGCCAGCACCGCGCCCAGCTCGCGCGCGCCCGCCTTGCGCACCAGCAGCGCCAGCATGCCCAGCCCCGCCAGCGCGAAGACGGGACGCAAGAGTCCCGCCATCCGCCGTCGCAACGCCCCGGGCAGCGGGGGCACCACGGCCCCAACCGGCTGGCCCAGGGTCACCTCCCCGTGCGCGTTGCTCACCGTCGCCTCCTCGCCGTCCCCGCCCGCCCGTTGGACCTGAAATCAAGGTGGGCAGTCAGATCGGCGCTGGCGAGGGCGGACTGTCCGGGAGCGTCACCTGCCTGCCCTCCCCGTCCTCGGGTGGACATCCCGCGCTGTCCCACACCGCCCCAGGAGGTGGGGTGCGGCGCGCGAAACGGCCTGCCTGCACGCTCGGCACGCGGGCATCAGGCCGCTAGGGTGCGACCCGTACTTTCGCACCGACGTGGAGCGACCCATGAAAGCAGTGCGGTTCTCGTCCTTCGGACAGCCGTTGAAGGTGGTGGAGGTGGTGGAGGAGCCCGACGCGCCGCTGAAGCCGGGTGAGGCGCGCATCGAAGTGCTGGCCAGCCCCATCAACCCCTCCGACGTGCTCACCCTCTCCGGCCAGTACGGTCAGCTCCCGAAGCTGCCCGCCATTCCCGGCAACGAGGGCGTGGGCCGGGTGGTGGAGGTGAAGGACTCCAGCGCCGTGCGCGAGGGAGACCTGGTGTTCCTGCCCCTGGGCTCGGGCACGTGGCGCACGCACCTCAACACCCCCGCCGAGGGGCTGGTGCCGCTGCCGCCGGGCACCGATGTGCAGCAGGCGTCGATGATGTTCATCAACCCGCCCACCGCGGACATCATGCTGCGGCAGTACGTCACCCTGCAGCCGGGCGATTGGGTGCTGCAGAACGCGGCCAACTCGGCGGTGGGGCGCTACGTCATCTCGCTGGCGAAGCTGGCCGGGTACAAGACGGTCAACGTGGTGCGCCGCGAGGAGCTGGCGGCGGAGCTGACGGCGCTGGGCGCGGACGCGGTGGTGGTGGACTCGGACACGCTGCCCGAGCGCGTGCGCGAGGTGACGGGCGGCGCGAAGGTGCGGCTGGCCCTGGACGCCGTGGCCGGAGACGCCACGATGCGCCTGGGAGACTCGCTCGCCACGGGCGGCGTGGTGGTGAACTACGGCGGCATGAGCGGCAAGGCGCCCAAGCTGTCCACGGCGGCCACCATCTTCAAGGACATCACCCTGCGCGGCTTCTGGCTGGTGCTGTGGATGAAGCGCACGCCGCGCGAGGAGCAGCGCGCGCTCTTCGCCCGGCTCGCGGGGCTGATTGCCGATGGCACCCTGAAGGCGCCGGTGGAGGCCACCTTCCCGCTGGAGAACATCCAGGACGCGCTGGCTCGCGCCATGGAAGGCGGCCGCGGTGGCAAGGTGCTCCTCACCCCCAACGGAAAGGTCTGAGCGATGAAGCGCGTGGAAGGCAAGGTGGCGCTGGTGACGGGCGCCGCGGGCGGACTGGGCAGCGCGGCGGCGCGGATGCTGGCGCGCGAGGGCGCGAAGGTGGTGGTGACGGACCGCAAGGGTCGCGAGAAGGAGGGCCAGGAGCTGGCCGCGTCCCTGGGCGAGGGCGCGGGCCTGTTCGTTCCGCTCGACGTGACGAAGGAGGCCGACTGGGCCCACGCCATGGAGCGCACGCTGGCGCACTTCGGCCGGCTGGACGTGCTGGTCAACAACGCCGGCATGGGCATCCCCAAGGACATCGAGTCGCTCTCGCTGGAGGAGTGGCGCCTCGTGCACGCCGTCAACCTGGACGGCGTGTTCCTGGGCTGTCAGCACGGCATCCGCGCCATGCGCCAGTGTGGAGCGAAGGGCTCCATCATCAACGTGTCCTCGGTGGCGGGGCTGATGGGCGTGCCCACCATCGTCGCGTACGGCTCCGCCAAGGGCGCGGTGCGGATGCTCACCAAGTCCGTGGCGCTGCACTGCGCGTCCAAGGGCTACGGCATCCGCTGCAACTCCATCCACCCCACCTTCATCGAGACGGACATGGTGACCGCGCTGGCCAACGCCAGCAGCGACCCCGCCCGGGCCCGTGCGGCGATGACGCGCTCCATTCCCCTGGGCCGCCTCGGTGAGCCGGACGACATCGCGTACGCCGTCGTCTACCTCGCCTCGGACGAGTCGAAGCTGATGACGGGCGCGGAGTTCGTCATCGACGGGGGCGCCACGGCGCAGTGACGTCCTCGTCGAACGCGCGGGGCCGTGGGCCGGAGCCGTCGAGGCTCAGGTGGCGTGGGTGGCCCCGGCCCTGCGCGAGTCGAGCTGGCGCTGGACCTCGCGGATGATGCGGATGCCCAGCACCGCGGCCGCCACGGAGAGCAGCTCGGCGACGATGGTGGTGAGCACCCCCAGGGGGAAGAGGACGGGGTCCTCGTCCCCACCAGCCACAGCAGCTCCGCGGCGCGGTTGAGGACGAACTGGAGGAGCACGCCCGTCCCCCACGCCACGAGCAGCCGGCGACCCTGGAGCGCCTCCTTCACGTCCGCTACGACGTCCCGCACCGCGTGGTAGGGCTTGATGAGGTTGAACAGCGGGAAGAACCAGCGCCGGGGCTCCTCCTGGCCTGGCCCCAGGACGTTCGCGTTCCTCTCGACCTGGTACAGCCAGCCGATGAAGGCGATGGCTCCACCGACCACGCCCAGCAATGCCGGAAGCGCCAGCATGAGGGCGAGCGACTCATAGCGCTCGGAGTCCGCGTGCGGCGGCAGCCCGCCCCCGGCCCGCGTGAGCAACCAGTCGTTCGCGCCCACTCGAGCCAGGGACTCGCACGCGAGCAGCCCCAGAAATCCCATGGCCAGCCACGCGCGAAGCCGCCCCGAGGGCAGCTCGGACCGCGTGGGAGGCCTCGCGTCAACGGCGGTGAATGAAAGCGTCTGGGTACCCATGACACCCCGAAGCGTACGGAGCCGCGGGCCCGGTGCACACCCGGTGCGTGTCGTGCCGGTTCATCACATGCTTTAACGGGCTTTCCACGATTCCGCGCTTCATCCCGTAGCACGGCGGTGATGAGCCAGGGGAGAGCACCATGCGTTCGACGCGACGACTCACCGTGGCCCTCTGCACTGGGGCCCTCATCAGCTGCGGCGAGCCGCCGCCCTCCGAGCCCTCCGACGCCGACACGGAGGTGGGCACCACGCAGTCCGCCATCCGCTCCGCGTCCGCGACGCTCGGCGGGAAGCTCGTCTGGGCGCACTTCAACAACCCGCCCGCGTTCGCCGGACGGGACTACACCATCACCGACGAATTGAAGCGCCTCATCAACGACACGCCCGCCGGCGGCACCATCCGTGGCGCCATCCACTCGCTCAGCATCGACGGCGTCGCGGACGCGCTGCTCGCGGCGCAGAACACGCGCGGCGTCACGGTGTACCTCGTCCTGGACGGAAAGAACGCGCCCTCCACGGACCCGGCGGTGAACACCATCCGGCAGATTGCCAACCACCGCTTCTGCACCAACTCCAACGGCGGTGATGGCTGCATCAGCACCAGCGCCGACGGGAACATGCACACCAAGCTGTTCACGTTCAGCCAGACGAAGGACCCGAGCGGCGTGCTGCGCCCGTACGTGTCCTGGTTCGGCTCGGCGAACCTCACCTACGCGAGCGGCACCGACGCGTTCAACAACACGATGACCGTGTACGACGCCGCCACGCTGTACGACGGCCTGAACGCCAACTTCTCGGACATGTACAACCGGCGTCACTACGCCAACAACGACTACTACGACTCGGCCAGCGGCCGCGGCTACTACCAGGCCAACCCCGCGGACGCGTACGCCTCGCCCGAGGGTCCCGGCCAGACGGACACCATCGTCACCCGCCTCAACGACGTCACGCCGGATGCCAACTGCCGCGTCCGCATCGGCATGTCCTTCGTCACCACCGGGCGCCCCGAGCTGCTCGCCCAGGTGAAGCGCATGAAGGCCGGCGGCTGCGCGGTGTGGATGGTGGTGAGCGGCAACGCCACCGACGGCATCGACATGGCCCAGTCCGTCTACAACGAGCTGCTCGACGCGGGCGTCGCCATCCGCCGCCGCGACAAGGTCCACGACAAGTTCTTCCTCGTCTACGGCAAGTACGGCACCAGCTACGCGTACCGCGTGTACACCGGCTCGCAGAACTGGTCCCAGGACGCGCTCGGCGAGAACGAGGAAATCTTCGTCAAGATGGCGCCCGAGTCCGGCTCGGTGCATCCGATGTATGACGCGTTCTACACGCACTTCAACGACGCCTATAACGGTGGCGTGACGTGCACCCGGAGCAACTACCCCTGCCGCTAAGGCAGACAGGAGCGCCTCATGGCCATGCCCTCCTCCCTCCGTTGCCTCGGTGCCGTCGCGCTGCTGCTGCTGTCGGGCGCCTGTGCCCGCGCGAAGCGGTCGCCGGAGGAGGGCTGGCCCGCGAAGCTCGACTTCTCCCGCCTGCCGCGTCGCGCGCTCGACCAGGAGGGCTCTTCCGCCAACGTGTTGGAGATGCAGCAGCGGGGCGAGGCGTACGCGCGCGGCTACAGGCAGCGGGGGCCGTTCCACGGGACCTCGCACGAGGTCACTGTCTTCTACGTACTCGCGAGCAATGAGTTCTACCTCCAGGAGAACTGCATGATGGGGCACTGGGACCCGCCAATCGGGCCCTTCGCCGGTGACCCGCGCGAGGTGCTCGCGCCCGCCTCGCCCTGAAGGCCGCGGGGCCCACTTCCACACTGGGAAGTGGGCCCGCTCCAGCTCAGTGCGCCATCATGGGACGCCCCTGCTGGCGCGCGGTGACGCAGGTGGCGCACACGCGCAGCTCACGGACAATCTGCGGGCCCGTACCGCCCGGGTCGTCCTTCCACTTCGTCCGCCCGTCATGGCCGTAGCGCTGGGTGCTGGGGCGGAAGGGGAACTCGGTGATGCGCGTGGCCACGGTGACGCGGTGACAGGAAACACGCGGGCCGACGGACTTCTGACACGACTGACATCGATACATCGGAACAGCCAGGGCACGACGAGCCCGCGGGGTGGCTGATGCCCCGCGGGACGGGTGAAGCCTCGCACGCCGTCCCTCGACGGAAGGACGCACGAAGCCGAGCGAGACCCTCATGGCCTCGCGAGCGCGGAAGAGATGAAGGGACGCGAGCCGCTCACGACGAGCTGCCATGCGAGGGCGGCGCCGGGAGGTTCAGCTCAACCTGAAGAGGAGGTCACGCGAGAGGCGCTGCGGCGCCACGTCGAGAGAATGCAGACAAGGTAGCGATGCCTTGCGTTCGGGTCAAGCCGCCGCGAGCACGTCGCGTTCGGGGAAGCTCCGTCCACGTCCGAGAGGACGCGCACTCATTCAGGGCACGAATCGCTCTTGCCTCGGAGGTTTCCTCCCTCGTCGTGAGCGTGGAGCGAGCTGCCCCTGCGCAGCACCCGTTGCTGTCAGGGCTGCGTCCCAGAGCACCGCGTGACATCCGAACCCGCGCGCTCCTGTCAGGCCCTTTCCTCGGCCCCGATGGCTGGAACGAAGTGCACGCGGATGGATGACCTGCCCTCTGCTCCGATGGCTGGAACGAAGGGGGTTCAGCCGGACGACCTGCCCTCGGTCCTCGGTGGCGGGGAACGAAGTGCATGAAGCCGGAGGACCTGCCAGGTCCTCACCGGGCGTGGGCCCCATCCTCCCTGGCATGTCAGCCCCCTCCGGTAGAAGGGTCGCCGTGGAGGAATGATTCCTCCAGCGAGGGTGGCGGCCCGGGGGTGGGAG
>NZ_JABBJJ010000030.1 GCF_012933655.1 Pyxidicoccus fallax | reverse complement strand
GGCCGGGCACGGACTTCGCCTGCAACGTGGCGCGACAGGAGGGCTGCCCCTCGGGGCAGAGCTGTCACTTCGCGGACCTGGAGGACGGCGGCACGGGCAGCCGGTGCTTCGCGGCGGAGTGCGATGTCGTCCGGCAGGACTGCCCCCAGGGGCAGCGGTGCACCTACGTGGGCCAGGGCGGCGCCACGCAGCGCCGGTGCGTGGAGGCGGGCACCGCGGAGGAGGGCGCGCCGTGCACGCTGGCGGCCAATGACGGTGGCCTCACCTACGACACGTGCCAGCAGGGCCTGTTCTGCAAGGACGAGCCGGTGGACGGCGGCACGGGCTTCTTCTGCCGGCGGCTGTGCCACGCCACGTCCGAGTGCGGGGAGCAGGGCGAGTGCAACACGGTGCTCCGGCTGGAGGGCACGGCGGAGCTGCCGCTGGTGTGCGGCCCGCCGTCGCGGCAGTGCGACCCCTTCGGCGAGGACTGCACGGCGCCGCTGAGCTGCTACCCGTCCACGTCCGGCCCGGTGTGCGCGGGCACGGGCACCCGGCGCGAGGGCGAGGCGTGTGACTTCAGCAACCAGTGCACGCCGGGCAGCGCCTGCGTGGACACGGGCGGCGGGCTGACGTGCCGCCCGCTGTGCCGCCCCGGAGGGACGCCCGCGTGCGCCACCGGCACCTGCCGTACGGTGGGCAACAACCCTGGCGTGGGTGCCTGCGTGCCTTCCTGAGGCGGCCCTCCCTCTTCGGAGGGAGCCCGGAATGCCCGTATCGGAGGGAGCCCGGAATGCCCGTACACGGTGCTTGACCGTGGCGGGCTCCTCCGGTTTGGGAAGGGGGCCATGCACGCCGCACGCCCCCTCTTCCTCGTCGTGTCGATGCTCTCGGGGCTCGCCTCCGCCGTCCCCGTCGTCCAGGTCCCCGAGGGCGGCCGGCCCGTCGAGGTCATCCCGAAGGGCGTCATCTGCGGGCCGGTGCGCGGCGGCTGGACGCTGGGGGCCGACGGGCGCTCCCTCCAGCCGCCCGCGAAGGCGGACGATGGCGACCGGGTGATGGAGCTGACGGTGGCCGAGAGCCCTGGCCGGTGCGCCGAGAGCGAGGCCACGGTGATGGTGATTGCCACCGGCCCCCTGCCCCGCATCGACGCGGCGGCCACCACCTTCTACCCGGACGACGGGCGCGTGGAGCTGCGGGGGACGAACCTCCTCAACGTGGCCATCGCCTGGGCCGGCACGCCGCGCGGCGAGGCCCCGCGAGGTCCCCCGGAGGGACAGGACGTCTGCCTGACGCCCTCCACGGGCAAGGGGCCGGTGGACTGCGCCGTGCCGGTGGCGCAGGGCCTGCCCACGGACGCGGTGCTCTTCTGGATTCCGCCCCACGGCCGGAGGGGCCCGGACGTCACCACCTACGACGCCAACGGCAACGTGGTGGACGCGGAGGCCATGCGCCTGCGTCCCGGCCGCGTCATCCTCACCCAGCCGCTGGTGCTCTCCAACGGCGTCGACGTGTCGAAGGGGCCGGGCTCCGTGTCCGTCAGCCACTCGGAGGCGATTGCCAGCGCGGAGTGCGGGCTGGCGCGCTGCGAGGTGGGGGACGGCGTCGTCTACGTGCGCAACGTGCCCGGCGTGGACGCCACCATCTCCCTGCGGCTGCGGCTGACGCCCCGCGTGCTGTTCGCCCGGGGTGACGCGCTGGAGCAGACCGTCTCCGCGACGCTGCCCGTGCTGGCCTGCCCGCTGACGGCCGTGGAGGGCACGGTGCTGCGCGGGGCCGAGGACTCGGCGCTGGTGGTGCGGCTGGACCCCATCTGCGCGCATGACTCGCGCACCCTCATCTGGACGGTCAACAACCAGCGCGCCCGCGTGGAGCGCGTGCTGAAGACGGCCGAGGGCACCCACGTGCTGCTGCGCACGGGCGGCACCCCCGACCAGCAGGTCACCATCACCGCGCTGACGTCGCGGCACGAGGGGACGGTGGTGGCCTCGGAGACGGCGAAGACGACGCCCCTGCCCGTCCCCCGCGCGGTGCTGGAGCTGCCCGGCCACGGCCCCATCGACTTCGTGCCCACCAACCGCCCCGCGGAGGTGCACGTGGCGTCCGCGGCGGGCCTGGGACGCTTCGTGCTCCACGCGCTCCCGGGCGCGTACGGCGTCACCCCGAAGGAATCCACCACCCTCATCCAGGGCGAGGCCGCTGCGGGGGGCTTCGTGGCGCTGCGCTTCGGCTACCAGCTGCCGACGCTGCCGGGGGAGCTGGCCACCGCGGACCTGGCGCTCGTCGACGAGCGCGTCCAGCGGCTGGTGCGCGAGGCCAGCGTGCCCGCCCGCGTGGACACGCTGTTCGAGTTCGTCTGCGCGGACAAGGACGGGAAGGACGTGAGCCTGGCGCCGAGCCGGCCGCACCGGCTCTCCTACGAGATGCGCAACACGTGCCGCGTCATCGTGCACCGCGAGCGCCTGATGCCCGAGGAGGGCAACCAGGAGGTGCACCTGCGCGTCAGCGTTACCCGGCCGGATGGCTCCACGCGCGGGGAGAGCGGCGTGGACCAGCGGATGTTCCTGCGCCCCAAGGGGGACGAGCGCGTCATCCCCGTGCCGGGGAACCTGGGGCAGTACGACCGCATCCTCGTCCAGGTGTCCCACGTGGCGGACGAGGCGCGCTACGCGCTGGCCACGACGGACCGCACGGGCCTGCCCTCCGCGCAGTGGACGGCCACCATCCAGGGCGGCCTCTTCCGGCTGTACGCGACGGCGGCCATCCCCGCCGGCCTCTACCGCGCCACGGTGCCCACGGGGCAGCTCGCCATCAACTTCGGCGTCCTGTCCCGGCTGGCCCTGCTCAACAACGAGGGGCAGGAGCGGCTCCTGGGCATCGAGCTGGGGCTGATGGGGCTGGGGCTCGTGCCGCAGTCGGGCGACATCCAGTTCCCGCCCACGGTGGCGGTCGTCACGGGGCTGGGCCTGCGCGTGCCCATCGGCCCGGGGGCCGCGGTGGGGGCCAACGCCTGGGTGGCCTACGAGTTCCGGGGCGACATCAAGCGCAGGACGGGCGGCGACCCGAACCTGGACCCCGTCGTCCCCTCCAGCAATTGGTCCTTCATCTTCGGGCCGAGCATCTCCGTCGGAAACGTGGGCTTCAATCTCTGAGGCGGACGACGCGCTTCGTCAGCGTCGGGCCCGCGAGGCCCTGAGGAAGTCGCGCGCGCCACCGTCACGGTCGTGCCGGCGCGTGCCTGGAGAATCCGTGGGCACGCGATGGAAAAGTGTTGCCCTTCGTCGCATGGCCGGCAGCCGGGCAGGCGCTCTCGCGGGAGTGCATGCTCGCGCCGCGACCGACTCGTCACGCGGCCCCCGGGTGCGCATCCTCAAGCGCCGGGAAGGGGGAACGGATGCGAGTGTGGCGAGCGTGGCTCGGGGTGGTGGTGTGCGCGGGGAGTGTGCTGCTGGCGTGTGCGGACAGCACCGGCGAGGCACTCCTGGAGGAGGCACCTGCTCCGGAGGCGAGCGCGCCCGCGTCGGTGGAGGCCAGCGCCCCGGATGCGCCGCTGGAGGTGGCTCCGGCGCTGGTGTTGAACGATGAACGCCGGGTGCGGCCCACGCCGCCGCCCCCGCCGCCTCCACCGACGAAGCCGGACGCCATCTTCCAGCCCGGCTTCCACCAGGCGCTGCGCTGGTCCCACAGCGTGGGGAGCACGGTGACGTTCCGCATGCGCGTGCCGGTGGCGCGCGAGGGCGGGCGCATCCGCGTCACGTTCCGCTCGGGGGACGGGAACCTGACGGTGCAGCGGGCCACGGTGGCGAAGGCGGGCACCGATGGGGCGCTGGCCTCCATGCCGGTGCCGCTCACCTTCGGCGGGAAGGACGGCTTCTCCACGGGGGCGCGCACGCTGGTGACGTCGGACCCGGTGGACTTCCCGGTGTCCTTCCGCGACGACCTGGCCATCAGCTTCGAGGCGCGGGGCGCGCTGGCGGTGAGCGCCATCGACGCCTTCCCGGGCAGCTACGCGCGCACCGGGACGCACTCGGCGGTGCCCGAGGTCCTCGGAGGCCAGCCCTTCGAGCGCGCCGTGGGCGTGGCCACGGTGGACGTGGAGGGCTTCCCGACGCGGGCCTTCGTGGCGCTCGGGGACAGCATCACCGAGGGCTACATCGACATGAAGAACGACACCCGCAACGCGTGGCCGGCGCTGGTGGAGGCGCAGCTCGGCGTGCCGGTGGTGAACGCGGGCGTCAGCGGCCAGGGCTTCTTCGACGCGCTGGAGCTGCTGGACGGCGAGGTGCTCACGCTGCGGGGCATCACCGACTGCCTCGTGCTGCTGGGCACCAATGACCTGGGCAACGACGGCGCGCTGGGGCAGATTCAATCGCGGATGCTGCGCCTGGTGGAGCGGCTGCGGCCCTTCTGCCGGGTGTGGGTGAGCACGCTGCTGCCCAAGGAGAAGTCGAACCACAGCCCCTACACGGTGGTGAAGCAGCAGCGGCTGGCGTTCAACGAGTGGCTGCGCCAGGGCGCCACCGGCACGGACCTCATCGACCTGGAGGCGGTGACGCGCCGGCCGGACAACCCGCACCTCTTCCTCGAGGGGCTGGTGGTGGACGGCATCCACCCCAGCGCCGAGGGCCACCGGGTGATGTCCACCGAGGTGGTGCGCATGCTGCGCGAGCGGGGCGAGCTGTAGGCCCCGCGTGTCACGCCGCCGGGCGCGGGCCCAGCACGCCGTGCAGCACGAGCAGCTCGGCGAGCCCCGGCGGCGCCAGCACCCAGTCGTCCTCGGTGGGCACCCAGCGCACCGGAGCGCTCGCCGCCTCCAGCCGCGCGTTCACCTGATGAATCAGCGGGGCGAAGGTGATGTCGGGCGACTCCCAGCTCCCCTCCCCCGCCGCCACCTCCACGTCACCGGGCGTCAGGATGAAGGCGGGGCGTCCCTGGACGGGCTGCACCTGGAAGCCCGGCAGGTACGGCTGCATCGCGGCCTGCAGCCGCTCCAGCAGCCCGGCGTCCTCGTAGGGGTGGTCGACGTCCCACTCGAAGAAGGTGGGCAATTGCGAGAGCAGCTCCAGGTGGAGCGGGTCCTCGCGGCTGTCGCGCCAGTGGTGCTCGGCCAGGTCGAAGGCGGTGGCGGGGATGCGCAGCTCCCACCGCTCCAGCTTCGCGAGCAGCTCGCCCATCCGCTCCACCAGGTCCGACGGGGGCTGCGCGCGCGACTGCCACTTCACGTCGGAGACGGACTGGCCGCGCCGCAAGCCCGTCACACGGTCTCCCACGCGCAGCTGCATCCGCGGCTCTCCGGACTCCTCGTCCGGGTAGAGCGGCGCGTGGAAGGGGCCCGCGCCGCCGTCCGGGCGCAAGAGCGCGAAGCCGTGCTTCGGGTTGATCTCCACCACGCTGAACGTGTCCCTGGGCATTCCATTCTCCTAACGGCCCGCCGTGCGCGCTTCACTACCCCGTGTTGCGCATGCCCGCAGCGATTCCGTTGAGCGTGAGCAGCAGCGGCCGGTCGCACTCGGCCTGGCCCTCGCGCTTGCGCTTGAGCAGCTCCACCTGGAGGAAGGACATCGGGTCCACGTAGGGGTTGCGCAGCGAGATGCTGCGCTGCAGCTGCGGGTTGTGGTCCAGGAGCTTCAGTTCTCCGGTGAGCGCCTTCACCTGCTTGCGCGTGCGCCGGTGCTCCTCCTGGATGCGGCGCCACAGGGGCCGCGTGGAGACGGGCGCCAGCTTCGCGTAGCGGCCGGCGATGGCCAGGTCCGTCTTGGCCAGCACCATGGTGACGTTGTCGATGACGACGCGGAAGAAGGGCCACTCCTTGTACATCCGCTTCAGCATCTCCGCCCCGCCTGGCTCGCGCGAGTACGCCTCCAGCGCGGAGCCCACCCCGTACCAGCCGGGGAGGATGGCGCGGTTCTGCGTCCAGGCGAAGACCCAGGGAATCGCGCGCAGCGTCTCCAGTCCCCCCGCCTTGCGCTTGCTCGGGCGCGAGCCAATGGGCAGCGCCCCGATTTCCTCCACCGGCGTCGCCGCGGTGAACAGCTCCAGGAAGCGCGGGTCCTCCCAGACGAGCCCGCGGTACTCGCGCCGTCCCGTCTCCGCCAGCGTGTCGAACACGGCGCGGAAGGTGGCCTCGGCCTCCGGCGGCGGGCGCGGCTGCGCGTCCAGCGTGTGCAGCAGCACGCCGCCGAGGATGAGCTCCAGCGTGCGCCGCGCCAGCTCCGGGCGCGCGTACTTGTGGTCCAGCGCCTCGCCCTGCTCCGTGGCCTTGTAGCCGCCCGCCACCGCGCCCGGGGGCAGCGCGAGGATGGCCTCCTGCGCGGGGCCTCCGCCTCGCGCCACGGACTCGCCGCGGCCGTGGAACAGGCGCAGCGGCACCCCGGCCTCGCGGCACACCTCCGTGAGCGCCACCTGCGCGCGCTGGAGCGCGGCGCTCGCCGCCAAGAGGCCCACCTCCTTGCCGGAGTCGCTGTAGCCCACCATCACCTCCTGCGCGCCTCGCGCGTTCAGGTGCCGGCGGTACTCCGGGTGGGCGAAGAGCGCGCGCAGCACGTCCGGCCCCGAGTCCAGCGCCCCGAGCTGCTCGAACAGGGGCACCACGTCCACCGTGGCGCAGCCGCGCTTCTCGTCCCACAGGCCCGCGTGCTTCACGCACTGGAAGGCCGCGAGCACGTCCTCCGCCGTGCTGGCCATGCTCAGGATGAGGGTGCGGCATGCGGGCTCGCCCGACTCCGCCTGGGCCTCCTTCAGCCGCGCCAGCACCGCCAACAGCCGCGTGCCTCCTTCCGTCGGCGGAGGCCCGCCGTCGAGCGAGGCCGCCGCGCTCACCGCGTCCTCCGCGGGCACGCGGGCCTCCAGCTCGGCCAGGGACAGGCCCAGCGCGCACACCCGCTCGCGCACCCAGCGCAGCCGCCGCAGCCCGGCGCGCGCGCCCTTCGCGTCCACCAGCGCGTTGGCCAGCAGGTCCAGGTCCTCCAGCAGCGCCTCGGGCGTGCGGTAGGCCCCGGCCGGCATCTCGCGCGTCTCACCGGCCCGCTGCGCCGTCACGTAGTCGAGGGCGCGCTGCAGCCGCTCCTCCATGAAGCGCAGCTTGCGGCGCCACGGCTCGCCGATGGTGCGCGGGGCCAGGCGGCGCTGCGCCTCGGGAAGCTCCGCCGCGTCGCGGGCCAGGGACGCCTCCAGCGCCGGGGACGGCTTCGCATGCCGCGCGGACTGGGAGAGCCTTCCACCCAGCGCCTCCAGGTCATGCAGCAGCCTCCGCAGGCCGCGGGCGCGGTGCGCGCGCAGCGTGTCCGCGAACACCTCGGGCGTCACCAGCGGGTTGCCGTCCATGTCCCCGCCCACCCAGGAGTGGATGCGCACCGGCGTGCCCACCTTCCCGAGGGGCTCGCCATAGGCGCGCTCGAAGGCCCAGTCCAGCATCTCCGGGGTGAGGGAGAGCTGCTCGGCGAGCACCTCCTCCACGTACCAGAGGGCGTTCTTCACCTCGTCGCCCACCGTGGGGCGCTCGCGGCGCAGCTCGTCCGTCTGCCACAGGGTGGTGATCTCCTCGCGGAGGGACTCCAGGTTCTCGGCGGACTCGCGGGGCGTCAGCGCGCAGCGATCCCTCTCCTCCAGGAGGCTCGCCATGCGGTAGAGCTTCTCCAGCAGCGTGCGGCGCACGGCCTGCGTGGGGTGCGCGGTGAGCGTCAGCGTCACGCGCATGTGGCGCAGCGCCTCGCGCACGCGCTCCGGTGGCACGCCGGCCGCCTTGAGCGACAGCAGCGTCGACTCCATGGAGCCGCGCTGGGGCCGGGCGGACGCGGAGCCCGCGTGGGTGCGCGCGCGGCGGATGCGGTGGTGCTGCTCCGCGAGGTTGACGAGCTGGAAGTAGACGGCGAAGGCGCGCAGCACGGGCTCGGCGCGCTCCAGGGGCAGTCGCTGGAGGATGTCCGCGAGCTGCGCCGCGGCGGCCCGCCGCCCCGCCACCGGCCCACGCCGCCGCTGGATGGACAGGCGCCGGACCTCTTCCTCCAGGTCGAAGAGGTCCTGTCCCTCCTGCTCGACGAGTACCTCCCCCAGAAGCCTGCCGAGCAGGCGGACGTCACGACGGAGGGGCTGATCCAGAGCGCGTGTTCGAGCCATACGCCTTCAACCGTAACGCCGCACCGCGTCTTCGGCCCGGTCATTCACAGGACATTCGACCGGCAGCGGACGGTGGGACCGCACGGGCTGGCTGCTCCGTGCCGGTCGCCCCGTCATCCACGAGCGACTCCTGGCATCGGGTCATGGCCCCGACCCGCGCACACCGCGTCTCCGGGGCCACACACACCTTTCGGACGCTCACGGCATCCGCCCGGTGCCGGACACTCGGTGGGCCCAGGCCCCCGGCCCCGTGGCTCCGGAGCCACACGGAGGCCCGGTCCATGCCTTGCACAACACCCCGCCCGTGAGCCGCGCACGAGTCCGCGGCGAGGAGCCGAGACATGTGGACGACACGGTGGGGGAAGGTGACGTTGCTGTGTGGCTGGCTGGCCGCGCCGCTGGCCGGAGCCATGGAGCTGGAGGAGCTGCCCACGGACGCTCGCGCCGACGTGGAGGACGCGTACACGGAAGGGGCCCCGGACGAGATGGGCCGCCTCGTGGACCCGGATACGTTCTTCCCGGGTGACACCGAGGAGCCCCTGGACTCGCCCCGGCTCCGTTACGCCGAGCCCCTCTCCTGCCCCGCCGTGCCGGGGGGCCGGGTCTGGGTGGCGGACACGGAGGAGTGCGGCGAGGCCGAGTGCATCCGGACGACGACGGTCTGGATTGGCTCGTGGACCGTCGAGGACGCGGAGCTGGAGGTCCGCTGCGAGACGGACCGTGTCGTCCTCTCCACGCAGGACTGGCAGTGGGTGCTGGAGCCCGACGCCCAGGGCGCCATGGACGTCGCGGAGGCGACGCCGGCCGAGCCGGAGACCGCCCCCGCCGAGCTGGCCGCTCCGGCCTCGGAGACCTGAGCCGGCACGCGACGGGGCTTCAGGGTTTTTTGGGACGGCGACGAAGTGGGGCGCTCTTGACGGGTCGAACAACCCGTTTCCAGCGAGGCCCCCATGTCCGGTACGCGAGTCCCTGAAGGTCCTGGTATCGACCCCTCCGTCAACATCCGCAAGGCGGAGCAGGCCCGCCGGGCGGAGCAGGCGCGGCAGGCGGAACAGGCCCGCCAGGCGGAGCAGGCGCGGCAGGCGGAGCAGGCGAAGTCCCCCAAGGATGGGGAGCGGTTCCGCTCCGGCTTCCAGGCCGGCGCCCCGCCCGCGAAGCGGCCCGAGCTCGACCCGAAGGCGGCTCCCGCCACCTCGCTGCTCACCGAGAACACCCGGGACGGCAAGGCGAACTGCCTGGACAAGGCCAAGGACTGGGTGGACCTGGCGTCGCCCGAAATCCGCGGCCGCTCGGAGCTCGTGTTCCTCAAGGACAAGCGCGCCGGGGAAGAGGGCCAGTCCGGCCACGTGGTCGTCCGCCAGGGCTCCAAGGTCTACGACCCCGCCACGAAGAAGAGCTACGGCTCCACGGAGGCGTTCCTGAAGGAGCAGCCCCACTACGAGGAGGCGGGCTCGCTGCCGGCCGGTCAGGCGAAGAAGATCCTCGACGCGCCCCCCGGCTCCCCCGAGCGCCAGAAGGCGCTGGAGCGCGCGAAGGTGTCCCCCGAGCTCCAGTCCATGATGGTGGCGGACTCGCCCCAGCAGTCCGATGCGGGGAGCGGCGTCGCGACGAAGAAGCTGACCCCGGAAGAGGCGAAGCAGGCCGCGCGCGCCGACGCCGAGAAGGTCCGCAAGGACATGAAGCAGGGCTGCATCTACGACGTGGGCGCGAAGACCTTCGTGGGGCTGCTCGACGCCAACAAGGACCCGGTCTACCAGCAGGCCCTGGTCCAGGAGCTCGGGCCCGAGCTGAAGCAGATGGCCGCGCAGTCGCTGAACACCACCCCGCAGCTCGGCAAGCCCCAGCTGACCGCGCTGGCCCGGGCGGGCACCATCGGCGGCACGTTCTTCACCCAGACGCTCGCCAAAGAGATGGCGAACGCGTGCCCGCCCCAGGGGCTCTTCAAGGGGCAGTCGCCCCTGTTCTCCGAGCTCGCGCAGTCCCCCGGCGGTGCGAAGCTGGGGACGGCGCTCGCGCACGAACTCCAGTCGGCGCGCAAGCCCGGTGCGGCCCAGCAGGTGGGCAACTCGCTGGCCGAAGGCATCCGGAAGACCCGGGAGAACTTCGAGGAGAAGAAGAAGGCGGTCGGCAAGGCCAACGAGGAGCTCGCGGCGTTCGTCAGTCGTCTCAGTCCCGCGCTCACCTCGGAGCAGCAGAAGAAGGCCGTCCTCGACTACCAGAAGCGCACCCCCGCGTATCGCGAGTACGAGGATGCGGCCCGGAAGCTCGAGGGATGCCTGACGACGCCCGGTTCCGTCTATGGAAGTTACGCCAAGGCCACCGGCAGCCAGTCGCCGAATTGGATGGGGCACCTCGGCAACGAGGCGACGGCGGCCATGGAGCACTTCCCCGACTTCGCCAACACCGAGACGGGCCAGCAGCTGTTCCAGCGAGAACTGGAGAAGCAGGCCGAGGGCCAGCCCAACATCTTCGAGGAACTCGAGGACCCGGCGAAGCTCGGCAAGCTCGGCACGGACTTCTCCACCAAGCTCACCGCGGCCACCACCAAGGCCATGGGCTCCCTGGTGCTCTCGAAGGCCGATGACCCGGAGGCCAGGGACCGGCTCCTTGGCACGCTCGAGAAGAACCATGCCCTGTTCGGCTGCACCCAGGCCGAGATGAAGGGGATGGTGGATGTCTTCAAGGAGCTGTCCACGAGCGGCCAGAGCGCGGAGGAGGCGGCGGCGGCGAGGCAGGAGTTCATGCGGCGCTCCGGCGAGCTCGCGGGTGGGGCTCCGGGAGTCGTCGAGCCCATCCGCGCGCTCGGAATCGCGTTCTCTTTCGTCGGTGTGGTCAATGGCGGCCACAAGTTCACCGAGAGCGAGCTCAAGGATCAGGTGAAGACCATCGGCGAAGCGTTCAGTGTCACCGGAGATAGCGGGACGATGGTGCTCCAGATGCTGGGCAAGTCGACGGGCTCCGTCGCGTCCGTCCTCGGCCGCCTTTCCGGCGTCGGCAACGCGGTGTCGGCGATTGGCGACATGATCGGAGCCGCCGACAACTTCACCCAGGGGAAGATCTGGGAGGGTGCCGCGGACAGCGCCTCCGCCCTGGGCGGGATGACCCTCGCCGCGGCCACCGTGCTGCCCGTTCCGGTCTGGGGGCAGATTGTTGGCGGCGCCCTCCTCGTCGGCGGCGCCGTGACCTCCGCCGTGTTCGAGAAGATGGATGCCGACAAGAAGGAGGCGGAGATGAAGAAGAGCTTCCAGGCGGCCGGTATCACCGAGCCCGCGCTCTCCCACCTGATGGACGCGGACGAGGAGAAGCTCAAGGCGCTCACGAAGGAGCTGAAGCTGTCACCTCAGGACATCCAGCGCGCCGCGCGGGAGGCTCCGGAGCTGCTCGGCCTGCATCCCAAGGAGATGGAGAAGCTCGCGCAACTGGGGGCCGCCTACGGCGTCGAGGGCTCCGAGTTGCTGGGGTTGATGGACGCCTTCCCCACCGAGAAGGACGGGCCGAAGAAGGACTTCCGGCGCCTCGTCAACGTCCTCTCGCTGTCGCGCGCCCCGTCCTCCAACCGCCGGGAGGACTGGGAGCGCTTCTTCAGCGGCAAGCTCGAGACCACCAGCTACTACACCCACTACAAGAGCGAGCTGGACGCGCTCCACCGTTACCTCACCGGGCCGTCGCAGCCGAAGCAGGCCGCGTGAGACCCCGTGCCGCTGGGGGGCGGGGGGGCCCCCCGGCGGTTACGGTCCGATGCGCCGCAGGATGAGGATGGGGCCGTCGTCCAGCTTCCGGTCGCGCAGGTCGATCTCGCAGTCGAGCATCCAGTCCCCGTGTCCCTCGGGGTCCATGATGCGCTGCTGGGCCTCCCACAGCCGCGTGCCCGACTCCTTGAGGAAGGTGTTGGACGGCTTGCGCGCCTGGGGCGTGAGCACCACCAGCTTGTGCTCCTCGAAGTACGGCACCATGGCCTGCTCCAGCTTGGGCGCGGTCCACTCGCCCAGCGGGTTGTCCAGCATGGCCAGCGCGTCCATGTAGCGCTTCTGTCCCAGCGCCCGGAGCAGCCGGTGCAGCTCCTCGCGCACGCGGGCGGCGAAGGCCTTCGGGTCGTCGGTGAGCTCCTTCGGCTTGAGCTCCACCACCGGCTTCGTGGCCACGACGGCGTCCGGGTTCTTCATCCGCTCCCACTCGTCCAGGAGGCTGGAGTCCACCTGCCGCAGCGTGGCGCGCAGGTGGTCGCAGAAGTCCTCCACCTCCTCCGTGCGGAAGCGCTCGGGCACCGTCTGCACCAGCGTCTTGTAGACGTCATTCACGTAGCGCAGCAGCACGCCCTCGCTGCGCTGCAGGCCGTACTCGCGCACGTAGTCGTGGAAGGACATGAAGCGCTCGAACATGTCCCGCACCACCGACTTGGGGCGGATGTTCTCCTCGCCCACCCACGGGTGCTTCTGCGCGAACTTGTTGAAGGTGCCGTAGATGAAGTCGCGGTTGGGCTTGGGCCACTCCAGCTTCTCCAGCTCCTCCATCCGGTCGTCGTACTCCACGCCCTGCGCCTTCAGCTCGTTGACCTTCTCGCCCTTGAGCTGGTTGAGCTGCGCGTAGAGCACCACGTCCGGGTTCTCCAGAATCGACTCCACCAGCGTCACCACGTCCAGCGCGTAGGTGTCCGTGGTGGGGTCCAAAAGCTCCAGCGTCTCCAGCAGGTACAGCGACAGCGTGTGGTTGAGGCTGAAGTCGTGCTGCAGCTCGCCGGCCACCTTCACGTGGGCGCCGGAGCCATTCTGCCCGCGCACCACCTCGACGATGCCCGCGCCCACCAGCGTGCGGAAGTCCCGCGCCGCCTCCTTCAGGTGCCGGCGCTTCAGGTAGTCCGAGTCATGGCACTGCTGGATGAGCTTCACCAACCGCCGGTACCCGCCGCGCGCCTCCGTCTCGTGGTCGCTCTGCAGCAGGTTGAGAATCATGCCGTGCGACACCGCGAAGCGGGACTCCAGCGGCTCGGGCATGCCGTTCTGGAGCCGCTCGAAGGTGCTCCGGTCGTACTGCACGAAGCCCTTCTGCGGCGGCTTGGCCTTGGGCGCCTTCTTCTTGCCGGCGGCCTCCTTGGCGGCCTGCTTGATGTTCTCGATGACGTACTCGGGGGCCTGGGCCACCACGCTGCCCTGGGTGTCGAAGCCCTTGCGGCCCGCGCGGCCGGCGATCTGCTTGAAGTCGCGCACGCTCAGGGTGGCCAGCTTCTCGCCGTTGAACTTGAACAGCTGCGTGAAGAGCACGGTGCGGATGGGGATGTTGACGCCCACGCCCAGCGTGTCCGTGCCGCTGATGACCTTGAGGTGGCCGCCCTGCGCCAGCTTCTCCACCAGCAGCCGGTACTTGGGCAGCAGCCCCGCGTGGTGCATGCCGACGCCGTGGCGCAGGAAGCGCTGGAACTCCTTGCCGTAGGGCGTGTCGAAGGGCACGTCCAGCAGCTCCTGGCGGATGGACTCCTTCTCCTCCTTGGTGGAGAAGTCCACGCTCATCAGGTTCTGCGCCTGCTCGGCGGCGGCGCGCTGGGTGAAGTTGACGAGGTAGATGGGGTACTTGCCGCGCGCGATGAGGTCTTCAATCGTCTCGTGCAGCGGCGTCTCGCGGTAGTCGAAGTCCAGCGGCACGGGGCGCTGGTCGCTGCGCACGGTGGCCACCTCGCGGCCGGTGAGCTTCTGCAGGCTCTCCTCGATGACGTGCGTGGGCCCGAGCGTGGCGGACATCAGGAGGAACGTCGTGTCCGGCATCGCGATGAGCGGCAGCTGCCACGCCACCCCGCGCTCCCTGTCGGAGTAGTAGTGGAACTCGTCCATGACGACGTAGTCCACGCGGGCGCCCGCGTCGCGCAGGGCCAGGTTGGCGAGGATTTCCGCCGTGCAGACGATGATGCGCGCGTTGCGGTTGATGCTCGCGTCGCCGGTGAGCATGCCCACGTTCTCCGCGCCGAAGGCGTCGCAGAGCGCGAAGAACTTCTCGTTCACCAGGGCCTTGATGGGGCAGGTGTAGTAGGAGACCTTGCCCTCGGCCATGGCCTTGAAGTGGAGGGCGGTGGCCACCAGCGACTTGCCGGAGCCGGTGGGCGTCTTGAGGAACAGATGCTTGCCGGCCAGCAGCTCCAGGATGGCTTCTTCCTGGGCCGGGTAGAGGCTCAGTCCATTCGTCGCCACGTAGCCGACGAAGCGGTTGAGGGTCTCATCCGCGTCCAGGGGAGGCTCTCCCGGCTTGGGAAGCAGGGCGGCGAGCGGCGCTTGGGTTTCGGAAGTGGCCATCACAGGCCAGACTCTAGGCGGGCGCCCCCGCTCCCACCGGGAAAAATCGCCTGCTGGCACACGCTGCGTGAAGGAAGACGCCACCCTGGCCGCCAGGAGGGCCCGGGTGTCCCCTCCTCCACGCTGCACCTGGGTCCAATGGGTGCGGGTGGGGGGGGAGGCCATTGTCGCGGCCAGGTCTCTTCCGGTGGGCAGTCGCGCAGTCCGCGGCACCACACTCCCCCTACCTCCACATCCAGTAACGACTGGCGCTGTGTGGCACCAACCTCCCCACACCGTTTTGACGGAGGAGAGGCATGCACACGAAGCGGTCGTGGATGGGAGCGGTGTTGGTGAGTGCGCTGCTGGTGTTGGGGGCGGGCTGCGATGACGACGACAACAACGGCGACACTCCGCCCCCGGAGGCCGCGCCCGAGGTGCAGGACCTGACGCTCAGTGACGCGCAGATTGTCCGGGTGCTGGTGGTGGCCAACGAGGGCGAGGTGATGCTGGGCCAGCTCGGACAGCAGCGGGCCACCTCGGCGGAGGTGCGTGACTTCAACGCGCGCATGGTGACGGAGCACACCGAGGCCCAGCAGCGGCTGGAGCAGCTCGCCCAGGACCAGGGGCTGGTCCCCGAGGACAGCGCCGTGTCCCAGCAGCTCCAGGACGAGGTCCAGAGGATGATGGAGACGCTCGAGGCGGCCCCGGCCGACACCTTCGACCTGGCGATGATGGGCTCGCAGGTGGCGGCCCACGCGCGCACGGCGATGACGGGAGATGCCCTGCTCATGCCGCAGGTGCAGAACACGGCCCTCCGGCAGGAATTGATGACGCTGCGCAGGAGCGTGCAGGAGCACCTCGAGGAGGGCGCCGACATCCACTCGGACCTCGCCGACACGCTTCCCTAGCGGGTGTACCTGGGGCCAGTGGCGTCGTGGATTTCGGACTTCCACCTTGAGGGATTGGTGGGAGTTCCGAACTCCACCTGCGAAAGGAGCAGCGAGCCCCATGGCCCGGAAGGCTGCCAAGGCGAAACCGAAGCGGAATGGAAGGCCGCGAATCCAGGACGTGGCGCTGCGCGAGAGCCAGGTCGTCCGTTCGAGTGACCGCGGCGAAGCGCCTCCCGAGCGCCCGCACGCCCCCTCGGAGCGGCGGCGGCCCGCCTCCGGACGGCTCGTCATCATCGGCGGCCACGAGGACAAGGAGAAGGACCGCGTCATCCTGCGCCAGGTGGCCCGCTGCGCGCGGGGCGGCCGCGTGGTGGTCTGCACCGTGGCGAGCGACGTGCCCGGGGAGCTGTGGGAGACCTACCAGCGCACCTTCCAGGACATCGGGTGCAAGGACGTCGTCCGGCTCGACATCGAACAGCGCGCGGACCTGCTGGTCGACCCGCCCCTCGACATCCTCGACGGGGCCGACGTCTTCTTCTTCACCGGCGGCGGGCAATTGAAAATCACCACGCGCTTCGCGGGCACGCGGCTGTGCGCGGCGGTGGAGGAGTTCTATCGCCAGGGTGGCACGGTGGCGGGGACATCCGCGGGCGCGGCGGCCATGTCCGACACCATGCTGGTGACGGGCAACAGCCGCGAGAGCCACAAGATTGGAGAGACGCTGCAGATGGCCCCCGGGCTGGGCTTCCTGCGCGACGTCATCATCGACCAGCACTTCGCCGAGCGTGGGCGCATCGGCCGCCTGCTGGGCGCGGTGGCGCAGAACCCGCGCTTCATTGGCCTGGGCATCGACGAGGACACGGCCGTCGTCGTCGAGCGCGAGGAGTCCTTCACCGTCATCGGCTCCGGGGCCGTCTACGTCGCGGACGCGGAGGACGTGACGTACACCAACGTGGCCGAGGAGGAGTCCTCTCGGACGCTCTCCATCTTCAACGTCCGGCTCCACGTGCTCAGCCAGGGAGACCACTACGACCTGCGCACGCGCCGGCCCACGCACCAGTTCGCCAAGAAAATCGAGAAGCAGATCGAGGCCGCCGAGCGCCGCCTGGGCCGCAAGCCGCAGGCCGCGGACTCCGCCGCCTCCGCCCCTCAGTGAGGCAGGGGGCGGCGCGACACCAGGCTGAAGCGGTCCCCCCGGCCCAGCATGTGGACCTTGGTGTCGTGCACGGTGAGGATGCCCTCCGAGTGCCGGTCCGACAGGCTGGTGTACGTCATGCCGGTGGCGTCGAAGACGTAGACGGCGCCCGAGCCGAGCACGGTGAACTCCTCGTCATTCATCACGTGGATGGCGGTGTCCTCGTCGATGCCGATGCCGAGGCTGTGGGGGTTCTGCGCCACCGCGCCCATCAGCCGGCCGAAGCGGCCCCGCTCCGCGAAGTGCTGGTCGATGATGACGCCCTTGAGCAGACCCAGGCCCGGCGCCAGCGTCAGCTGCGTCAGGCGCGACACGTTGCTCTCCCCGAAACCGAGCATCGTCTCCGCCGCGGCCGCCGCCCCGGCGGACGTGCCGACAATCGCCGCGCCCGCCTCGTGCAGCCCGAAGATGTGGTCCATCACCGGCGTGCCGCCCATGAGGCTGGTGATGCGCAGCTGGTCGCCGCCGGTGAAGAAGAGCACGGACGCGCCATCCAGCTTCTCGATGCCCTTCCCCGCCACGGCCTCCTCGCGCGTGCGGATGTCCAGGCAGTCGAAGTGCTTCACGCCCAAGCGGGCGAAGGCGGCGCGGTAGACGCGCTCCATCTCCTCGGGCTCGCTGCTGGCCACGGTGAGGATGACCAGGCGCCCGTTGCCGGTGGCCGCTCGGGCCACGTGGCGGAGGATGGCGGCCTGCTCCTCGTCCGCGGGGTTCTTCTTCTCGTTGCCTCCGATGATGAGCAGCTCGCCCCTGCGCTTCTTCTTCATCCCTCACCCCTCGCGGGACACGAGTCGCCCCTCCCGCACCAGCGCCCGGCCGCGTGCGAAGACGTGGGCGACCTCCAGTGTCCGCTCGTCCAACACCACCACGTCGGCATCCATGCCAGGGGCCAGCCGCCCCTTGCGTCCCAGCCTCAGCGCCGAGGCCGGGTTGGCCGTGAAGTACGGCAGCACCTCCTCCAGGGGCAGGTGCTCATCGCGGACGAGGGCCGCCAGCTCCTCCCTCAAGCGGCCGGGGTGGGCGCCCGGCGTGTGCGCGTCCGAGGACATCGTCAGCCGCGCGGGAGGCCCGCCCCGCTCCCGGTACTGGCGCACCCACGGGCCCAGCGGCGGGTCCACCGTGTCCAGGTCCACGTAGGCGCCCCGGTGCGCGAGGGCGATGGCGTCGTCCATCAGCTCCGGGGTGCGGTTGGCGTGGGTGATGTAGAGGCAGGATGGGTCCACCTCGTGGGTGTCCAGCAGCGCGTGCAGCAGGGACAGGCGGCCACGCCCGGGGCCGGCGTGGAAGTGGGTGACGCCCGCCTTGCCGGAGATGCGGCCGCCCACGGTGGCGGAGGCCACCACGCGCGCCAGCTCGTCCAGGTGCGGCTGGCTGGAGCGCACATCGGAGATGGCCAGCTCTCCCACCCCGACCACGAGGTCGATGAGGACGAGGTCGCCCTCGATGGTGCCGGTGAGCGTGCGGGGCGGAATGTGGAAGCCGCCGGTGTAGACGAGGGCGGTGATGCCCTCCTCCGTGAGCTGACGGGCCTTGCCGACGAGCGCCTCCAGGCTGCGGGTGACGCCGTCGGTGCCCAGGCAGCCCACGGCGGTGGTGACGCCCGCGCGGGCGAGCTGCTCGAAGGACACCTCGGGCATGCGGGTACGGAAGCCCTTCTCCCCACCCGCGCCGATGAAGTGCTCATGCGGGTCCACGAAGCCGGGGATGACGAGTCCCCCGGCCACGTCGATGACCTCGTAGGGCAGGCCCAGGGCGCGCACCGCCGCCTCGTCCACCAGTCCGATGCGGGCCACCTGCCCACCCACGAGCAGGACGGACCGCACCCCGAGGGGCTCGGGGGCGTACACCGCACCGTGGCGCAGCAGGGTCATCACGGCGCGCTTGCCACCGCCCCTCCGGACCAGACGGGCGTCGAGCACAGCTCCTCGTCGTGCTCGCACGCCAGCGCGTTCACCAGGTCCAGCGCTTCATCCACCTCGTCGGCGATGACGATGATGCGGTCTCCGGGCTGCGTGCGGTGGAAGGCGCGCGTCACGCCCGCGCTCTGGTCCTCGACCAGGTGGCAGGGGCGCCCGTCCGTCACGCAGCTCATGAACATGCGGGGCACCTCGTCCTTCGCGCGGCCCCGCAGGTTCTTCAAGTCGTGGACGACGTACTCGTCCGCCATGGGCAGCGCGGCCTGGAACGTCGTGAGGAGGTCCTCGTCGCGCCGGTCTCCCGGCAGGCCCACCACCATCAGCGTCTTGCGCGAGCCGTCGCGAGGCAGGGCCTCGGCGAGGGCCCGCATGGCGGCTGTGTTGTGGCCGTAGTCCACGATGATCTGGCGCCCGCCCACGCTCATCATGTTGAAGCGGCCCGGCGTCATGAGCGGGTCGGAGCGGAAGGTGTTGAGCGCGCGGGCAATCATCGCCGGGTTGATGCCGGCGGCCCAGGCGGCGGCGCTGGCGGCGAGCACGTTCTCCAGCTGGAAGCGGATGGTGCCGCCGGCCGTGAGGGGCACGCGCTCCAGGTCCACCAGCCGCTGCCGGTGCGAGCCGCGCGCGGTGACGACGGCGCCGTCCTCCACGAAGACGCCCGCGCCGCCGTCCGCGAGGTGGGAGGCCATGACGGGCCCGTCCGCGCTCCGGCCGAAGTACACGACGCGTCCGCGCGACGCCGCGGCCATCTCGGCCACGTGCGGGTCGTCCGCGTTGAGCACGGCCGCGCCGCTCTCCGCGACGGACTCGACGACGACCTGCTTCACGCGGGCCAGCTCCTCCAGGGTGTTGACGCCGCCCTGGCCCAGGTGGTCCGGGCTGAGGTTCGTGACGACGCCCACGCTGCACCAGTCGAAGCCCAAGCCCTCGCGGAGGATGCCTCCGCGGGCGACCTCCAGCACGGCGGCCTCCACCTTGGGGTGGAGCAGCACGGCCTGTGCGCTGCGGGGGCCGGAGCAGTCGCCCTGGATGATGCGCTTGCCGGCGATGTACGTGCCGTCCGTGCAGGTGAAGCCGACGACCCTGCGGGCGGTCTCGAACATGTGGGCGACGAGCCGTGTCACCGTCGTCTTCCCGTTGGTGCCGGTGACGGCGACCAGGGGGATGCGCGAGGGGGCGCCCGGCGGGTAGAGCATGTCGATGATGGCCGCGCCCACGTCGCGGGGCGTGCCCACCGCGGGCTCCAGGTGCATGCGCAGGCCGGGGGCGGCGTTGACCTCGACGATGGCGCCGGCCTGCTCCTCGATGGGCCGGCTGATGTCGCGGCAGAGCATGTCGATGCCGGCCACGTCCAGGTCGAGAATCTGCGCGGCCAGCTCGGCGAGGCGCGCGTTCTCCGGGTGGACGTCGTCCGTCACGTCGGTGGCGGTGCCGCCGGTGGAGAGGTTGCAGTTCTGGCGCAGGCGGACGACCTGGCCCGGCTCGGGCACGGACTCCGTCGTCATTCCCTGCTGCGCGAGCACCACCTTGGCGGCGTCATCGAGCTTGATGCGGCTCAGGGTGCCGCTGTGGCCGGGGCGGCGGCGCGGGTCCTGGTTGACGATGTCCACCAGCATCGCGACGGTGTGGTGGCCGTCGCCGACGACGAGCGCCGGATCTCTCCGGGCGGCGGCGACCATCTTCCCGCCGACGACGAGGAGCCGGTAGTCCAGGCCCTCGATGTGGCGCTCCACGAGCACGCGGCTGTCGTACTGGCTGGACACCTCGAAGGCGTCGCGCACCTCGCGCTCGGAGCGGAGGTTGACGAGGACGCCCTTGCCCTGGTTGCCGCCCTCGGGCTTGAGGACGACGGGCAGGCCCAGGTCCTGGGCCACGCGCCATGCCTCGTCGGCCGAGCGGACCGTCTCGCCCTCGGGAACGGGGACGCCGACGGTGCGGAGCATGCGGTTGGTGAGGGGCTTCTCCTGGCAGATGTCGACGGCGATGGCGGTGGTGTCGGACGTCTGGGAGGCGAGGATGCGCTTCTGGTGGATGCCCTGCCCCAGCTGCAGGAGGCTGCCGGTGGGGGTGATGCGGCGCACGGGAATCTTGCGGCGGCGGGCGGCATTCGCGAGCGCGCGGGTGCTGGGGCCGAGGCGGTAGTCGTCCGCCACCTCGTGCAGGCGCTCGATTTCGGCGGCGAAGTCGAAGGGCTCGTCGAACATGCCGGCAAGGACGAGGCGCAGCGCCATGTCGAAGGCGGCGCGGGCGGGCTCTTCTTCCTCGTAGGCGATGACGACGTTGTAGACGCCGGGCTCGCCAGCGCCGCGGGCTCGGCCGTAGCCCACGTCGAACCCGACGAGGTTCTGCAGGGCGAGTGTGACGTGCTCGACGATGTGGGGGAGGTAGGTGCCGCGCAGCAGGCGCTGGTGGAAACCGCCGGGGCGGCCCACGCTGCACTCGTGCTCATGAAGGCCGGGCAGCCAGCCCATGAGCCGTTCGACGAAGCCCGGGAAGGAGTTGCTCGGTCGCTCCTCGAGCGGGCCGATGTCCATCACCACCTTGAGGACGGGCTTGTACGCGTAGAGGTTGGGTCCGCGCAGCGCTTGTACCCGGCGGACCGTGACTCCATGAAGCGAGGTCGAGGTCTCTGACATGGTGTGTGCCAGGCGGCACTGATTGCCCCCGGCTGTCAGGAAGTTAGGGACCTCCGTCCTACCCGGCCCCTTGTACCGAGGAACAATGGGTCGCAAGGGCCAGCAGGACAAGTCGCTCCGTCGGCGGGCACGAGAGCACGGCGGCTGGGTGCGGCGCGATGCGTCAGGGGCGTCCGGGAGGGCTTGGCGAGCCGCGCCTCGCCGGCTTCCGGTAGCGCTTCTTCATTTCCGCCACGATGTCGGCGTGCGCGTGCACTCGCCCTGCCCTCGCATCATCGAGTCCTTCCTCGATAAACGCGATGATGCGGAGCTTCTCCGTCAGCTCGTCGAAGGACTTGAGGGACCGCAAGGACCGCATCCAGTACCTCCAACGTACCCAGCCAAAGTCCGATACTGGTCCGTAAACCAGTCGAGTTCCAAGATCGGCGTTTCCCCCTCAGGGCACCTTCACAGCCCCATGTCCAAGGAGTCCCTCGCGTGCTCCATTGGCGCATGACCTCAAACCAGAGAAGGGAGTGCACGGCGCACTGTCAGGTAGGCGCCATCCTCCTTATGCTGCTGACAGCGTGCAGCAGCACGCCACGGCGCCCGAGCCAGGCCTGGGATGATTCCGAGGGAGGGCCATTCACGGCCCGGTATGGCTTGAGCGTCATCGCACCTCGGACCGTCCCGTCCGAGCCAGTCGAGGTGGATGAGGGCGACTTCACGGAAGCGGTGACAGCACTGGTCCGTGGTGCTCGACCCGTGGGGAATCCCCGGGAGGCGGCGCGGCGGCTATTCGAGGAGTCGCACGCCGAGGGAGTCCCGGCAAACGAAGGTGCCGGGCGTGTCGTCCGGCTGGCCCCCGTGAACGTGCGCGGTTCCGCTACCAGGGCCGAGGCGGAGTTGACGCGAGAGTACTTGCGCTGGTGCGAGCGTACGCAGGGCGGTGGTGACTGCCTGCACCTGCTCATGGACGGCCCCACGGTACGGGGCGAGGACCGGTACGCACTGGCGTTGGCACTCTCCCTGGGAGCGGTGCTGGACGAGACGAAGCACGCGCTGAGGGGCATGGTGGAGCCGTCCGCGGTGCTGTCCATGCTGGTGTGGACGGCCACGGTGTACCTGCTGCTGTGGGCGCTGCCCGAGCCGATGTCCAAAGGCGTCGCGGCGGCCCTGACCGTCACCCTCCTGGCCTGGCTGGGCGTGGACACGCTGTGGAGCCTGATGCAGGGCTGGGTGCGACTGGTGGAGGACGCCAACCGGGCCGTCTCCTTCGAGCAACTGAGCACCGCCGGAGAGCACTTTGGCCGGGTGATGGGAGAGAACACCGCGCGCGTGCTGGTGATGCTGGTCACGGCGGTGCTGGGCGGCGCGGTGAAGCCGCTGGCGCAGAAGATGCCGAAGCTGCCCGGCTACACCCAGGCGGCGGTGCAGGCGGAAGCGCAGGGCGGCATCCGGCTCGCGGTGGCCGAGGTGGAGGCGGTGGCGGCCTCGTCGGAAGGCACCTTCGCCGTGATGATGAAGAGCCCCGGGAGTCAGGCGAGCGCGGCGACCACGGAAGCGCGTGCGGCGACCACCGTCATCCGACACCAGGGAGGAAACCGGCAGGTGGTCATCGAGGGACAGCGCTGGCATGTGCCCGCCAACAAGTCGCTGAAGGACGTTCCGACCCCCGACCTCGTCGGTGACGAGCTTCAAGCAGCCGCTGTTCGCGCGGCCCAGCGCTGGACCTCGCGAGGTCCAGATGCGGATGAACTGGCGGCCATTGAACGTGCCCTGGCGCAAGGCAAGCAGTGGCTGGCGCGGCTCCTCGAACGCCAATCCCGGGGCCGTTTCGTGGAGAGGGAACTGAGGAGGCAGTTTCCACAACTTCAGTGGAGCCGGACCGGAGTCGACGCGGTTGATCCCTCAACCGGGTACAGATACGAAGTTCTCTCCGGGACTGACTCCAACCTCGCCCTGCACGGCCAGCGCATGATGGGCACCCTGTTCCGGATGATTACGTTCTGAGGACCTCGGCGAGTCGCGACACCATGATTCAATTCCGCGATACGGAACTCGAGAACCAGCGACTCGAGCTGACCAGCAAGATCGAGCACTACTACCTCGGTCATCATCTGACCCTACGGAACTGCACGCTCGTCATCGGAGTGCCAGCGAACGCGCTGACCATCGCCAGGACGCGACTCATCGACTGCACCATCGAGGTGAAGAAGGGGCTCAAGCACTTCAGCTGGGAAGGAGTCTCGTTGAGGGGCTGCCGATTCACGGGCGTGCTGACCGGCTGTGACTTCGGGCGCTGGCCGGATTCCGAAGACGGCGGCATCGAGGACTGCGACTTCACGAGTGCTCAGCTGGAAGGGTGCCGTTTCGTCGGCTGTGACGCCTCCACCCTTCGCTTTCCCTCGTGGCCCTGCTTCACGGTTCTGGACCCCGCGCGGAGGAGTCGCGAACTGGCTGTGCTCCCATGGCCCGGCCAGCTTGGAGTCGTGGTGAGCACCTTCTCGAAGTACCCACCCTCCACTGCGGCCGTGACGTTCTCCGCGCCGAAGCTCGCGAAGGAGTTCGGCACCACCGAGGACGCAATCCGCGCCGCGCTGGAGCAACTGGACGGCGTGAAGCTGTAGCCGGGTCAGAGCACCTTCACCGCCTTGACCATGTCCGGCGCCAGCTCCTCGTGGGGGACGATGGCGAAGCCGAGCTTCCGGCTGATGGTCTGCATGGGCCGGTTGCCCGCGAGGATGTCCGCGACGATGCGCTGCATCCTCCAATCGCGCCCGACGTCCACCAGCCGGCGCAGCAGCTCCGTGCCCAGACCCTGCTTCTGCACCTGGTCGCTGATGAGGATGGCGAACTCCGCGTCCTGCGTCCCCCGCAGCCGCGTCAGCCGCCCCACCCCAAGTATCTCCCCGCTCTTCCGCTCCGCCACCAGCGCCAGCTCCCGTGCGTAGTCGTTGAAGCAGATGCGCGCCAGCCGCTCGTGCGCCACCCGCGTGCTCAGGTGCATCAGCCCCGCGTACCGGAGGAAAACCGTGTGCTCCGACAACGTCCGGTGGAACTCCGCCATCCGTGGCTCGTCCTCCGGGCGAATCGGCCGCAGCAGCACCTCCTCGCCATTCGGCATCTGGTACGGCGCCACGTACTGCTGCGGGTACGGCTCGATTGCCAGCCGAGGCAGCTCCGCCTCCGTCACCGTGGGCGGGTGCAGCACCACGCGCGCATCCAGCGCCAGCAGCCGCTCGTGCGACACCAGCAGCGGGTTGATGTCGATCTCCTTCACGAAGCGCTGCTCCACCACCAGCCGGCTGAAGCGCACCATCAGCCGCTCCAGCGCCCCCAGGTCGACCGGCTTCCGCCCGCGCACGCCCTTCAGCGCCTGGTGGATGCGCGTCTGCTCCATCATCCGCCGCGCCAGCGTCGTGTTGAGCGGCGGCAGCCCCAGCGCGCGGTCCTTGAACACCTCCACCAACGTGCCGCCCGCGCCGAACAGCAGCACCGGCCCGAACTGCGCGTCCAGCCCGCTGCCGATGATGAGCTCGTACCCGTCCAGCTTCACCATCGGCTGCACCGTGACGCCGTCGAACGCGCCCGGCTGCCCCAGCTCCGCCAGCCGCTCGCGAATGCCCCGGAACGCCGCGCGCACCGCGTCCGCGTCCCGCAGGTCCAACCGCACGCCGTCCACGTCCGACTTGTGGCTCACCGTCAGCGAGTGCAGCTTCACCACCACCGGGAAGCCCAGCGACTCGGCCTCCGCCACCGCGGCGTCCTCCGTGAGCGCCAGCCGCGTCTCCACCGTGGGAATGCCGTACTCGGCCAGCAGCCGCTTGGACTCGTACTCCGTCAGCAGCGTGCGCCCCGCCGCGCGAGCCTCGTCCACCTGACGGCGCGCCATATCTCGGACGCCGCGGTACTCCTCCGCCAGCGTGGGCGTCTCGTAGAGCCCGGCGAGGTTGTACGTGTAGCGCCACATGTAATTGAAGATGCGCGCCGCCGTGTCCGGATAGCCGAAGGTGGGGATGCCCGCGTCGTTGAGGATGCGCTCGCCCGCGGCCACCACCGAGCCGCCCATCCAGCTCGCAATCACCGGCTTGCCGTGCAGCTTCGCGTAGCCCTTGAGCCGGTCCGCCGTCTTCGTGGGCTCCGTCATGTCCTGCGGCGCGAGGATGACGAGCAGACCGTCGCTGTTCGGGTCCTTCGCCGTCACCTCCAGCGCCTTCGCGTACCGCTCCGGGTCCGCGTCGCCGAGGATGTCCACCGGGTTGCCATGGCTCCACTGCGGCGGCAGGAAGCCGTCGAGCGCCTTGCGCGTGTCCTCGCCGAGCACGGCCAATTCGCCGCCGCCCGCCACCAGCGCGTCCGTGGCCAGCACGCCAGGGCCGCCCGCGTTGGTGAGAATGGACAGCCTGCGCCCCGCGGGACGCGGCTGCCGGGCCAGCGTTTCGGCCATGTAGAAGAGGTCGGCGATGGAGTCCACGCGCAGCACGCCGGTGCGGCGGAAGGCGGCGCTGAGCACCTCGTCGCTGCCCGTCAGCGTACCCGTATGGGACGCGGCGGCCTGCGCGGCCTGCGCGGTGCGCCCGGCCTTGATGACGATGATGGGCTTGGTGAGCGCCACCTCGCGCGCGGCGGAGAGGAAGGCCCGCGCGTCGCCGATGGACTCCATGTACAGCAGGATGGAGCGCGTCATCGGGTCGTCCGCGAGGAAGTCGATGACGTCGCCCCAGCCCACGTCCAGCATGGAGCCCACGGAGACGAAGGCGCTGAAGCCCACCCCCTCGCGCAGGCTCCAGTCGAGGATGGCGGTGAGCAGCGCGCCACTCTGGCTGACGAAGGCCACGTTGCCCGGCCGCGCCATGGCGCCAGCGAAGGTGGCGTTGAAGCCGCTCGGCGGCCGCATCACGCCCAGGCAGTTGGGCCCGATGAGGCGGATGCGCGCCGCCTGGGCGATGTCGAGAATCTCCCGCTCCAGCCGCGCTCCCTCCTCCCCCGTCTCCTTGAAGCCCGCGGAGATGATGATGGCGCCGCGCACGCCCAATTCCGCGCACTCACGGATGACGCCGGGCACCGTGGGCGCGGGGGTGATGATGATGGCCAGGTCCACCACCTCCGGCAGGGCGCGCAAGGACGGCCACGCCTTGATGCCCAGTACGTTGGGCCGCTGCGGATTGATGGGGTAGACGGTGCCGCCGAAGGGGTTGCTGATGAGGTTCCAGAGGACGGTGCGCCCCACGCTGCCGGGGCGCTCGCTGGCGCCCACCACGGCCACGCTGCGCGGCGAGAAGATGACGTCCAGCGGCAGCCGCGTCTGCTGCTGGTGGAGCACGTTGTGGGACGGGTCGGTCTTCGGAGAGCCGGGCGCGCGCGAGTCCATGACACGCCGTGTTTGAAGCGTCACCCGCCCGCGCGCAATGCCCGAATGGTGGACTTCGTGTGACAGGCGTCAGTCGAGCCCCGCCTTGCCGAGCGACCAGTACGCCTTCACCTTCTGCGCCGGCTCCACCCCCGCCGCCTTGAGCCGGCCCCTCAGTGCCTGGATGGCCTGCGCCCGGCCCGTCATCACCAGCCGCGCCCCCGGCCGCCGCTGGAGCGCCGCCTGGAGCCGCGCCGCCACCTCGGGCAGGTGCCCGTCCCCGGCCGTCCGCTCCACGACGTCGCTCTGCGCGAGCCCGAACTCCCGCAACACGTCCGTGGACTCCGGGCGTGAGGACACCTCGAACACCTGCTCGACGCCGCCGATGCCCGCGCGCAGGTTGCGCAGCGCGTGCCCCACCGCGAAGGACGTCTCGTCCCCGAAGAGCACCACCGGGCCCTCGTACGCCGCGAGCGGCACCGAGCCTCGCGGCCCGAAGAGCTGACACCGGTCCCCCACTCGCACGGAGCGACCCCAGCGCGCACCGGGGCCGTCACCGTGGAGGTACACGAGGAACTGCGTCGCCCCGCGCACCGCGTCCCATGCCAGTGGGGTGTACGTCCGCATGCCCTCGCCCGGCAGGAACACCTGTACCTTGTCGCCCGCGCTCCAGGAGGCGTCTTTCAGCCCCTCCCCCACCAGCTCCAGCCAGCGGAAGTGCGCGGACACCTCGCGGACCTGCTCGACGCGCGCGTCGCGGAAGAGGAACCGCCCCAGTACGCCGCCGATGATGGCCTTTCCCGATGTCATCCGTGTCGCTCCCGGTGGCACGGGTCAGCCCCGTGCCCTCGAGTCGAAGCATGGTCGAACGCGCGGCACGGGGGCATGAAGAAGCGTGAAGAACCTGGAAGGCTCCGCCGCTACGCCTCTGCGTCAGGGGCCAGCATCGAGCCGAGGAGCGCTACAGCTCGCGTATCCGCATGCTTCGCGTCACGTCTGAGCCCCGCGTTGGAGCGATACGACCGCGGCCTCAACAACTGATTGCCTGATTTGTCAGTTTCCTTCGGAGTCAGCGGCAGAGAGCTGGGCCCACTCGCAGTGGAATGGCATGAGGTTTGGAAAAAGACGAACCATGGCGTCATGGGCTGGCGATGCAGCAGCAACGTGCGGCCCATCATCTCCACCAAGGCAGGCTCCAGCGCTCCAGGAATCAACGCCAGAGGCTCCGGCTCTTGCGCTGGCTGCCCTCAGAAAGGTGGGGGCCTCACGGTTGACCTCGGCAAGCCCCATCAGGCTTTCTCGACCCGCGGCGACTCCCGGTGCATGAGACACTGGCAGTTCCAGCTTGAACTGAGAGGCTTCTGTGGCTGCCCAACGAGGTGTCTTCCAGAAAGGTGCGCCGCACGCTCAATCCCCAAACGAGTCATTTCTGCCAGCCCCGCGTCGCCGATCTTGCGGCAGTTCTAGGGGAAGAACTTTCGCGGGTGGCGCTCCATCCGCCTCTCGAGCTGGGTGCACTACACGGGAGCGGGATGCATATTTTTACTGCCAAGTCGTATCTTTGCGTCTCGAGAGCGATCAGTCAGCCAGCACATCTCAATGGCAGGCATGTCCACTACCCGATATTGCGTCTGATGTGAGCAGTGGTGGGGATTTTCTGCTTGACCCGCCCACTTCAAGGCGAACACCCCGGCACCGATCACTCTCTTGAAAGGAGTTCTAAGTAGAACCCCAGGGGGAGTGGTTTTTCCACATGCAATGGTGTTACGCTTCCGTCCGAGCGTTGTCGCCAATTCCTGCGCAAGGGGGCCTCATGCGTAATTCCCTGAGAACGAAAATCTCCTTGATCTCCAAGGGGATGCAATTCGACTTGGGCATGTTCGTAGATACAGACAAGAGGTACTACGAGAATACGTACGGGTACTGCATCACCAACCGGAACGTGAAGCGCGAGCACCGCCTGCCCCAGGTGCTCTGGCTTGGTGACAACTTGGTGGTCTCGGTGCTCCGCCGTGAGAATTCGCCCTGGAGCCTCCGCTTCGATGGAGACGATCTGAACCTCTACAAGGACGGCGCTTTCGTGCAGACAGTGCAACTGCCGGAAGCCCTGCCCTTCTTCGGGAAGACCTTGAGCGACGGCACGCGGACCGACGAGGTGATCTCGGCCTATGGCGCGGTGACCCCTGGCTTCTTCCTCTATCCTGACTGCTACTATTTCGACAAAGGCAAGCCCTGCGGCTTCTGCTCCCTGCGGAAAGCCCGCAAGACGGTGGGCAAGCCGCTGGTCACCGAGTTCGGCCGGCAGCGCATGATGGAGACCACCCGGCACATCCAGTCCTCCGGCTGGAAGATCCCGATCATCACCAACACCTGCGGCACGCCGCTCGATGACGAGGGCACGCGTAAGTACATCATCGAGCCCTTGAAGGCCATCAACGACGCGTGCGATCCCAAGGTGAACATCCACGTCCTGGCTCACCCGCCCAACGACTTCTCGCTGATCGACGAGTACAAGGCGGTCGGCGTCACCTCCATTGCCTTCAACCTTGAGGTCTATGACCGCAAGACCTTCGCGGAGGTCTGCCCCGGCAAGGATCAGTTCTACGGCTACGACAAGTGGTGGGACTCGCTGGAGTACGCGAAGGGGGTCTTCGGCGAGTGGAATGTCTTCTGCGGCCTCGTCTGGGGCGTGGAGCCGCTGGAGAGCAGCATGGAGGGGATGGATACCATCCTGAGTCGCAACATCGGCCTGGCGACCAACATCTTCCACGCGGACCCGGGCTCCGTGATGCAAAACCACCCGCAGCCGTCGGAGGAGGACATTATCGCACTGGCCGGGTACGAGGCGCAGCTCTACCGCAAGTACCCCAAGGCCCGGACCATCTACGACGTGAGCATGCGCAACACGATCGATTGGGAAATCCATAACGGGTACATGGAGTGATGCCATGAAGCAGATCGACAAGTACGGTTGGAGCGAGATCGACTCCCTGTGCCGGCGGTTGGCGGCCACCATCCGTGAACCCTTCGACGCCATCGTCTGCATCCTGCGCGGTGGCGCTGTGCCGGGAGCGATCCTCGCCAACGAGCTGGGCATTGATCTGATGATGGGCATCAAGGTGGTCCAGCGGGGGCAGGTGACCGGCGCGGGTCAAAGCCAGGGCTCCTACCGCGCGGAGAAGGGCACCGTCGTGGTCCCGATGAACGACATCAATCTCAAGGGCAAGCGCGTCCTCGTGGTAGACGACGTCCTGGACTCCGGCGAGAGCGCTCAGGTGGTTCTCGACGAGGTTCGCAGCCGTGGCGCGGCTGTCGTTAAGCTGGCCACCCTGCAGGTCAAGACCTACTCTAGATTCAAGCCTGACTACTTCATCGAGGTAAAGACGAACTGGCTGTTCTACCCGTGGATGTCCGAACGTGAGCTGAGGGAGATGGAAGCCCGGCTGGCCACGAGCCAGTAAGGGAGTTTCTCCTGGGTCCTCCGAGCCACCATGTACGCTTGGATTCTTCTCCTCCCCATCGGGTGCATCTGCTTTTTCCAGCTCTATTACCTTGTCTGTTCATTCAAGGTCAGGATTCACCCGAGGAGCATCGCGGCGCTCCCGTCGGACGACGTGGAGAAGGTCTCAATCCTGCTCCCCGTGTTCAACTCGGCATCGACGTTGGACAGGTGCCTGTCGTCCATCCTCAACAACAAACTCGAACTCCTGTCCAACATCGTGGTAGTGCTCGATCGCTGCACGGATGGGTCCGACACTCTCGCCCGGTCATTCGTGGAGCGCTTCGCGGAGCGCGGCGTGCAGCTGCGGTTGCTCACCCTGCCCGAGGCCCGTAGCGGCAAGGTCGCCGGGCTCCTCCTGGGAGGCCAGCACGTCGCGTCCGAGACCGTCCTCCTGCTAGACGCAGACATCGTGCTGGAGCCCACGGGCCTGGAGGAGTTGGTGGCGTTCCATCGCCGGTGCGGCGAGCCGTTCTCGTCGTGCCTGATCTTCCCATTCCAGGAGGCTGGCAAGGAGCACAACCTGACCGCCCACCTCATCTGCAACAACCGCCTCTATCGGCAAGGCGTGCTGCAGACCGTGAAGAACCTGTTCGGGGTTGGCAACTTCCCCGGCGGCATACAGATGGTGAACTACCGAAAGTATGCCGAGTTGCTGGTGGACGGCTTCCTGGAGGATCTGACCGCCACGTATCGCGTGCTGTCCACGGATGGCAGGATCTCCATCCTGCCGCGCGTGCTCGGCTACGAGGTGGAGCGGCAGAGCCTGAGTGGCCTGTTCCTGCAGCGCGTGCGGTGGACGTTGGGCGCCATCGAACACCTCCCCACCCAGGTGCGAACCGCCTCCACTCGGACGGCGTGGCCACAGAAGATCCTGATCAACTCCTACCATGTGATGTGGGAGTTCCAGCACTACGTCATCGCGCTAGGGCTGCTCTTGGCGCCCTTCAGCTGGGACGCATGGCCCTTCTTCTTGATGCCGCTGTTCCTGTACTCGCTCCAGATACTCCGCTCGGCATACCTGGGACGGCACCACTACGCGAACTCCCTGCCCGGCATTCTCTTCCACTGCCTGGGCTTCCCACTCATCATTTCAGCGGCGCTGGTGGGCTCGATTCTCATGCTCGTGAAAAAGCGCAGCTTCTTCTTCAAGAGCGCGCTGCTGTTCCGCCGAGACTGACGCGCATCGTGGATGCCAACCCCGACGATCGGCAATCTCCGCTTCTCGCCACCAGGCGCGGTCCCTCGACGTTTATAGGAGGTATGGGGGCCGTGTTGAGGGGGCGGGCTGATTTCGTACAGGGCCGAGGAGAATCGCGGACAGGTGCCGCTGAGGCTGTCAACGTGGTGGACCGCATGTTGTCGTTAACGTCTCCACCGGAGGAACTCCGCTTCATTCCGGTGGAGGCGTGGAACGACTCACCCGGCTTCGGGTAACGCGCTGCCAGAATCGCCGCTACGCCGCTGCGGAGGCGGCCTGCTCCACCGCCGGCTTGAGCACCTCGCGCGCCCACTTCGCCAGGGAGGTGGGCGTGGTCGTCTGGGCGGAGCGGGGCTCGGCCGGATCCATGCGGCCGTCTCCGATGCCGCCGTACATCTCCGCGAAGACGTCCGCCATCCAGCCGGGGATTCCCGCGCCGACCATGCCCTTGCGTGCGTCCTCCAGCGACACCTGCACGTAGCGGATGGGGCGGCCGAGCGCCTCGCTGAAGGTGGCCTCCAGCTCCGCGTACGTCACGTCCGCCGGGCCGTGGACGCCCACGTAGCGGTGCCCCTTCCAGCCCGCGTCCAGCAGCACCTCGGCGGCCTTGGCGGCGATGTCCGCCACCGCCACGAAGGGCACGGCCTTGCTCCGCGGCACCGGCATGAAGAGCGAGCCCGTCTTCGCCAGCGTCCCCACGTCGCGCAGGAAGTTCTCCATGAAGAAGCCCGGGCGCAGAATCGTGACGTCCGCGCAGACCGCCTTGAACGCCTCCTCCACGGCCTTCAGCGAGTTCACCGGCCCGGTGCCCGCGCCGTGCTGCGCGCCCACGCTGGACAGCACCACCACGCGCTTCACGCCGTGCGCCTTCACCGCCTTCGCCGCCGTGAGCGCCGCCTCGCGCGACCACGCCACGAAGTCCGGCCCGTTCACCGGGGGCGTCAGCCAGAACAGCGCCTCCGCTCCCGCCAGCGCGCGCTCCAGCACCGCCGCGTCATCCGTGGAGCCCTGCACCAGCCTCGCGCCCTGCTTCACCAGGTCCGCCACCTTGTCCGCGCTCCGGCTGATGACGGTGAGGGGACGGCCCGCCTCCAGCAGGCGCAGCGCGAGAAGACGGCCAATCTGTCCATTGGGGGTGTTGATGACGATGCTCATGTTCTGCCTCCGGGAACCGCGAGATGGCCCAAAACTGCTCGCATCCCCGGCATGAGGCCACCGCATGGTATTCATGGGCACATGAGCCCCGTTCATGCTCGCCGTCCGCGCCTCCCGGCCGCGAAGCCGCCCGCGTCCCCGGCGCCCGCGGACCTCACCGGCATCAACCTCAACCTCGTGGTGGCGCTGGACGCGCTGCTCACCGAGGCCAACGTCACCCGCGCCGCCGAGCGGGTGGGCGTCACCCAGTCCGCCATGAGCCACTCCCTGCGGCAGCTGCGCGAGCTGCTGGGGGACGCGCTGCTCATCCGCGGGCGGGGCGGCATGGTGCGCACGCCGCGCGCCGAGCAGCTCGCCGCGCCCCTGCACCGGGGCCTGCTGGAGCTCCAGCGCGCGCTGCGCAACGAGCCCGTCTTCGAGCCCGCCACCGCCCGGCGCCGCTTCACCCTCGTCACGGGGGACTACTTCGCCGCCACGCTCCTGCCGGAGCTGCTCGCGCTGCTGGGCCGCGAGGCGCCCCACGTCGACCTCGCCGTCCGCCACCTCGTGGTGGACCAGGTATCCACCCCGCTGGAGAGCGGCGAGGTGGACCTCGGGGTGGGGGCCTTCCCTCCGGACCTCCCCGGGCTGCGCCAGCAGAAGCTCTTCACGGAGGACTTCGTGTGCGTCGTACGCGAGGGGCACCCCGTCATCCGCAAGGGGCTGGACCTGGACACCTACCTGCGCTTCCCGCACGTCCTCATCAGTCCCCGGGGCGAGGGCGTCGGGGTGGTCGACACCGAGCTGGCGCGGCGGGGGCGCTCGCGGCGCATCGCCCTGCGCCTGCCCTACTTCCTCACCGCGCCCCTGACGGTGGTCCGCTCGGACCACATCCTCACCGCGCCCCGCCGGCTGGTGGAGCCCTTCACCGAGGCCTGGCCCTTGCAGGTCCTCACACCGCCGGTGCCTCTCCGCACCTTCGACGTCGTGCAGTTCTGGCACGAGCGGTTCGACGATGACCCAGCCCACCGCTGGCTGCGGGGCGTGGTGCACCGAGCCGCCGGTGCGGAAGCCGCCCTACCGTCCAGGGCTTCACGGCGGGTGCGCCGGACGCAATCTTCCTGACACTCCTGGACAGGGACACTGAACGCAGATTCACGGGTGGGCGAGCATCCCACGGCCCTCCCGTTGTAGGGTGCTACACCTATGACTTCTTCCGAGAAGCTTGTTTTCACCCAGACGGTCGAAGCGCTCTTCGTGCGAGCCCTGGAGAACCGCCTCACCCCGGCGTGCCGTGAGCACCTGCGCCGGGCGGGGTTGGACCTGGACCAGAAGCTGGAGCGGACCTACACCTTGGAGCAGTGGAAGGAGTTTCTCCGTATCGCCGCCGGCCACGTCTATGGCGGTGTGCCCGCGGAGGCCGCGTACTACTCGCTCGGCGAGCGCTTCATGGACGCCTACTTTGGGACCTTCTTCGGCCGGGCCCTGCTGGGCGTCGTCCGGCTGGCTGGCCCCCGGAGGATGCTGCTGCGGGCGGACATGGGCTTTCGTGCGGGCAACAACTTCAGTGAGGTCGAAATCGTCGAGCGTGGCCCCACGTCGGTGGAGCTGAAGATGAACGACGTGCTGGCGGACCTGCCCACCTTCGCGTCGGGGCTGCTGTCCCGTGCGGTGGAGCTGTGCGGCGGGTGGCGTGTGGTAGCCGTCCCCGAGGAGTTCGACGGGACGTCGTCCACGTTCCACATCCGCTGGTCGGAAGTGCCCGCCGAGGCGGCGCTCACCGCCACGGAGGATGGTGGCGCTCCCCGGCCCCGGGCGTAGCGTCTGAAGTCGGGCGCGACCTCTCGCGAGGTCGCGCCTGCCCCCTCATGGTGGCGCGCGGCTCGTGCGTCAGATGAGGGCGGCCCCTCCCGTCAGGGCCCGGCGTGGCGGCCAGCGGCTTGCGTTCCGCGCCGTCCTTCCACCCCACAGAACGAGGAGCGGGCCCATGGGTTATTACGCCGAGAAACCGACCGAGCTGTTCGAAGGCGTCTACTACAACATCAAGACGACGCCCGAGCTTCGTCAGGCGATGCAGAAGAAGGTGAAGGAGATCCGGGCTCGAATCGAGGACCGCGAGGGCCGCATGAAGCGGATTCGCGAGGAGTACCAGATCGACGCCGAGCGGCTGGCCGCGCTGGTCATCCAGTACAAGAACCAGGACTCGGACAGGGTCTCCTACCAGGTCCAGGGCGACTCCGGGACCATCGTCCCCGCGGGCGTCATCGCCAACATCATCCGCGAGCGGGAGATGATCGACTCGGAGCGGGGACAGATTCGCAAGATGGAGCTCATCCTGCGCAACCTCCCCGACCAGGAGCTGTACAACGACCCGCGCACGGGCGAGGTCAAGAGCCGCCAGCCCCTGCACGAGCTCACGGATGACGAGCTCGAGTTCCTCGGGTTCTGAAGCCCGCTACCGGCTTCGCAGCAGCTCGGCGATGGCGCGCGCGAAGCCCTCGGGATTGTCCTCGGAGAAGCCGTGCCCGGAGGCGGGCACGGTGACGATGGGGATGCCCGCGGCGGCCACCTGCCGGGCCGTCTCGTGGGTGTTGGCGTCGCTGCGCTCCCCGAGGATGTAGCCCTTCACCGGAACGGGCAGCGCGGCGAGGCGGGGAATGAGCCCCTGCCCCACCCGGACCAGTGACGTCGCGCTCCGGTGGAAGGCCAGCGGGTCCGCGAGGCGCACGGTCTCCCGGTAATGGGGTGAGTCCATCGACGCCACCCACCGGGGCCAGTTGGCGATGAAGTCGCTCACGGGCGTGGCCGCAGCCACCGCGCTTCCGGTGGCGTCCTCGGCTCGCAGGTTCGGCTCGGCGACCAGCAGGGCCGCGGGAGGACGCCCGGCGCTAATCAGCTCCTCCGCCACGAGCAGGGCCAGCGTGCCACCCATGCTGTGTCCGACGAGCGCCACGGGCCCGACGTTCGTCCCCAGCAACTCCACGAGCAGCCGCGCCTGCTCCGTCAGCTCGTAGCTGAAGTCCTGGGGCTTGTCGCTCTGGCCAAAGCCGAGCAGGTCCACCCAGATGCTGGCGTGGCCATCGAGCGCGTCACCGTGCGCCACGGGAGGCCAGTCCCGGCTTCCAGCACAGCCCAGGCCGTGCAGGTACACGATGACCGGCCCCGTCCCCGAGGAGCGTCCTCGGAGGATGCGATACCGGGTGCCTGGCAGCTCGACACGCACTGCTTCCTCGACAGCACCGACGCGGGATGAGGGGCTCACGGAACGGAGCTTCCCACAGGTGCGCGGGCACCGGGCCACAGTGGCGTTCCGCCAGGGGGGCCCGTGCATCACGCCATGCTCCCAGTCCAGGCGGACAGGCAGGTGAGTTATCGCGGCCCCGAGGGAAGCCGCCGCGCGCGAGCCCCGGCGCGTCGCTGGCACCAGGACTGCAATCCATGGGTCCGTCCTCGGAGGGACTGACTCATGAACGACGAAGCAGTGCAGTTGAAGCCCCAGCGCCCGCGCTGGGTCGTGGGACTGGTGGTGCTCGGTGTGGTGCTCGTGGGCGTCGGAGTGTGGCTCGCCTTCCGCGGGCCCTCGTCCCCGCCCGCCTCCGCGCCGCCGGCCGTGGCCGCCGCGCCCCAGACGCCCGCGCAACCCCCTGAGCCGCCCCTGCCGCCCACCGCGGAGACGGACGCGCTGCTGCGAGAGCGTCTCGCCGGCGCATCCACCGCGCCCGAGTTCGCCGCCTGGCTCCGTGAGCAGGACCTGCTGCGCCGCTTCGTCGCCGTCGTCGCCAACGTGGCCTCGGGGGACAGCCCCCGCGCCGTGGTGGGCTTCCTCGCCCCGAGCGGCGGCTTCCAGGCACGCAAGAAGGCCGGCAAGGAGTTCATCGACCGGAAGAGCTACGCCCGCTACGACGCCATCGGCCGCGGGGTGGGCTCGCTGAACGCGGACGTGCTCGTGTCCACGTACCAGGAGGTGCGCGGCCTCGCCGAGCGCCTCCACCGGGAGAGCGCTCCGCCGGGCTCCACCTTCGACGCGACGCTCCAGCGCGCCTTCGAGCAGGTGCTGGCCGTGCCCGTCCTCGACGGCGACGTGGAGGTCGTCGCGAAGGGCGCGATGTACGTCTACGCGGACCCCGCCCACGAGGGTCTCACCGCCGCGCAGAAGCACCTGCTGCGCATGGGCCCCACGAACCTCCGCCTCATCCAGGGAAAGGTCCGCGAGGTGTCCCAGCGGCTCAACGCTCGGGCGGAGAGGCCCTGAGCCACACGCGGAAGGTGGAGCCGTGGCCCTCGCGGCTCGTCACCTCCAGCCGCCCGCCGTGGGCCTCGATGATGCGGCGGGCCACGGAGAGCCCCAGCCCCACGCCCGCGATGACGCCGCGGGTCCGCGTGCTGCGCCGGAAGGGCTCGAAGATGCTCCGCAGCTCCGACTCCGGGATGCCGATGCCGGAGTCCGTGACGGACACGCCGAGGCCGTCGCGCTCGCGCTCCAGCGCCACCTTCACGACGCCGCCCTCGGGGGAGTACTTGATGGCATTGCCAATCAGGTTGTTGAGCACCTGGGTGATGCGGGTCGCGTCACAGGCCAGATAGACAGGGGCGTCGGGCAGGTGCGTCTCCAGGGTGTGCTGCTGGGAGACGGGACGGTGCAGCTCCACCGACTCGCGCACCAGCTCCGCGAGGTCGTGCTCGTCCATGCGCAGCTCCAACTGCCCGGCCTCCACCCGCGCCGTGTCCAGCAGGTCCTCCACCATCCGCTCCAGCCGGTCCACCTGGCGCCGGACCACCTCCATGGCCCGGGGGCTCGGCTCCCGGCGGGAGCTGGAGACGGCCAGCCTCAGCGCCGTGAGCGGGTTGCGCAGGTCGTGCGCCACCGCGGCGAGGAAGGCGAGCTGCGTCTCCCGCTGCCGTGCCAGTCGAGCCGCCATGTCGTTGAAGTGGCCCACGAGGTCGCGCAGCTCCGCCGTGCCCCGCTGGGGCAGGGGCGGGTGGGTGCCGCCGAGCTGGAAGCTCGCCAGGGCATGGCCGATGTCCTGGAGCGGCAGGTACACCCGCCGCTGGAATCCCCACAGGACGCCCGCCGCTCCCGCCAGGAGCAGTCCCACCGAGAGCAGGCCGAACACGTCGGCCGCGCGATTCAGCCGTTGGACCTCCTCCAGCGCCGTCCGCGCATCCGTGACGTTCAGGTCCACCAGTCGCTCCGCGAGTCCCACGCTTCGCTCGATGGAGGCCTTGCTCTTCTCGAGGGGCGTCGGTGGCTGGCGCTCCATCTCCTGGCGCATGGCCTTCAAGTAGGCGGTGACCTCCGATTCGAGCTGGGCCAGCAGCGCCGCCTCATCCTCGCCGCTCAGGTGCAGGCGGGCCTCCCCCAGCCAGCGCTGGAGCTGGGCCTCGCGGTTCCGTAGCGCGCTCGCGTGCACCTCCTCGCCCGTGAGGTCCAGCAGACGGCGATCTCGGCTGTGCAGCAGCAGCGCGACCTCCAGCTCCTCCGCCGCCCGCACACTCTCGCTCGCCTGCCACAGCCGATTGCTGCTGCGCTCCATGTCGGTGGTGATGTTGGCGAGCGCCGCCGCCGCCAACAACACCAGGCCGCCCAGGACGGTGGCACTCGCCACCCACTGCCCTCGCAAGCTCATCATCGACGGTGCACCTTCCGCATGGCGCGATATTGCAGGACGCGCACGGCGGCGAAACCGAAACCGTGCGCGAGTCGTCGCCGCCCCACGCCTCGCCCGGGCGGGCATGGCGGGATGCAACGGGACCCTGGCGCTTTGCCGCGCTTCCGCCGGCCATCCCCGGGGTGTCTCGGGCCGGAAACCGGGGGCACACGGGTTGCTTCATCGGGTCGCCGCTCTCGCGGGGACGGTCTCCCGGTCGCCTGGAGCCCGGGCGGGCCCAGGGGCCGGAACCCTGGCGGAGCGTTGTCAGGTGTCACCCATGCGCTCTTCGGTGCTGCCAGCGTTGCTGTTGCTCGGGGTGCTCGCCGGCACCGTCCTGGGCGTCGTGCATTTCATCCAGAGGGACCGGCGGGCGCTGGTGGACCAGTTCGCCCGGGAGCGGTGGACGCAGCTGCAGGAGGGTGTTCGAGGCGTGTCGGACGCGCTGGAGGACACGGGGGATGACCTGCGCTTCGCGGGGGAGCTGCTGTCCCAGCCCGGCACCCGGGAGGAGCACCGGCGCGAGCTGCGGGCCCTGCTGGAGGCCGTGGGGCAGTACAAGGCCATTCTCGTCTTCGGGCCGGACGGCCATGAGCGCCTCCGGCTGCTGGACCGGCGCACGGCGGCCTCCATGGTGAGCCAGTTCGCGCCGGAAGACCTGGCGCCCACGGTGGTGCAGGCGCTGCGCAATCCGCCCGGTCACATCGCCTCGTCCCCGCCCCTGCCCCGGGCCACCTCGGGCTGGCTGAGGGCCTTCGCCACCGCCCTGCCCGAGGACGCGCCGGACGGAGGGGGCGCCATCGTCGTCCTGGTGGACACCGAGCCGCTCTTCGCGCCCCTGAAGCTGCTCGCCTCGGACACGGACACGCACCTGTTCTCGCTGGGAGCGCACGGCACGCCCACGGCGCTGAGCGCGCCGTCGCTGCTGTCTCCCTATGCCCGACTGGGCACGGACGCCCACCTCACGCCGGGCCTGGACGCGCTGGCGCGGCGCATGCGGCTGGGCGAGGCGGGCTCGCTGCTCATCGAGCGGGAGGAGGCCGCGCGGCTGGGGCTGGGAGACGCGGAGGTGGTGGCCACGTTCAGCCCGGTGCGCTTCAAGAATGGCGCCCACTGGCCCGTGGCGACGCTCGCCTCCACACGCGTGCTGCGCTCGCACGAGCGCGGCCTGGTGCTGCGCCTGTCGCTGGCGGCGCTGCTCATCGCCGTCTTCCTCATCGCCTTCGGCGTGTACGTGGTGCTGGCGCGCAGCCGGGCCGTCGCCCTGCGGGAGAGCCGGCGTCACGCGGAGCGCCTCGCGCACCTGCACGACAAGACGCAGAAGATTCTCGACAACATCCCCACCGGCGTCCTCGCCCTGTCGGAGCAGGGGCGCATCACCGCCGCCAACCGCGCGCTGGCTGCCCGCATGCCTCCGGACGCGGTGGGCGGGACGCTCGCGGCGGCCTTCCCGCACGCCAGCGAGCCCGTCCTCCAGCGGCTGGAGGAGCTGGTCACCGCCGCCCGCTGGGAACGCCACGTGCGCAGCCTGCATGGCGAGCCGCTCCGCCTCTTCGAGGAGGAGGGCCAGTACAACGTGCACGCGGTGCCCCTGGAGCCGGGCGCGGCGGACGTGTGCACGCTGCTCGTGGTGGAGGACCTCAGCGACGTGCGCGCCCTGGAGGGCCAGCTGCTGCGCGCGGAGAAGCTGGCCACGGTGGGGGTGCTGGCCGCGGGCATCGCCCACGAAATCGGCACGCCGCTCGGCATCATCCGGGGGCGCGCGGAGTACGTGCGGGGCAAACTGGGGCCGGAGCACCCCCAGGGGCCGGGCCTGGACTCCATCATCGAGCAGATAGACCGCGTGAGCCGGACGCTCCGGCAGCTCCTGGACTTCTCGCGCTTCCAACCGGCCGAGGCCCGCGCGGTGGCGCTCGCGCCGCTCGTGCACGGCGTGCGGGAGCTGCTGTCCGTGGAGGCGGAGCGGCGGCACGTGCGCCTCCAGGTAGACGTCGCGCCCCGGCTCCCTCCGGTGGCCGCGGACCCGGACCAGCTACAGCAGGTCCTCGTCAACCTCGTGCTCAATGCCTACGACGCGTGCGCGCGGGGAGGCCATGTCCGGCTGGGGGTGGACCTGGCCGGCGGTGACACCCCGGGCGCGTGGGGCCTGGTGCGGATGACCGTCGAGGACGACGGCTGTGGCATCGCCCCGAAGCACCTGCACCAGATTTTCGACCCCTTCTTCACCACGAAGAAGCGGGGCCAGGGCACCGGGCTCGGCCTCGCCATGGTGGCCCACATCGTCCGGAACCACGGGGGCCGCATCGAGCTGGACAGCGCGCCGGAGCGGGGCACCCGCTTCACGGTGCTGTGGCCTGCCGCCGCGCCCCTCACGGAGGAACGACATGCCATCTAGGGCCAGGGTCCTCGTCGTCGATGACCACATCGAGATGGGGCAGATGCTGAAGGAACCGCTGACGGACGCCGGCTACCGCGTGGACCTGGCCTCCGGGGGGGCGGAGGCCATCGCCCAGCTGCGGGCGCGCGTCTACGACGCGGTGGTCTGCGACTTGCGCATGCAGGACGTGGACGGCTTCGACGTGCTGGAGGCCGCGCGCAAGCTGGACCCCGAGCTGCCGGTGCTGATGATGACGGCGTTCGGCGGCGTGGAGAGCGCGGTGGAGGCCATGCGGCGCGGCGCCTGGCATTACTTCACCAAGCCCTTCCGGCTGGACGAGGTGCTGCTCTTCGTGGCGCGCGCGCTGGAGGAGCGGCGGTTGCGCGCCGAGCACCGCGCCCTCAAGCAACAGGCGGCGGACCGGAGCAGCCTGGGCGCGATGGTGGGCGGCAGCGCGTTGATGCGCGGCCTCTACGCGCTGGTGGAGCGGGTGGCGGTGTCCAGCGCGCCAGTGCTGGTGCGTGGAGAGAGCGGCAGCGGCAAGGAGCTGGTCGCCCGGGCGCTGCACTTCACCGGCACGCGCAGCGCGGGGCCCTTCGTCGCCGTCAACTGCACCGCCCTGCCTCATGCGCTGCTGGAGAGCGAGCTCTTCGGCCACGTGAAGGGCGCCTTCACGGGAGCCACCACGGCGCGCCGGGGCCTCTTCGTGGAAGCGGATGGCGGCACGCTGTTCCTGGACGAGATTGGCGACATGGCGCCCGAGCTGCAGGCGCGGCTGCTGCGCGTGCTGGAGGACGGGGAGGTGCGCGCGGTGGGCGCGGATGGCTCGCGCACGGTGGACGTGCGCGTGGTGGCCGCGACGCACCAGGACCTGGAGGCCCGGGTGAAGGAGGGGCGCTTCCGCGCGGACCTCTTCTACCGCCTCAACGTCGTCACGCTGCGGGTGCCGCCGCTGCGCGAGCGCCGCGAGGACATTCCCGCGCTCATCGAGCACTTCCTCGCGCAGGCGCGGGCCCAGAATCCCCGCTCGCCGGTGCGGCATTTCGCTCCGGAGACGGTGGCGGCGATGTGCGCCATGCCCTGGCCGGGCAACGTGCGCGAGCTGGAGAACCTGGTGAAGCGCCTGGTGGTGCTCGGCGCGGAGGAGTCGGTGGACCCGCGCCAGCTCCGGCTGTACGCCTCTGCCGATGGCGCCGAGGCGCATCCGCTGGCCGCCGCGCAGCGGGACATCATCCCCCTGCGGCAGCTGGAGAGTGAGTACATCGCCTGGGCGGTCGCCCGCTGTGGAGGCAACAAGACGCGCGCGGCGGAGCTGCTCGGCATTGATGTCTCCACCATCCACCGGCGCGAGCGCTCCGAAGGCAATCCGCCACGCTGAGCCGCGCGTTCCGCAACGGCGCGCGCGCCACGCGGCAGCACCTCCGAGGGAAGAGTCCGCGGCACGAGGCTTGAGATGGGAGAGGCCATGCACAAGACCCTCCTTCCCCTCCTCCTCGGGCTCGGCCTCATGGGCTGTGCGGCCCGCCCCAAGACTCCCACCGTCACGGACGCGTCGGCGGCCACCTCGACGCCGGCCACCTCGACCGCGAGGACCGAGCGGGCCGCGGAGGACGCGGACCGCGACGGGCAGGCGGCCCTCATCCCGTTGTCGCTGGACCCCGTGTACTTCGAACTCGACTCGGCCACGCTGCGCCCGGAGTTCCGGCAGACGCTGGAGCAGCTCGCGGACGGCCTGCGGCAGCGCCCGGGCACGCGGGTGACGGTGTCAGGCCACACGTGCGAGCTGGGCACCACGGAGTACAACCTCGCGCTGGGGCAGCGGCGCGCGGCCGTGGTGCGCGACTACCTGCGGCGCCTGGGCGTGGATGCCTCGCGCATCCGCACCCTGTCCTTCGGCGAGGAGCGCCCGCTGGATGACTCCCATTCGGAAGAGGCGCAGAACCGCAACCGCCGGGCGGAGTTCAGCTTCTCGTCGGACGACGCGTCGCGGGGCAGCAGCCTGTAACTCAGCGCGCCGCCGCGCGACCCTTCTCGGTGCCCGGCGAGTCGAGGAACGCGAGGATGCGCCGGGCGCACGCCTCCGGGTGCTCCAGCGGGAACAGGTGGGTGCCGGGGAGTTCATCGGTGCGCACGCCGGGCACGGTGCGCCGCACGCGCTCCAGGCCCTCCGGGGTGAGCGTGGCGGTGCTCTCTCCGCGCACCACGAGCGAGGGCACCGGCACCGCGCGCAGCCGGGGCCACACGTCGATGGGAATCGTCTCGAAGACGCGCGCCTCCCAGGCCGCGGGGATGGTGAGCCGCACGCCGCCCCCGGGAGCGTCCACGAGCCCGTGGGTGAGGTAGTCCTGGAAGGAGTCGGGGTCGAAGCGCTGGAAGAGGGGCTTCTTCTGGTAGCTGACGGCGGCCTCCTCGCGCGAGCCCCAGGCGTCACGGCGGCGCCGGGCGCCCTGGGCCAGGGGAATCCGGCCGCGCATCCCGAGCAGCGACGTGGCGCGGAGGAGCATCAGGCGCTTGCCGGTGACGAGCACCGGGTCCAACGCGACGACGGCCCGGAAGAGCTCCGGCGCCTTCACGGAGGCAAGCAGCGTGGCCACGCCGCCCACGCTGTGCCCCACCCCGACGATGCCCTTCAGCCCCCGCGAGCGCAGGGCGTGGAGCAGCTCGTCGGCCAGGTCATGCCAGCTTCGCAGTGACTTCGGGTCCGAGCCCGGCACGAGCACGCGGCCGTGGAGCGTGAAGACGCGGTAGCGCGGCTTGAGCCGGTCGATGAGCTTGCGATAGCTGCCCGGCGGGAAGCCGTTGGCGTGGGCCAGATGCAGCACCGGTCCGGTGCCGCCCCAATCCTCCAGGTGAAGGGCGTCGCTCATCCCCTCCCGAATACTCCAGAAGGGGCCGGGTGTCTGCGCCCGCGTCAGGCGTGAGCGCGGCTCCGGTTGAGGACGTGCACGATGAGGACCGCCGCGAGCGCCCCGATGGCGGAGCCCACGAGGTTGCCGGGCCGCACGACGAACAGGGACGTGCCCGTGTTGAAGGTCCCCGCGAACATGCCTCCGACGATGCCACCGACCATGCCGATGAGGAGCATGGAGACGAGCCCCATGTGCCTCGTGCCCGGGAGGATGGCCCGGGCAACCAGGCCCACGACCCAGCCGACGATGATGAACACGATTGCGGCCATGCGTGTCTCTCCATGGGCCGTGCGCGGTGGCCCCTTGTAGAGTGCGGCCTTCCGGCGTCATGCCAAGCGGGACCCGAGTCCGACGACCGTCTGCCCGGCCGTTTCCCAGCGTGCCGTCACCAGCGACTGGCTCGCGCCGGGCAGGCTGCCGTGCGGCCCCTGGATGCAGGGACAGGTGGCGCCATCGCGAGGCGTGCCCAGCCTGCCTGGAGTTCCCAGGAGCCAGCGATGTGTCACCTCCCGTGAGCGCGAGCTGTCAAGCCTGGACCCGGAGCGCATCCGGGGTGACTTCCCCATGCTCCAGCGGATGATGAAAGGCAGGCCGCTCGTCTACCTGGACAGCGCGGCGACGAGCCAGAAGCCGCGGGTGATGATCGACCAGCTGAGCCGGCTGTACGCCGGGGAGTACGCCAAGGTGGAGGAAGGCCACTCACTCAGCCAGCACGCGACGGAGGTGTTCGAGGAGGTCCGGGCGAAGGTCGCGCGGCTCATCACCTGCGCCGAGCACGCCTCCAACATCATCCCCTGGCAGCTGGCGTGCGAGGACAGCGGCGCGACGCTGCGGGTGGTGCCCATCACGAAGTCAGGCGCCCTGGAGCCAGGCTCGTTCGAGAAGCTCCTCACGGAGCGCACGCGCATCGTCGCGGTGTCGCACGTGTCGAACGTCACGGGGACCATCTACCCGGTGAAGGAGATCACGCGGATGGCACACGCGCGGGGCATCCCCGTGCTGGTGGATGGAGCGCAGGCGGTGCCGCACCTCGGGCTCGCTGGACGCGAAGCCCATGCTGGAGGCACTGGGGACGGACATCGCCGTGCGTGCGTCGTTCATGTTCTACAACACGCGCCAGGAGGCGGATGTCCTGGCGGACGCGGTGGCGGAGCTGGCGCGGCGGCACTGAAGCGCCATCACCGCCACCGCGGATTCGGTGCTCAGTAGAGCACTCCCAGGCCCCAGCTGACGAAGTCGACGATGAGGTCGTCATCGCCGTTGCCGTCCAGGTCGCCCGCCGTCACGTGGCGCATGTCGTAGGCCCGGTGCACCTCGGTCCAGGTCGAGGCGTTGTTGTAGCGAACCTCCAGGCCCGAGCCGACGAAGTCGACGATGAGGTCTTCAATCCCGTTGCCGTCCAGGTCACCCACCGTCACGTGGCGCATGTCGTAGGCCCCATGCACCAGGGTCCAGGTCGAGGTGTTGTTGTAGCGGACCCACAGCCCCGAGCCGACGAAGTCGACGATGAGGTCTTCAACCCCGTTGCCGTCCAGGTCACCCACCGTCACGTGGCGCATGTCGTGGGCTCCGTGCACCAGGGTCCAGGTCGAGGTGTTGTTGTAGCGAACCCACAGCCCCGAGCCGACGAAGTCGACGATGAGGTCTTCAACCCCGTTGCCGTCCAGGTCACCCACCGTCACGTGGCGCATGTCGTGGGCCCCGTGCACCAGGGTCCAGTCCGAGGCGTTGTTGTAGCGAACCCACAGCCCCGAGCCGACGAAGTCGACAATGAGGTCCTCGACCCCGTTGCCATCCAGGTCGCCCGCCGTCACATGGCGCATGTCGTAGGCCCCATGCACCAGGGTCCAGGTCGAGGTGTTGTTGTAACGAACCCACAGCCCTGAGCCGACGAAGTCGACGATGAGGTCCTCGACCCCGTTGCCGTCCAGGTCGCCCACCGTCACGTGGCGCATGTCGTGGGCCCCGTGCACCAGGGTCCAGGTCGAGGTGTTGTTGTAGCGAACCCACAGCCCCGAGCCGACGAAGTCGACGATGAGGTCCTCGACCCCGTTGCCATCCAGGTCGCCCGCCGTCACGTGGCGCATATCGTGGGCCCCGTGCACCTGGGCCCAGGTGCTCTGCGGGGCCAGGTACAGCGTCCTCAACGCGGAGATGTCGCTGGCGGCGAACTCGCCCGTCTCGACCGAGCGGAAGCAGGAGTTCATGAGCGAGCCGCCAACGGTCGCCGTGGTCGGGGTGCCCGGGATGTGAATGGCTCCGACGCCCGCGTCACCCTCGTTGCCGCCGCTGCCGCAGCTGATGCTGCGGTTGTAGTAGTCCGTGTGGCGGAAGCCGATGGTGTGGCCAATCTCGTGAGTGATGACGTGCTCGATGACGTCGACGCTGTAGGAGGAGAGCCCGCCGCCGATGTTGATGGTGTGGTACGGCAGTCCGCCCGACGGGAACCCCGCCGAGCCTCCCACCACGCCCGGCTGGATGACCGCGTTGATGGTGAAGCTGCAGTCGGTGCTCGGCGTGCGCGCCATGGCGAAGGTGAGCGGCAGCTCGTCGTAGTTCTGGATGGCCAGGTCGAGCGCCGTGCTGAACGCGCCGGTGAACGTCGAGCCGTTGATGCAGATCTTCGTCAGTGACGTGCTGATGAGGTTGGTGGTGCGGTATTGCTCATGGGGGGTGTCGCCAGTCCCAAGCATCTCGCGCGACGCGGCCAGTGAGACCTCGGCGTCCCGCCCGACGTAGACCTTCCCGTCGACGACCATGATGTCATTGGCCGGAAACCCGGCCTTGACCAGGTTGCCGACGATCTCCTGCGTCTCATCGGGCTGCCCGGCGCATCCGAACGCCAGTGCAATGCATCCCGCCGCAAGCACGAGACTTCTTGAAAACATGGATATCCTCTTGGGTTGGAGCCGCTTCTCAGCGTCACCGGCGCGCGGCGCGCCCTTCCGGCAACACGTGCCCAACTTAATCGGATATCAGCACCAGCGAGAACAGAAAAGCGAGTGAACTATGACTATCTCTGTGGGCGCCTGACTGGGGTTGTCCAGGCGGTAGACAACCACACCGTCACATGCGGCGCTGACATCAGTCTCAGCGGAGTACCGCTCTCAGGAAGGCGAGACCCGGTGGCCCTTCCTCCCGCAACACGCGACTGTTCATCCAGCTCAAGAGTGCCGCCACGGCCCAGGGCAGCGCCACGAAGAGCCACAAGGCAGGTGCTCCGCGCCTGATGGCGAGGAGCAGGAACACGCACGACAACATCCCCGCGAAACTCAGCATGAGCCATGTGGGAATGAGGGGCGCGCACCAGGCTTCGACCCGGGTGCCCCCACCCGGCACGTCCTCCAGGCGCCCGCGCACGACCGCATGAAGGTTCCGGCTGAGGCGGAGCGGGTGGGCGAAGCGATAGCCAAAGCGCCGGCCGCGGACCCGTCCCAGGTACTGGGTGTCCCCGCGCGAGCGCGCGAACGGGTCGAACAACGAACTGGGTGCCAGGGCGGATGCCAGCCGTGCCGCGGCATCACCGGCCGACATCGGCACCTCCATCACGAGCTTCATTTCTCGCGTGTCTTCCCTCATGAGACTTCACCCATGACGGCGCGAATGATGCCTTTCGCGACCAGTGTGCTGAGGAACGGAGCAGGACCCACGACCCACACCGCGACTCCGAGATAGAGGAGGCGAAGCGTGCTCTCGGAGATGTTCTCCACGCCAACCTTCCGGAGGACACGCGCATCCACGAACCAGACTGCCAACATGGACAGGCTTCCCAGCCCGAGTCCCAGGAGCACGCCCAGCAGAGTCCGAGCGCTGCCGCCTCCCGCCAGATGTGCCCCGGCCAGCGCGCCGCCGATAGGGGTGACGCCAGAGAACAAGGTCAACATGAACCACAGACTCACCATCGGACGCCCCCCCCGTAAGCCCTCGGACTATATCCCCGGGCGGCCTCACCAGGATACGCGTCGTCGTTTGGTGACGACTTCGCGTCGTGACACCCCATCCACCCAGATGCACCTGCGCTCGGAATCGCTTCCTCCGGGGATGTTGGCGACCTGCTCGAAGTACTCGGCATGGGCGCAGAGCGGCTGGCCCAGCATGGCCGCCAACCGTGAGACGAAGTGCTCGCACCAGGCCGCGTCATCGGCGAGAGCGCGCCACGGTCGACGCTCCCGGCGGACGCTGACCGAGTACGTGAAGCGGTAGTGCACGCCATCCACGATGGGATGCCACGCGTCGAACGGCGTCGGCGGCAGCGCCTCCGGCCCGACCCACGCCTCCACGCGAATCCGCGATTCGTCAGCCTCCAGTAGCTTGGACAGTGCGTGCGTCAGCACCGCGGGCTCGAGCGCTGTAAAGCTGGAGAACCGTCCTTCGGGATGCCGCGCCGGTCCCGCGATGACGAGGGCCTCGCGCTCATCGAGAGCATGGCTGTCCACGTCGACCCAGAGTCGCTCTCCCGTTGGAGTCAGCAGCACGTACGAGAAAGGTGCTGGACGTTCGTCCGGCACCAGCGCGGCACACTGGTGGTCCGCCGCCAGCGCCGCTGCCTGCTCCATCCTCACCTTGAAGGGCGTGGGGCCGCGGTACACCTCCACGAACCACGGAAAATCCCCCTCCTGCTGCGGGCGCGATTCGACCCAGACCTCGCCTGGCGCCGGGTCGCCATTGATGCGGAAGCGCTCCTCGGGGAAGCGCCGCCGCAACCAGGCCTCCAGCTCAACGTCGGAGAGGCTGCGTGCCAGGTAGCAGTGCATCCGGTAGACCCGACGGGTCCCCCATCACCGCCACTGCGGATGCGCCAGCACGCGCGCCTCGACCTCGGGCGTGAGCTGCGCGCCATGCGGCGCCCGCGACGACGAGCGCTTCCACCGCTCCAGCCACCGCGCGCCCAGGGGCAAATCCAGCGACTCACGCCGCGTGGCGCCCACCGTCGTCTCGCCCTTCGTTCCCGTGGACACGCCGGCCCCCACGTAGAAGCCGGCCAGCAGCAGCGTCACCCGCGTGGGCGTGGCCGCGCTGTACGTCAGCAGCAGCGTGCCCTCCCCGTCCTCGCGGCAGTGCCGGCGCACCCGCGCCAGCACCGCCTCCGTCCACATGTCCGGGTTGGACGCGGGAGAAAACGGGTCGAAGTACACGAGGTCCGCCACCGGCAGCGCCCCGTCCAGGTGCGGCACCGCGTCCCCGAGCAGCAGCCGCCAGCGCACGCCCTCCCCTTCCCACACCCCGTCGCGCATCAGCGTCTCGGCCGCCTCGCGGAACGGCTGGAGGAACGGGAAGCCCGCCGCGTCCGCCAGCGCCAGCCGCAGCGGCGCCAGGTCCACCTCGAAGCTCACCACCTCCAGCACGCGCTTCTGCTCGGCCCCCAGCTCGCGGGCGCACGTCAGCGCGGCCACCGCGTTGGTGGCGGCCCCCAGGCCCACGTCGTGGATGACCAGCGGCGGACCCGGCTGGCGCAGGCGCTCGGCCAGGCGCGGCTGCTCCACGTAGAGCCGCAGCGCCTCCTGCCACGGGCCCACGGACGGGTGCATCACCTCGCCGTGCCCCAGGTGCCGCACGGCGCGCGCGCCATTGCGCAGCGTGACGACCTCGAAGTCCCCGTCTCGCGGATTCGCCTCCGGAACGGGCGCGGGCCCGGTGCTCACCCGACCTCCTTCAGCGTCACCTCGCGCGCCAGCGCCTCTTCCTTCAGGTCCTTCGGCGTGGCGATGGCCGCCTTCAGCTCGCGGGCCACCTGGTCATACGTGCCGCTCAGGATGCCCGCGCGGATGCGGCCCATCAGCTTCTGGTAGTGCCGCACGTTGTGCACCGACAGCATCCGCGAGCCCAGGTGGTGCCGGCCGCGCACCAGGTGCTGCAGGTACCCGCGCGTGTAGCGCTTGCACACGTAGCAGTCGCACTCCGCATCCAGCGGCGTGTCGTCCAGCCGGTAGGCCGTGCGGCTGATGCGCACCAGCCCGCCGAACGTGTACGCGTAGCCCTGCTGCGCCATCTTCGTGGGGATGATGCAGTCGAACATATCCACGCCGCGCAGCACCGCCTCGATGAGGTCCGTGGGCGTGCCCACGCCCATGAGGTAGCGCGGCTTGTCCGTCGGCAGCGAGGCGGTGGCGCGGGCCGTCATCGTCTCGCGCTCCGCCTTCGACTCGCCCACCGCCAGCCCGCCGATGGCGAACCCGTCGAAGGGCAGCTTCGTCAGGAAGGCCGAGCTCTCGTCGCGCAGGTTCGGGTACACGCCGCCCTGGACGATGCCGAAGAGCGCCTGCCCCGTGTCGTGCTTCGTCTTCGCCTCCAGGCTGCGCACCGCCCAGCGGTGGGTGCGCTCCATGGCCTCGCGCGTGCCCGCCTCGTCCGTGCGCGAGTCGATGCACACGTCCAGCACCATCATGATGTCGGAGTTGATCGCCTGCTGCATGGCGATGCTCGACTCGGGGCTCAACAGCTGCCGGCTGTTGTCGTGGAAGCTGCGGAAGTGCGCGCCCTTCTCCGTGATGAGCCGGTCCTCCGGCAGGGAGAAGATTTGAAACCCGCCCGAGTCGGTGAGGATGCCCCCGTCCCATTGCATGAACGGGTGGATGCCCCCGAAGCGCTTGAACACCTCCGCGCCGGGGCGAAGCATCAGGTGGTACGTGTTGGCCAGCAGGATGCTGGCGCCCGTCTCCTGCACCTCCTCGGTGCCGAGGTGCCGGAAGGCGGCGTGGGTGGCCACCGGCATGAACATCGGGGTGGGAAACGAGCCGCGGCGGGTGTGCAGGATGCCCGCGCGGGCGCCAGTGGGGTCGGTGGTGAGCAGCTCGAAGCGGACGGCCATTGAACGGCCCTTATACCCGCCACACCCGGTGGACACCGCAACCATCTGCCTACGCCTGCTCCCCCGCCCGCCATGCCCTTACATGGCCCTGGGAGCCCTCCGCCGGGGCATCCCCTCCCCGCCCCCCGGGCGGGCGGCCAGGGGTAGGACATGCGCGCCCCCCGCGACGCGGCGACACCCGGGGCATCTGGATGAGGACGCTCCGCCCATCCGGGGAGCGGCATTTTCCGCCCCCGCCCGGTGGTTACATCGGGTCACCGCGAACGGGCCCGGGGACACGAATCACCTTGCTTCTTTGGCCCACCGCGCCATTTCCGCTACAACGCCGCCGCCATGTTCAACGTCATCAACGTCTCCAAGGCCTACGGGCCCAAGAAGCTGTTCGAGGAGGTCAACGTCACCTTCTCGCCGGGCCGCCGCTACGGCCTGACCGGGCCCAACGGGGCCGGGAAGTCCACGTTCATGAAGATCCTCGCCGGAGACGAGGAAGCGGACATGGGCAGCATCGTCCGGCCTCGCAAGCTGGGCATCCTCCGCCAGGACCACTTCCGCTACGAGAACGACCGCGTCCTCGACGTGGTGCTCATGGGCAACAAGCACCTGTGGGCCGCCATGTCGGAGAAGAACGCCCTGCTGGCCAAGGCGGACATCACCGAGGAGGACGGCAACCGCCTGGGCGAGCTGGAAGGCGTCATCGCCGAGGAGGACGGCTACTCCGCGGAGAGCGACGCGGCCACGCTGCTGGCGGGTCTGGGCATCGAGGAGTCCTTCCATGAGGGCCCCATGCGCCAGCTCACCGGCGGCCTGAAGCTGCGCGTGCTGCTCGCGCAGGCCCTGTTCGGCAAGCCCGAGGGGCTGCTGCTCGACGAGCCCACGAACAACCTCGACATCGACTCCATCCGCTGGCTGGAGAACTTCCTCCACGCGTTCGAGGGCGTGCTCATCACCATCAGCCACGACCGGCACTTCCTCAACTCCATCTGCACGCACATCGCCGACATCGACTACGAGACCATCATCCAGTACACCGGTGGTTACGACGACATGGTGCGCCAGAAGGCCCAGTTGCGCAGCCGCGTCGAGTCCGAGACGGCCGAGAAGAAGAAGAAGATCGCCCAGCTGCAGGACTTCGTCGCCCGCTTCAGCGCCGGTACCCGCGCCTCGCAGGTGCAGAGCCGCATCAAGCAGATTGAGAAGCTCAAGTCGGACGACCTGAAGCGCTCCAACATCGCGCGTCCGTTCATCCGCTTCGACCAGAAGGTCGTCAGCGGCAAGCAGACGCTGATGGTCGAAGGCATCCAGAAGTCCTTCGACGGCCAGCAGGTCATCAAGCCGTTCAACGCCCTGGTGTGCAAGGGCGAGAAGGTCTGCGTCATCGGCCGCAACGGCGTGGGCAAGTCCACGCTGGTGCGCATGATTGCCGGCCAGCTCGAGCCGGATGCCGGGAAGATTGGCTGGGGTCATCAGGCCTCGGTGGGCTACCTGCCGCAGGACCACCACGGCGTCGTCCGCAAGGGCACCACCTGCTTCGGCTGGCTGCGCGACCTGCACGACAAGCTCACCAACGAGGAGATCTCCGGCGTGCTGGGCCGGATGCTCTTCTCCGGTGAGGAGCGCATGAAGAACACGGACACCCTCTCCGGTGGTGAGACGGTGCGCCTGCTCCTGTCGAAGCTGATGATCATGCAGGACAACGTCCTGGTGCTGGACGAGCCGACGAACCACCTGGACCTCGAGTCCATCTCCGCGCTCGCCGAGGGGCTCCAGAAGTACGAGGGCACCGTCATCGTCGTCACGCACGACCAGGAGCTCATCTCCGAGGTGGCCACGCGCATCTGGTCGCTCCAGCAGGGCCAGGAGGTGCTGGACTTCAACGGCCCCTACTCCGAGTTCCTGGAGAAGCACGCCGACATCGCGGCCCGCCGCCGCTAGCCGCGGACAGCGCCCAGGCGCTCGAAGCACGAATCGCCGCCCGGACCGGGGAAGCACTCCCGGCACGAGGCGGCGATTCGCTTTTCCAGCGGGCCGGGCCTCATCATCCGCTTCATGGAGACCTACTGAGGCACCATGGCACCTCATCCGAGTCCGGAGGAACTGATGGCGCGGCTCCAGGCCGCTCGGGAGACCGGCGATGCCCGACAGCCCTCTCCCGCGCGGCTCCAGTCTCTTCGCGAGCTGGTTCGGGACTGTCCTGCGTTGACTCCGGCGCTTCTGGACCTCGCACGGCTCCTCCCCCGCGCCGACGAGCCTGGCGTGGAGACCGAGCAGTCCCTGGGCGAAGCGGGGAAGCTGCTGGAGCAAGCCGTCCTCGTTTCGCGGCGCAGCGCTCCCGCCGTGGTGGAGCTGGGCTACTTCCTGGACGTCTACAGGGACTCGCCCGAAGCCGAGGCCCTCTTCGAGGAAGGAGCTCGGACGGCGCTGAAGACGCTGGAAGCGGCCTGGACGGGGCTGCTCCGGTTCTGGGCATACACGCGGACGAAGGAGTCCCTGGAAAAGGCGCTGCGACTCGCGAGGCTCGCGGAGCAGGTCTTCCCGGAGTCGCTCAACCTCCTTGGAGAAGTCGAGACCGTGCGCACCTATGCCCGGCAGGACGGAGTCCCGGACTCCACGGTCCCGTGAGCCCAGGCGCTCGAAGCACGAATCGCCGCCCGGACCGGGGAAGCACTCCCGGCACGAGGCGGCGATTCGCTTTTCCAGCCGGGCCCGCGAGGCCTACGGGTTGGGCCAGCCGAGCGTGGAGGCCCTCACGTCCCAGTCCGTCGCCTGGTCGCTGTCGTCCACCAGGACGCGGCTCAGGGTGGTCGTCTTGCCGGGGGTGGAGAACGCCAGCGTCCAGTTGATGGAGACGTCCAACGCCGACGGGAAGCTCGTGTACGTGCACGGGACGCCGCCGCAGTTCGGGGGCCACCACTGCCCCTCGGCCTGGAGGGCCTGGAGCTGCGCGGGGTAACCCGCGAAGGGGGTGCCGCTCTGGATGACGATGGCGGCGATGGCATCCTGGGTGACGCCGAAGGTGTCCCGGATGCGCAGCGTCCGGTTCCCCTCGCTGATGCCCGAGGCTTCGCCCTGGAAGTCCCAGGCCGTGTCGTAGTTCGAGCTGTACATCGCCTGCGGGTACTCGGTCCGGCTCTGGGTCTCCGACTGCGGGGCATCCACACCGGAGCTGAAGCGGTCCGGGTTGAGGTGCACGACGATGGTGTCGCCCGTTTGCACCGTGACATCCGGAAGCGTGGCCAGCGGAGCGTTGGGGTTGTTTCCATCCACCAGGGTGGCTCCCAGCACGCTGCCGCCCTCGACGACGGAGAGCTCCACCAGGTCGCGGCCGCTGGAGACGGCGGGAGCGATTTCCGACAGGCGCAGCCGGGCTGGCCGCACGTAGCCCTTGAAGGTCGCGGAGGCTCCGGCCGGTTCCAGCGCGCTCCCCCGCGTGTCACGCACGGTGTTCGCCACCGTCACCGTGTACTCCTGGCGCTCTGTCTGGTTCCCGGTGACGAGCAACACATCGTTCCCATTGACGGAAGCGCTCGTCACCACCAGTCCCGGAATGGAGAACTGGCGACCATTGGTCTGGACGGAGCCCGGGGAGATGCGGCGGTCGAACCGGATGCGAACGAGGTTCCGCTCCAGCGCCAGCGCGCTGGCCACGCGCGGCCCGGGACACATCAACGCGCTGACCTGATTCTCCTCCCACACGGACGGCTGGGTGGTGTTCTGGCCCGACTGGGTGAAGCGCCACAGCGGAGAGAAGACCGTCACCGTGCAGCCCTGGGTCAGGTCGAGTTCATCCCGCACCATGTCCACCACCCGCAGCCGCAGGTTGTTGGCACTGGGCGAGCCCTCGGGCACACCGGCCGTCACGAGCGGCGCCTGCACGAAGCCAGCCCCCGCCGGAAAGAAGTCGCCGCCCACGCGGCCGGAGATCGAGATGTACTCGGACTCGTAGGTCTTCACGAGCGCATGCACGTCCACGGCGCTCACGTTCTGTTCCAGCTCCGCCAGCGGGATGCCCGCCCCGCGTGTGACGTTGGTCCTCGCGATCCTCACGCGCACCTGCCCGTTCACCGTGCGCCGCTCGGAGACGATGAGATTCACGAGGTCTCCCGCCCGGAGGTTGAGCACGGAGGGGTTCTCCTCCACGAAGAGCGCGGGCCCCTGGCGCTCGGCCTGGATGAAGAAGCCGGCCGGGTCGTTGAGGTTGCTCCCGAAGGCCTTGGCGTAGGTGACGGTGGCCCCGTCGATGGGCATGTCCATCTGGCTATCGGGCTGCTCGCGCACCCAGGCAATCTGCTCGGAGGCGGTGTTGGCGTAGAGCTGGAGGTCATACCGCTCCACCTTCTCCGCCTCGGCGTTGCCCGCCATGTCCACGGAGAAGAAGCGCACGGTGGTGTCCCGGGTGAGCTCGAAGGGGCCCTCGTACAGCGGAGAGGTCATGCCCGGCGTGGAGCCGTCGGTGGTGAAGCGCGTCTCCATGCAGCCAGAGTCCGAGTCGGTGCACTCGAGCCGCACCGTGACGGGCTCGGTGAAGATGCCACCTTGCGGCACGGCGCGAGTCACGGGCGGCGCGGTGTCGATGACGTAATCCTCGCTCTTGATGGCCTCGAGGTTGCCCGCGAAGTCCACCGAGCGGAAGCGCAGCCGGGTGCTGGCGGTGAGGGGGATGGGCCCGGTGTAGCGCGTGCTGGACGTGGACGGGTCGCTGCCATCCAGCGTGAAGAACGTCCCGTTGCACCCGGTGCCTCCCGTGTCCGCGCAGAGCAGCCGCACCTCCACCGGAACGTTATAGGGGGTGTTGCTCGGGAGGCTGGCCACCGTCACTGGCGGCGTGACGTCCGACGAGAAGGTGTACCGCTCCTCGCCCACCACGCTGGTGTTGCCCGCCACGTCCACGGAGATGAAGCGAAGCGTCGTGTTGGTGGAGACGGTCAGCGCGCCCGTGTAGCGGGTGGAGCCCGTACCGGGCATGGCGCCGTTCGTCGTGTAGTGGATGGCGGCGCACCCGGAGCCCACGTCGGCGCACGTCAGCCGCACCTCCCGAGGCGAGGCGTAGGCCCCGCCGCGCGGGTCGGCGGACACGGTGGGCGCCTCCATGTCGACGACGTAGGTCTCCGTCACCGCCGGGCCATCGTTGTCCGCCGAGTCCACGGAGAAGAAGCGCAGCGTCGTGTTGCCGCGAATGGAGATGGGGCCGGCGTAGCGCTCGGAGGCACGCGTCGGCACGGCGCCGTCGAGGGTGAAGTACGTGGCCGGACAGCCGCTGCTGTCGTCGCAGGCCAGGGCCACCGTGAAGGGCATGCGGAACAGACCGCCCTTGGGCGTCGCGGTGGAGCCTGGGCCGGTGCGGTCCAGCGTGTACACCTGCGACTGCTCCTCGGACGCGTTGCCTGCCCGGTCCACCGCCAGGAAGCGCAGCCGGGTGTTGGCCACCAGCCGCAGCGGCGCGCTGTACGTGCTCGACGCCGCCGAGGGAATGGAGCCATCGAGGGTGAAGTGGATGGAGGCGCAGCCGGAGCCGTTGCCGTCGTCACACGTCAGGGTGACCTCCACCGCGCGGCCATGGTTGCCACCAGCGGGCGAGGCGGACACCGTGGGCGCCACCGTGTCCAGCACGTAGCGCTCCTGGCGCGCGCCCTCCAGGTTTCCCGCCACGTCCACGGAGAAGAAGCGCAGCGTCGTGGTGGCGGCGATGGTCAGCGGCGCCGAATAGCGGGGCGACGCCTGCGTGGGCACGCTCCCGTCCAGCGTGTAGTGCGTGGCCGCGCAGCCGCTGCCACCGCCGTCCGCGCACGTCAGCGTCACGCTGCGCGGGCTGTTGTAGGCGCCGCCCGGCAGCGAGGCCGTGGTGGTAGGAGGCTGCGTATCCGTGGCGTTGGCGAAGGCATAGGCCTCGGATTTCGCCGCCTCCGAGTTGCCGGCCGCGTCCACGGAGAAGAAGCGCACCGTGGTGGCGGCGGTCAGCGTGAAGGGCTCGCGATACCGCGTGGAGCTGGTGGTGGGGGTGGAGCCATCCAGCGTGTAGTAGGTGGCCTCGCAGCCGCTGCCGCCTGCGTCGTCACACGCCAGCGCCACCGGTACGGCGCGGGTGAAGTTGCCTCCGGCGGGCGTGGCCCGCGTCACGGGCGCGGTGGTGTCCTTTCCAGGCTGCGGATTCGGATGGGGGTCGGGGTCGGACTTGCCACAGGCGCTCACCCACTGCGCGGTGAGCAGCGCCAGCGCGCAGCGAAGAAGCCAGGAGGTTCGCGGGGACATCGATACTCCAAATCAACAAGACGAGAGCGGCCGCACCCGTCGGGCAGTGCCTTCCATCGAGGCGTGTCTGGGAGGAGCCGGCCCGGCAACGGATGAAACGTTGCGTCTCTGACAGTGCGCGCAGGGTGTCACCGCGACGGGGGACACCGCAAGGGGCCGCCATCTGTGGCTCTCGTTGGGGTCAGGGAGCACCCCGCCTGTCGGATACGACGAGGCCCCGGCCCTCTCGCGCTCGGGTGCGCGGGAGACCGGGGCCCTTGGAGCCCTTCAAGAAATCGCGAGGCGGCGTCCTGTTATCGGGCGGTGTTGCGGCGCACGAGGAACAGGCCCAGGCCCAGGCCCGCGACCCACCGGGCGGCGGCCGCCAGCGGCGTCTGAGCCAGCTTCGGAGGCCGGGCGTTGCCCGCCGGGGCCTGGCCCGTGCGCGGGTCCACCACGGGGCGGAACTCACGGGAGCCGGGCAGCCGAGCGCCGGCCTCCTCCAGCTCGCCCTTGGTGGCCGTCACGGCCTTGCCCTCCTCCGGGAGCTTCTGGCCGGGCGCCTTCCCGTCGGGAGAGCGGTGCTCGAGGATGGCGTTGATCTCCGCGCCCAGCAGGATGACCTGCGCGGAGATCCACATCCACAGCAGCATGACGATGACGCCGCCGATGGCGCCGTAGTTCACGTCGTAGCTGCCGAAGTTGGCCACGTACTTGGAGAAGCCCCACGAGGCCACCACCCAGATGAGCACGCCCACCACGGAGCCCGGGGTGATGAACCGGAACTTCTGCTTCACGTCCGGCAGCACGTAGTACAGCACCGCCCACAGGAACATCATCACCACGCCGGCGATGGGCAGGCGCAGCCAGGTGAGCACCGTGCCCAGGGGCCCGAGCTTGTCGGCGATGGCCGGCGTGACGACCACCGCCAGCGCCGCGGCGATGGCCACCACCGCGCCGCCCAGCGTCATCAGCAGCGCGATGCCGCGCACCTTCCAGAAGGGTCGCTTCTCCTCCACTCCATAGACGGTGTTCAGCGAGTCCATCAGCGCCACCATGCCGCCCGACGCCGCCCACACCGCGCCCACACCGCCCACCGTCAAGAGCCCCACCGGGTTGCTCTGCGCCAGCGAGGTGATGCGGTCACCCAGGATCTTCGTCACCTCCTGGGGCGCCACCTTGCCCAGCTCCTGGATGAGCACCTGCGCCTGGGCGGGGTCGATGAGCACACCCGCCAGCGACACCAGGAACAGCAGGAAGGGGAAGAGCGCCAGGATGGCCCGGAATGTCAGCGCGCCCGCGACATCCCCAACGTCGTCACGCGTCCACTCCGCCTTCAGGGCCTTGAAGAACTCCATCCAACTCATTCCCTTGCCGGGCAGTACCATTCCGCCTCCACGGAGGTGTTGTGACCTGGGGAACGATGTGCATTCCCCACACCTCCGGGCTCCTCCCCCACGCCGAGCCGTTGCCCGAGTGCCCCCAGGGCAGCCAGCCAGGAGGCGCTCGGCGCTATCCTCTCCCGGCCATGTCCGCCGCCCGCGAAATCCGCGCTGACCATGACCGCGACTCCATCGTCATCTACCAGGCGTATTCGGACGCCATCGCGGACGTGGCCGTGAAGCAGCAGCGCTTCGGCCCGCCGTTCTCCGTGGGCCGGATGACGTGGATCAAACCCAGCTTCCTGTGGCTCATGCACCGCTCCAACTGGGGCCGCAAGAGCGGGCAGGAGCGGACGCTCGCGGTGCGCATCCGGCGCGAGGGCTGGCACGAGGCGCTCGGTCTCGCCGTCCTCACCGCCTTCGAGCCCCGCGTCCACGGCTCGCCCGAGCAGTGGCGCGAGGCCTTCGAGTCCGCGCCCGTCCACGTGCAGTGGGACCCGGAGCGCTCCCTGCGCGGCGCCGGCCTGCCGCACGACAGCATCCAGGTCGGCCTGGGACGCGCGGTCATCACCCGCTACGTGGAGGGGTGGACCGTCTCCATCGAGGACCTCAGTCCGAAGGTGGCGAAGATTCGCAAGCTCCTCGACGAAGGCCGCGCGGACCAGGCGGCCAGGCTGTGCCCTCCCGAGCGCGTCTACCCCGTGCCCGCGGAGCTCGCACGCCGCCTGGGCATGTAGCGGCTCGCGTCGGCCGCTTGCCCGGGCGTGGAGGCGCTCGCGTCATCGGCCCCCGGAGGCACCTCGCTCCAGCGCGTGAGCCCAGCGGGAGTCCGCGGTCCGACGCTCGCGTGCACCCCGAGCCCGGATTGAGCCGCCGTGTGGGGTCCCCACCTTCATCCCGTGTTGGTACGGGAGGTCCGGATATCGCGGGTCGCCTTGTGCTTCTGGGTGCGCAGGGCTCCGGGCCATGGGTACGCACGCGGGAGGTACGCCGATGAACTTCACGAAGCTGATGCTGAAAACCGCGCTGGTGATGGTCACGGTCTTCCTGGTGCTGCACATCGTCGGAGGCATCCAGTTCCTGGGAGTGTTCTCCAAGGAGTTGGAGAGCGGCACTCCGGGCATGATCTTCGGCGTGCTGTGCACGCTGAGCTGGGTCGCCCTCGTGCTGATGGTCCCCGTCCTCCTGCTGGTGGGGCTGGCCAACGCCGCGCACGCCCTCAGCCGGATCCGGCCGACGAGACGGCGCTGACGGCCCGGGGCTCAGGATGCTCCGGGCCCGGGCTCCAGGTCCCACCAGGGCGTGGTGGTGTCGCTCGGCTCGTCGGGCGAGGGAAAGTGGAAGGGAATCCCCCAGCGCTCGCGCGCCATGCGGCCTATCTCACGGGCCACCTGACTCTCGGGCCAGGGCGGGACGGCGCCGGTGAAGAGGCGGAAGTCACCATCCTTCCCTCGCATCCAGGCCACGCGGACGCGGGTGTAGCGCGGATGCTCCGGCGAGGCCCCGGGAAGGATGGCGTCGACCACGAGAAACCAGCCCGTCGTATCGCCATCCCAGTGCGCCTCCAGCGCGACGGGCGCGCGGTCCAGCGCGTCCAGCTGCTCGCGAGCCTGGGCGCGCCAGCCCTCGGGCGTGGACTCCCTCCACTCCCGCGCCTCCTCCGCTTCACGGAACGCGGGGTGGAGCGCCTTGAGCGTCTCGGTGCGGTAGGTGACTTGCTCGAGCGCCTCGGGCAGTCCCCACCCCATGCGCTCCTTCAGGAGCCTCATGGCGGCAATCGTCCGTCGCTCCAGGAGCAGGGCGTCCACCGCCGCGAGTGTGTCCGCTGGGAGAAGGTCGGGCAGTCGGTCCGTCACCCGCGTCAGCGTAGTCCTCGTCGGCGCCCGTCCGCGAGTGGAGCAGGCAGGCATCCCGCCGGCGCCTGCTTGCCTCGACCGGCAGTGCATACCTGACGGTCATGCTCGGGAACCGTACGTGGGACGACTGGATTTCGGAGTACTCGAAAAGTCACACCCACTCCGTCAATCGCTTCTGTCACACCCTCGGCATTCCGATGATTGCCGCCTCGGTGCCGCTCGCGGCCGCCTCGGTCTTCGTTCCGAGGCTGTGGAAGGTGCCGGCCACCCTCTTCACGGTGGGCTGGAGCTTCCAGTTCGCGGGCCACGCCTTCGAGCGCAAGCCGCCCGAGTTCCTCAAGGACTGGCGCTTCCTCTTCGTGGGCCTGCGCTGGTGGGCCGCGAAGATGGCCGGCCGGGCCTGACACGGCGCGCCCGCGCCATTCTCGAACGTCAGGAGCCCCGAGCCGCCAGCCACGTCGCGTGGAAGCGCGCGAGCGACTCGGTCAGCCCCAGGGGCTGAGCCGAAAGCTCGGCGCGAGCCTTGTCCGTGCGCAGACCGCTCTTGAGCGGCCGGGGGCTGGCCAGCTTCAGCTCCGCCATCTTCGTGGGGATGATGAGCTTCGGGTCGAAGCCGAACACCTCGCACAGCGCGCGGCCGAACGTCACCCGGTCCATCACTTCCCCGCCGCACGTGTTCCACACGCCGCCCAGGCGCCGCTCGCCCAGCTCCACCAGCATGGCGGCCACGTTGTCCGCGAAGCTGGGCGACACCACCTGGTCCTCGAAGAGCTTCACCGGCTGGCCCTTCTCCATCGACGTCACCAGCCACGCGCCGAAGTTGAGGCGCCCGTCCACCGGAGGCCAGCCGTACACCACCGCCGTGCGGGCAATGGCACACCCGGGCGCGAAGGTGCGCGCGGCCTGCTCGCCCATGTGCTTCGTCACCGCGTAGACGCCGCGCGGGTTGGGCAGCGCCGCCTCGTCGTACGGGCCGGCGTCGCCGTCGAAGACGTAGTCGGTGGACACGTGCACCAGGTGCGCCCCGGCCTTGCGAGCCCCGCGCGCCACGGCCGCTGCCGCCGTGACGTTGCCGGCGAAGGCGGCCTCGGGGTCCTTCTCGCAGACGTCCACCTCCGTCACGGAGGCGCAGTGCAGGATGACCTCGGGCGCGGCGGCCTCGATGGCGGCGGCCACGTCCGCCTCGCGCGTCAGGTCCACGCCCACGTAGCGGTAGTCGCCACCCGTGCGGCGCGTGCCCCGGCCGAAGCCCACCACTTCATGTCCGCGCTGCTGGAGCAGCAGGCAGGCGCGGCTGCCGACGAGTCCGTTGGAGCCGGTGACGAGAAACCGCATGACGTCAGCCCTTCCCGTGCAGGCGGTTCTTGTACTGGGTGTCGAAATACTGGCGGTACGCGCCGCTCATCACCCGCTCCC
>NZ_JABBJJ010000309.1 GCF_012933655.1 Pyxidicoccus fallax | reverse complement strand
CCTGGGGGGAGGGCGGGCGGCCTTCGCCCGGCTGCCTGCCCCCGCCACGCCCCGCCCGCGGGCCGCGCCCAAAAGACAGGCGTTAATTGCTGTCAGCAACAAACACCTGAAGACAGCCATCCAGTAACAGGTGTTATTTGCATCAAATACAGCCGCATCATGAAAATCCGAACACGAGCCACTCTGGTTTTATCAATTGACAAGATGCGGCGATTCACGGCTATTTTACAGACAACACCCGCAGTACAAGTGTTATGTTGTCCGCGTTTCCCGGAGAGGGGGTTGAGGCGGCCGGAGAAATCACACCGCACCTGCCGTCTCTCCGGGTGTGACAGCAGCACGAAAGCCATAAAGGCTTTCAACATTCATCAACAACCATGCCCTGACTGAAACCACAACCGGGCCATGCGTCTCATCACCCGATGAGTGCGCTCGCACATCCACGACCTGGCATGGACCGCCCCTGTTTTCCTTCGAGGAACCACCCCACATGTGCGGATTCATTGGCGTCTACAATCGTGCTTCCCTGTCCATCGATGACCGGGCGCTGCTCAACGCGCTGACCACCATCCACCACCGTGGCCCGGATGAGCGCAGTCTGTGGCACGACCCGGCGGGCCGGGCGGTGCTGGGCCACGCGCGGCTGAGCATCGTGGGCCTGAACAACGGCAAGCAGCCCATCGTCGCCGAGGAGGGCGACATCGCGCTGGTGGTCAACGGCGAGCTGTATGACCACGAGCGGCAGCGCCGGGAGCTGGAGGCGCTGGGCTGCCGCTTCAAGACGGAGTCCGACAGCGAGATCGCGCTGCACCTGTATCGCCGCGCCGGTGTCGCGGGGCTGAAACAGCTGCGTGGCGAGTTCGCCATCCTGCTGTTCGACCGTCAGCGCCGGCTGATGATGGCGGTGAGGGACCGCATGGGCATCAAGCCCCTGTTCTACGCGCAGCACCGGGGCACGTGGTACTTCGCCTCGGAAATCAAGGCGCTGCTGGCGGCGGGCGTGCCGGCCGAGTGGGACGAGGACGCGTACGCGAGCCGGGCCTTCTACCTGCGGGACCACACCCTGTTCAAAGGCGTGCGCAGCGTGGCGCCGGGGTGCTGGGTGATGGTGGACAGCGGCGGCCCGCACCATGGCCGCTACTGGGACATGGAGTTCGCGCGCCAGGACGCGCCGGACCCGGCGGATGAGCAGGGCATGGTGGAGGCGGTGCGCGCGGCGGTGGAGCAGTCGGTGCGGCTGCGCCTGCGCGCGGACGTGCCGGTGGGCGTCTACCTGAGCGGCGGCATCGACTCGTCCGCGGTGCTGGGCGTGGCCTCCCGGCTGTCGGGCCAGAAGCTGGAGGCCTTCAACCTGTCCTTCACGGACATGGACGAGTACGACGAGAACCGCTTTGCCCGGCTGGCCGCGGAGCACAATCAAGCGCGCTTCCACACCGTGAGCGTGTCGCAGGACAACCTCGCGGACCACTTCGAGCAGGCCCTGTGGCACAACGAGACGCCGTTCTTCAACGCGCACGGCGTGGCCAAGTACATCCTCAGCCAGCAGGTGCGCGCGGCCGGCATGAAGGTGGTGCTCACCGGCGAGGGCGCCGACGAGGTCTTCGCCGGCTACCCGCACTTCCGCCGGGACATGCTGCTGTACAACACCCAGCGGCAGGACCCGGCGCTGGTGGGCCAGCTGCGCCAGCGCATCCAGGAGAGCGAGAACGGCTACGTGCAGCCGGAGATGCCCCAGGACATCCACTGGATGGTCCAGCAGCTCGGCCACGGCGTGTCCTGGCTGGACAACCAGGCCGGCTGGTTCAAGGCGCTGGAGGCGCTCTACCGGCCGGACTTCCACGAACGCTTCGCGGGCGTGGACCCCTACCGCCAGTTCTATGACCGCGTGGACCACCGCAACCTGGAGGGCAGAGACCCCGTCCACAAGTCCATGTACCTGTGGGCCAAGTCCTACCTGCCCAACTTCGTGCTGACCACGCTGGGCGACCGCATGGAGATGGCCAACAGCGTGGAGGGCCGGGTGCCGCTGCTGGACCACCACGTGGTGGAGCTGGCCTGCCGGATGCCGGTGTGGATGAAGGTGCGCGGCTCCACGGAGAAGTACGTGTTCCGCGAGGCCATGCGGCCGTACCTGCCGGACGCCCTCTACAAGCGCAAGAAGCACTACTTCCGCGCGCCCCAGGCGACGCTGAAGCAGAGCGGCCGGCTGTATCAGCTGGTGCGGGACGCGCTGCACGGCCCGGAGCTGGAGGCCCTGCCCTTCTTCGAGCCGAGGAAGGTGCGCGAGCTGCTGGAGCGGCTGCCCCGGCTGTCCACCCACGAGCAGGGCCTGCTGGACCCGATGCTGATGGAGCTGACCAGCCTCTGCCTGCTGCAGCGGCGCTACGGCCTGCGGGCGACGGGGGCCGAGCCGTCCACCGCCGTGCAGGGAGTGGCGGCATGAGAATCGCCATCATCGGCGCGGGCCTCAACGGGCTGGCCTGCGCCGTCATGCTCAAGCGCTTCGGCCTGGACTGCTCCGTCTTCGAGCGGGGACGGGGACCTCGTGACTCGGGGACGGGCATCTACGTCTGGCCCCAGGCCATGCAGATACTGCGCTTCGTGCTCGGCGGGCGGGACTTCCTCTCCCAGGGCCAGCCCATCGAGTACCTGGACACCCATGACAAGCGCGGGGAGCTCGTCCACAGCCAGCCGGTGCGGCCGAACGGGCTCGGGCTTCCGGCGCCGGCGATGATGTTCCTGCGCACGGACCTGTTCCGGCTCCTGGCCTCCCGCCTGGAGGAGGACGACGTCCACTACGGCATGGGCTGCGAGCGGCTGGAGGACGTGGGCGACGGGGTCCGCGTCACCTTCAGCAACGGCTACACGTTCGACTTCGACTTGGTCGTCGGCGCGGACGGGGTGGGCTCCACCTGCCGCGGCTTCGTCAACCCGGGGCTGGAGCCCCAGGACACGGGGCTGGTGGCGAGCCGGGGCGTGGTGTCCTTCCGCTCACCGCTGCTGCACGCGGACCGGTGCCAGATATTCACCTCCAGCTACTCGCGGGTGGTCACCTACCCGCTCAACGAGGCGCGCTCGCTGCGCTACTGGTTCGCCGCGTACCAGCACCGCAACCAGCCCCTGCTCGACAGGCGGGGGCTGCTGTCGCTGTTCGCCGCCCTGCCTCGGGACGTGCTGAGGATGATCGAGCACACGCCCGACGACGCGGTGCTCACGCACAAAATCATGTCGCTGACGGGCGCGGGCCATTGGGTCCGGGGCCGGGTGGCGCTGCTCGGCGACAGCATCCACGCGATGCTGCCGACGCTGGGCTACGGCCTGACGCTCGGGCTGGAGAACGGCTTCATGCTGGCCCAGGCGCTGGTGGGCCACTGCGACGCCGACCTGGGCTCGGCGCTGCGGCGCTACGAAATCCGGGCGGCGCAGCGCTCGCGCGAGATGATCAAGGTCATGGATGACATGACCCGGCTCTACTACTTCGAGCAGGAGGGCGAGGTCTCCCGGACACGGCTCGTCCCCATCGTCGAGCGCTTCCACCAGCTGGCGCACAGCACCGTCTTCTAGGCCAGGCCATGACAGAGCCTTTTCGAGAGCGTGTGCGCGCCTTCGTCAACGACTGCGTCAGGCCGCACCTGGATGACTGGGAGCAGGAGGGGGCCTATCCCCTGTCGCTCCACCGGCGGGCCGGAGCGGCCGGCCTGCTGTCGCTCGGGCATTCTCCGGAGCAGCTCCCGGACGACCCGGTGGCGCTGTCCGTGCTGGTGGAGGAGCTGACGCTGAGCGGGGCCCAGGGCCTCACCATGGGGCTGGCCTCGCACTTCGTCAGCCTGAAGGCCGTCCAGGCCGGTGACCCGGGGGTGGCGGCGCGGGTCATCCCCGCGGTGCTCAAGGGCGAGCGCGGCATCGTCCTGGCCCTCACCGAGCCCGGGGCCGGCTCGGACCTGCGCGCGCTCGAATGCCGCGCGGAGGTGTGTGGGAGCGAGTACCGGCTCACCGGCGACAAGGCCTTCATCTGCAACGGCGGGCGCGCGGACCTGCGCCTCGTCGGGGCGGTGCACGAGGGCGCCCTCGCGCTGTTCCTCGTGGAGGAGGACGCCCCGGGCGTGAGCGCCACGCACCGGAGCTGCCTGGGCTGGCGCTGCCTGCCCCTGGCGGACCTCCACTTCGAGCGGACCCCCGCGCGGCTGCTCGCCGCGGGGCGCGAGGCGGGCCGCCTCTTGCAGCAGTGCCTGCAACAGGAGCGGCTGAACCTCGCGGTGATGGCGGTGGCCTCCGCGGACCTCGCGCTGCGGGAAACAGTGGCCCACTGCCGCGAGCGCCGGGTGGGCGGCGAGCCGCTGCTGGACAAGTCGGTCATCCGCCAGCGGCTCGCGGAGCGGCACTCGGAGCTGAGCGTGGTGCGCCTGTACGTGGAGCAGGCCGTGCGGTGGCAGGCCGGGGGCCAGCTCTCCGCGGCCCAGGCCGCCATCGCGAAGAACATGGCCGTGGACACCCTGGAGCGCATCGCGCGCGACGCGGTGCAGCTGCACGGCGCGCACGGCTGCGTGGAGCCCGCCGTCGTGGAGCGCCTCTACCGCGATGCGCGGCTGCTCGGCATCGGCGGAGGGGCCCGGGAAGTGATGCTGGAAATCATCGGACGCGCTCTATGACGGGAAGACCCATGACGACGGACATCAGTGAACACGCGGCGGCCCACTCCCGGGCGCTGCTGGAGCACGCGTACCAACGCTACTGCGGGCTGGAGCTGCTGGAGCAGCGCCCCGGCTTCTGCCGCTGCCGGCTGAGAGTCACGGAGGCGGTGGACAACCTCAGCCACACCCTGCATGGCGGCGTCATCTACTCCATGCTGGACGTGGTCAGCATGCTGGCCACCCTGCCCCTGCTCAAGCCGGACGAGTACGCGCTGACGAGCAACTTCAACGCGATGATGATGTCGGCCACGCCCCTGGGCACCGAGGTGGTGTTCGAGGCGGAGGTGCTGCGTGGCGGGCGCAACCTCCTCTTCACCCAGAGCCAGGCGTGGAAGCTGACGGAGGATGGCCGGCGGGTGCAGATTGCCTCCGCCCAGCTGAGCAAGCTCCGCATGCGGTTCGACTGGCAGGCGGGGGCGGCGAAGAAGGACTGAGCCTCACCCCGGGGTGTCCGGGGTGCTGAGGTTCCACTCCGTCTGGCTCGCGAAGCGGCGGGCCAGGAAGTCCACCCAGGCGCGGACCTTCGGGGTGACGGTGCGCCCGGGAGGATGCACGGCCCAGATGGTCAGGTCGGGCAGCGCGTGGTCATCCAGCACCGACACCAGCTGCCCGGCGCGCAGTTCCTCCGCCACGACGAACAGGGGGAACTGCGCCAGCCCCGTGTGGGCGAGCACCGCGGCCTTGAGCGCGAGACTGCTGTTGACCAGGAAGGGCCCCGCGGTCTGCACCAGGGCCTCGCTCCCGGCGTCGCGCAGCCGCCACGTCGTTCCCGACGCCAGATACGTGTACTGCAGGCACCGGTGCTGCCGCAGGTCCTCGGGCCTGGCGGGCGTGCCGTGACGCCGCAGGTACTCGCGCGTCGCGCAGATGACCCGCCGGCACGAGGCCAGCTTCCGCGCGACGAGTGACGAGTCCGGCAGCTGGGCAATCCGGACCGTCACGTCGAAGCCCTGCTCGACGAGGTCCACGACGCGGTCGTCCAGCTGCAGGTCCAGCTCTATCTCCGGGTAGCGCGCGAGGAACTCCGGCACGGCCGGGACGACCTGCATCAGCCCGAACGTCATTGGCACGCTCACGCGCAGCCGGCCCCGCGGCTTGCGCCGCAGCAGCATGACCTCGGCCTTCGCCGCGTCCAGCTCGTCGGCCATGCGCCGGCATCGCTCGTACAGCGCCGTCCCCTCCGTCGTCGGGGACAGCTTGCGCGTCGTGCGATGCAGCAGCCGCACGCCCAGCTCCCTCTCCAGGCGCGCCACCTGCTTGCTCACCGTGGCCTTGGACACGCCGAGCGCGCGCGCCGCGGTGGTGAAGCTCCCGGTCCTCACCACCTCCGTGAAGGTGAAGTACGGCGCTACGTCTTCCATTGGTTTCCTCCAGGAAACAATCCTTTTCCATGGCCCGCGTTGTGTCCACATGGCACCGAGCCCTATGAGCCAGTGCGTGCGAAGGCGGCCGCGAGGCGCCGGCGTCACGGGGAGGATGCTCATGCGGAGCAGGACGCTGGTGGACATGCTGCTGACGGCACCGCTGCTGCTGGCGGCGGCGTGCGCTCCGGCGGAGCGAGAGCCGGCCCGCCCCGCGCCCCAGAAGGCCCGTGCCTTCACGCCCGCGGTGCCGGAGCTGGACACCGCCTTCCGGATGCCCGCGCGGCGCGGCCCCCGCCCGGAGACGAGCGACGCGCCGCCAGGGACGCCGCTCGCGCACCGGCAGCTCAGCCAGCAGTCGCCCGTGGACATCCAGGAGCGGCTCTTCCAGCGGGCCGCGTCGCTGCCAGACGTCACAGTGGCGCCCAGCGGCATCTCCGTGCCCGGGGCGCGCGCCTTCTGGCTCCACCCGGCGCAGGCCCGAGGTCCCCGCGCGGCCTTCCAGGTGGGCACCGAGTTCGCCCACATCCACCCGACGCACGACGGCAGCCTGCACATGATGTTCCCGCCCGGCCTCGCCCGGCAGGTCTTCCAGCAGGGCTGGGGCATGCCGCATCCGCGCTCGGGGACCCCCATGGTCTTCGGGCCCCGGGACGCGGAGGAGCTCGAGGTGGTGTGGCAGCTGCTGCTGCGTTCCTACACCTGGGCGCGCGACGGCCAGGCCGTGGGCGTGGCGCTCGAAACGACTTCAACCCGCGCGACAAGCGAGAGGACACCATGAAGGTTCTGGTCACCGGAGCAACGGGGTACATCGGTTCGGCCGTGGCGGAGGCGCTCGTCCGGGCCGGCCATGACGTGCGGGGCGCGGCGCGCTCGGAGGACGCGAAGCGCAAGCTCACCTCGCGAGGCATCCAGGCGGTGGCGGGAGACCTCGCGGACCCGGCGAGCCTCGCCGTCCTCGCCCGGCAGGTGGACGCCGTCGTGTGGACGGCGACGACGAACAGCGAGGCGGGAGACGTGCCCGCCATCGCCGCGGTGCTGGAGTCCCTGGCCGGCACGGGGAAGACCTTCCTCTACACGAGCGGCGTCTGGGTGCACGGCGACACGCGGGGCCAGGCCGTGAACGAGGAGCACGTGCTGAGCCCGGCGGAGCTCGTCGCGTGGCGCCCGGCCGTGGAGCAGCGCGTGCTGAACACGCGCGGCATCCGGGGCCTCATCCTCCGCCCGGGCATCGTCTACGGCCGCGGCGGCGGCATTCCGGCGATGCTCACGGGCTCCGCGCGTGACAGTGGCGCCGCGCGCTTCGTGGGCACCGGAGAGAACCGCTGGCCGGTGGTGTTCGTCGAGGACCTGGCGAACCTGTACGTGCGCGCGCTCGACAAGGCCCCGTCGGGGACGGTGCTCGTCGCGGTCCAGGGCCCCTCGGTGAAGGTGAAGGACATCGCCGCCGCGGCGAGCGAGGGAGTCGGCCAGGGCGGCAGGACGACGGCCTGGCCCCTGGCGGAGGCCCGCAAGCAGTTCGGGGCCTTCGCCGACGCGCTGGCCCTGGACCAGCAGTTCACCTCGCTCAAGGCGGAGCAGCTCCTCGGCTGGAGGCCCCTGGGCCCCGGCATCCTCGACGACCTCCGCGCCGGCTCCTACGTCCGGCGCTAGCCCGGCGCCGCCCAGGGCTTTGCGCAATCCCTACACACCGCCCATCAACGCGTCACGTCAGGCTGATACATAAACGCCGGCACGATTCGGGATGGATGTCTTTGAAGACGTCCCCCGGCCACAACCCGGAGACAACACATGCAGGCAGGACTGGAAGGCATTGGCATCGCCGTGCCCACGACGTACGTGGAATTGTCGGAGCTGGCCGTGGCGCGCGGAGTGGCGCCGGGCAAGTACGTGGAAGGCCTGGGGGTGACGCGGATGTGCGTGCCCCTGGAGGACGAGGACACGGTGACGCTGGCGGCGCGCGCCGCGCGCATGGCGTTGCAGTCCGCCGGGTGCCCGCCGGAGCAGGTGGGCATGCTGGTGGTCGGCACCGAGACGGCGGTGGACCACTCCAAGCCCGTCGCCTCGTACGTGCAGGGCCTGCTGGGACTGCCCACGAACTGCCGCGTCTTCGAGACGAAGCACGCCTGCTACGGCGGCACCGCCGCGCTGCAGATGGCGCTGGACTGGGTGCACGCGGGCAGCGCGAAGGGCCGCAAGGCGCTCATCGTCTGCTCGGACATCGCGCGCTACGGCATCGGAACGCCCGGTGAGCCCACGCAGGGCGCGGGCGCGGTGGCGATGCTCGTCTCCGACCAGCCCCGGCTCGTCGTCTTCGAGAAGGGGAAGACCGGCGTCTACTCCAAGGACGTGATGGACTTCTGGCGTCCGCTCTACTCCAAGGACGCGCTGGTGGACGGGCACTATTCGGTGCAGTGCTACCTGGACGCGCTGGCGGGCGCGTACCGGGCCTACCAGGAGGCCGCGGGCGAGGAGCCGGCCGGCGAGGGGCTCTACAGCGACCGGTTCGCCGCGCTCGTCTACCACGTGCCGTACGGGAAGATGTCGCGCAAGGCGCACCGCCACCTGCGCACGCTCGACGGGGACACGGACCCGGACGCCAGCTTCGACCGGCTGGTGGGCAGCAGCCTCGTGCTGCCCTCGCAGGTGGGCAACATCTACACGGGCTCCATGTACATGGCGCTGGCCAGCCTCCTGTCCACCTCGCGCGAGGACCTCACGGGCCGGCGCGTGGGCCTGTTCTCGTACGGCAGCGGCTCGTGCGCGGAGTTCTTCAGCGGCGTGGTGCGGCCGGAGGCCCAGGCGCGCGTGCGGTCGCTGGGCCTGGAGGGCCTGCTGGAGCGGCGCCGAAAGCTGTCCATCCCCGAGTACGAGGAGGTCATGCGCGCGCGCGAGCGCATCGACGAGAAGCCCGTCCGGGACGCGCCGGGCACGGACTTCCGCTACCAGGGCACGCGCGACCACAAGCGCGTCTACGCGAGCTGACACGTCTTTTCCCCTCACTGGAGCACGACAACACCATGAAGGCATTCCTGCGTTCCGCGGTCGCTTCCCTCCTCGTCGCCGTCCCCTCGCTGGCGCTCGGTGCGGAGTATGAGATTGATTCGACCAACTCGAGCGCGCTGTTCTCCGTGAAGCACATGATGGTGTCCAACGTGCGCGGCACCTTCTCCAAGGTGACCGGCAAGGCCCACCTCGACGACAAGGACATCACGAAGTCGACGGTGGAGGCGACCATCGACGCGGCCACCATCAACACCCAGGACACCAAGCGCGACGAGCACCTGCGCGCCCCGGACTTCTTCGACACCGCGAAGTACCCCACCATCACCTTCAAGTCGATGAAGGTGGAGAAGGCCGGCGCGGGCCTGAAGGTGTCCGGCAACCTCACCATGCACGGGGTGACGAAGCCGGTGGTGCTGGACGTGGAGGGCTTCACCGCGGAGTCGAAGGACCCGTGGGGCAACATCAAGCGCGGCGGCACCGCCACCACGAAGCTCAACCGCAAGGACTTCGGCCTCGGCTGGAACAAGATGCTGGAGACCGGCGGCGTGGCGGTGGGCGAGGAGATCTCCGTCACGCTGGAAATCCAGCTCAACAAGAAGCAGGCGGCCGCGCCGGCCACGACGGCCTCGGGCGCCACGAAGTAACGCGGGAACGTCTGTTTTCGCGAAGCAGTGCTTTTTTCGAACGCCGGCAAGCGGCCCTCCGCCCTTGCCGGCGTTCCTTCATGGGGGAAGGCCACGTCATGGCACGGAACACCGCCCAACCGCCGCCGAGCCGGCAGGTGGGGCTGGAGAACGCACAGCGAAGGTGCGCCGCGTGTGGAAGGCCCACGCGAGCGGATTACCGGGCGCGACGCAACGTGGTGACGCTGGAGGGTGTCGTCGCCCTCAAGGTGCAGGTGCGCGTGTGCCACGAGGCGCGCTGCCCGCTGCACCTCAAGGCCATCCGCGCCGAGGAGGAGGGCCGATGGGTGCTGCCAGACCACGAGTTCGGCCTGGATGTCATCGTCCTCATCGGAACGCTGCGCCACCAGGCCGGCCTGCGCGTCCCCGCCATCCACGCGCACCTGCGCGCGCGGGGCGTCTCCATCTCCGAGCGCAGCGTCTCCAACCTGCTGGACCGGTACGAAGCCCTGCTGGCGCTGCGGCTGGCGGACGACGCGCGCCTCCAGAGCGTCCTCCACGCGCAGGGCCGGGTGCTGCTGGCCCTGGACGGCCCGTCGCCGTGGCTGGTGCGAGACTGCCTGTCCGGAGAGGTGCTGGCCGCCCGCGGCCCGCCAGAGGACGGAGACCTGACGCCCGCCGTGCTGCTGCTGGAGGTGGCGCGGGCGCTGGCGGTGCCCATCGTCGGCGTCGTCTCGGACGACCTGCTCGTGCTCCGGGACGCGGTGGCGTCCGTGCTCCCCGGCGTGCCGCACCACTTCCGCCCGGCGGCCCCATTACAGGTCGGGGAGGGCCCGGCGTATGCGATGGCGCCCCCTTCCGTCCTCCAGCCTGGCGCCACGCCGCCGCCCCCATGCGCCTGAGCATGGCGCCGCGGCAGGAGGGGCCTCGAACGCGAGGCCCCTCCCCTCCCCGCTCAGAAGGTGGTCCCCAGGGACATCCCCAGCGCCCAGATGCCGTCCTGGGAGAAGGCGAAGCCCAGCGGCTCATCCAGGTTGAGCGTCAGCCGCGCCTCGATGAAGCCCGCCCGGCCATGAAGCCGCACGGAGGGGATGACGGCCAGGAAGACGGGGTCGGAGCCCTCCGCCGCGGTGGCCACGTAGATGGCCTGGAAGGTGGAGCCCACGAGGACGTTCGGATGCACGTCCAGCGCCGGAGTCCCGGAGAGCTGGAAGACGGCGTCCACCCGCCGGCCGCGCTTCTCGGACAGCTGGGCGGACATGGGGACTCGGAAGTCCACCAGGAAGCGGAAGCTGCCCTGCCGCAACGCCGCGTCCGCCCAGGGAGTGAAGCCGAGGAGGCCCGGGGCCACGAGGCTGAAGCCGCTGTTGCCCCGCAGCGTCGCGGCCCGGCGCAAGAGCGCGGAGCCCTGCTCATCCGGGTCGCTGAGGAGGGTGAAGGGCAGCACGAGCCCTCCGCCTGTCCTCACCTTCCAGGCGTCGTCCAGCAGCACGACGCTGGGGCCGATGGAGGGGTTGCCCGCCTGGAACGACGCGGGCGCGCCACCCCGGGACGGCGCGTAGGCGAAGAGCCAGGCCGCGTTGAGGCTGACGCGCTCGGACAGCGGGAAGGAGGCGAACAGCGCGGGGGCGAACACGGACGTCGTCTGTCCATTGAGCGTCCCGGAATAGGCATAGGTCTCGAACGTCACGGAGTTGCGGGGACGGGGCGCCGGGACTTCGGCGGCCCGCCCCGCGGAAGCCGTGAGACAGAGCGCGGCTGCACCGACGGCGGAAATGAACGCTTTCATGTGGGCTGGGAGCTCCGAGGCTTGAAGACATGCGCGGCCTGGAGCGAGCGGCCGCGGGCGCCTGGCGCGAAGCGCGCAAGCTCCGCACGCAATAACAGACAACCAGAATACCCTCAATACGTTTGACATGGAATTCACGCCATCAACCACCCAAGACGGCTGAACATCCCCAGGCCGCTCTGAAACACATCCAACGCCAGCGCCTGACGACGGCGCGGGGCGGAGCCATGTCTCGTGTCAAATCGTTGCATTCACATACAGGAGTCCGTCTTGAATCCACCGCCCCACTCCCAGCCGCGCCCGCTCCGTGACGCTCCGCTCCTGCTGCTCATCACGACGGGCGTCCTGCTCGGGAGCATGCTGCCCATGTCTCGCGTGGCCCGCGCCGAGGGCTGGTCACCACTGGCCTTCGCCTTCTGGCCGGCGCTCGGCAGCGGGTTGGCGCTGGTGCTGATGGGCGGGCGGAGCACGACGCCCCCCGCGTCGGCGCGGCCCCTGCTGCGCTACGGCCTCATCGCGGGCGTACTGAGCGTCGCCGTGCCCAACAGCGTGACCTTCGTGGTGATGCAGCACCTGGGCACGAGCCTGACGTCGCTCATGTACACGCTGCCGCCGCTCTTCACGTATGCCTTCGCCTGGGGACTGGGCATCGAGCGCTACCGGCCGCTGCGGCTGGCGGGCATCCTGGTGGGGCTCGTGGGCGCGGCGATGCTGGTGCTGGGCCGCTACTCGGCGGGCACCGGCTCCATGTGGTGGCTCGGGCTGGCGCTGTGCACGCCCATCAGCATCGCCATGGGCAACGTGTACCGGAAGCTCTCCATGCCGGCCGGCGTCTCGTCGGGCGTGCTGGCCGGGGGCATGTTGCTGGGCGGCGCGCTCGCGCTGCTACCGCTCCTGGTGATGCACGAGGGCGCGCTGGTGCTCAGCGCGTCGGCCTGGGGCGTCATCCTGGCCCAGTGCGTGTTCACCAGCCTGGGCTACCGGGTGTACTTCCACTTCCAGCGGGTGGCGGACCCCGTCTACTTCAGCCAGTTCGGCTACGTGCTGTCCGCCACCGGCGTCCTCTCCGGGCTGCTGTTCTTCCATGAGCGCCTGATGGCGCCCACGGTGGTGGCGATGGGCATCATCGTGGCCGGCATCGCCCTGGTGAACATGAGGCCCCGCGAGGCGGGCCTTCCCCAGCAGGCGCCGTCCCCACCGCCCGCCCTCGGCAGGTGACAACGCGCCCGGACGTGGGCCGCGGGGTGTGTCCCCCGGCCCGAGGGGGCGGCCGGCGCCCCGCGCGCCCGTCAGTCCGGGTAGCTGAACGTCAGGGGCAGCTTCACGTCCGGGTGGAGGCTGCGGGCCACCGGGCACTCCCGGCCCACCTGCTCCAGCCGGGTGCGATGCTCGGCGGACAGGCCCGCCGGCATCCGCAGCTCCAGCACCAGCTCGCCGATGCGGCGCGGCGGCGGCGTCATCCGCTTCTCCACCCGGCCGCGCACCTCGCCCAGGGAGATGCCCTCGCGCGAGGCGAACAGGTGCATCGTCGTCACCGCGCAGGACAGCAGCGCCGCGCCCACCAGGTCCGTGGGCGAGAAGCTGCCGCCGGTGCCGCCGTTGTCGCGCGGCGCCTCGGTGACGGACACCGTGCCGGATGGGCCATGGGTGAGCTGCGTCTTGAACTGCGGCTGGCTGACCAGGGTCATCACCACGCCCGTGGCGGGCGGCTGCTGCTGGCTCATGTCGGCGTCCTCGGAAGCGGGTTTCCTCTTCAACGGCTCAGCGAACGTACGCCTCGTGCTTCTCGGCGTCGCCCTCGGTGGAGGGCTCGGCGTCCTCCACGCTCCAGTCCAGCGTCTTCATCAGCGACTTGCGGCGCTTCTGCACGTCCGCGTCGAGGAAGTCCACCGCGTCCGCCATCCGGTCCATCAGCCGCATGGGCTTGCGCTTGTTCTTCGGGTCGCTCAACAGCGCGTGCGTCAGCCAGGGGAACACCGCCGTCACGTCGCAGTGCACGTAGACGGAGCCCGACTCCACCGCCTCCACCGACACCTTGCCCCACGTGTGGCCCTCACCGGCCGGGCAGCTCGACAGCGCGCCGTTGTCCACCGGGTCCACGCAGAACTGCACGTCGATGTCGAAGCCCGACGTCGGCACGTTGAGAATCTGGTCCAGCAGCGGCTCGCCCTGCAGCGTGTAGTTCTTCGGCACGCCGCCGCCCAGAATCCAGATGGCCAGCTGCTTGCTGCCGTTGTGCCGGCAGAAGTGCTGCATGGCCGCCATGGAGTAGACGTCGTCGTTGATGTCGAGCTCGAACTTGAACTCGGGGCCCAGGAGGCGCTTGAGCTTGACGATGTTGAGGAAGATGGAGCCGTCCTGCACCGCGCCCACCCAGATGGGCACCGCGTGCTTGTAGCAGGTGGACAAGAGCGACGGCTGCTTCACGCCGAGCTTCTTTTCAATCTGGTAGATGGCCTTGCCGAGCAGGTAGTGGAACTCGGGGGTGGTCATCTTCTTCTGGAACTCGGGGCCGCGGATGATGGCGGAGAAGAGCCGGTCGGTGTCGAGCAGCGCCTCCTCCCAGAAGCCCAAATCATAGATGCGGATGATGCGCGCCAGGCGGTACTGGAGGTCGCCCGCGTTGGGGTTCACCTCGCGGATGGCGTGGCCGATGATGCGGTGGGCGTCGTGGTAGAGGTTGGCGCCCGTCGTCGTGAGGGCGGAGATGACGCCCTTCTCGATGAGGGGAATCAGGCAGCTCTGGTGCAGGCCCGCGGGCGTCATCGCGCCGGACAGGGTGAGGAAGATGGAGGCGTCCTGCTCCATTGACTTCGACATCAGCTCGAAGGCGGTGCGCTCCTGGCGGCCCACGTAGGCGCTGAAGGCGTGGGCGAGCAGCTCCGCCGGCTTCTCCTTGCCGGTGATGGGACGCGGATCCGCCTTGCGCGCCCCGGAGTACGCGGCGCGCAGGGACTTCTTCGGGTTCGAGGAGGGCTTGGCCATGGCGCGGCACATACCACCGCCGGCCGGCCAAGGGGAGCGCCTGCTACACGCCCAGGCCTACTTGTTCCGCTTCTTGCCGGTGTCGTTGTCGTCCCCGTCGTCCCCGGCGGCGTCGTCGTCCTCGTCCTGGGCCTCGGTGGCCTCCGGCAGGCCCAGCACCCGGTCCCTCACCTGCTCGGCGGACAGGTGGGCCGTGTCGGATACCACGCAGGAGACGTAGGCCAGCTCCGCCAGGGCGCGGCGCGCGCGCTCGCGGGCGGCCGGCTCGTCGGCGCCCAGCTGCTCGGAGGCGGCGGAGACGTAGGCGCTGGCCAGCGACTCGAAGAGATACACCCGGTTCTCGATGGTCGTGTCGTTCTTCTTGCCCATAGGCCGGCCACTGTAGGCATGCGGGACATGCGGCCGAACCCCCAACCGCTTAAGTTGGTGGAAACCGTTCACACGTCATCGGTATGTGACACGCATCCGTTGTGAACCCGGAACCTGGAGCCCGCCGTGATCGACCTTCACTCGCACACCACCGCCAGCGACGGGCAGTACCCACCGTCGGAGCTGCTGGCGCGGGCGGCGGCGGCCGGGGTGACGGTGCTGGCGGTGACGGACCACGACACGGTGGCGGGGCTTGGGG
>NZ_JABBJJ010000308.1 GCF_012933655.1 Pyxidicoccus fallax | reverse complement strand
GGGCTGGGTGGAGGACGCGCGGGTGGTGCGGACCTCCCTACCGGCGGAACTCGACGAAGACGCCGTGGCGGAGTACCGGGCGCTGCACGAGGACATCCTTCGGCGCTGGCGTGAGGGCGTGCACGAGGGCTTCGCGTGGCTGGCACAGCGAGGCGTGGAGGAACTGGCTCTCTGGTACGTGGGAGGCGTCCTCATCAAGGGGGCGGGCTTCCTGGCGGTGCGCGGCGGCGGCATCGTCCTGAAGGCGCTGCGCAGGGGCAAGGAAGCCGCGGCCGGCTGGCTGCGCACGATGCTGACGCGGCTGCCGGGCGGGGAGAAGCGGGCCTTCGAGCGACTGTGGGCGAAGGTGCAGCTCGAAGGGGAAAAGGCCCTGAGCGCGGGTGAGCGGGAGGAACTACGCGCGTTGATGGCGCGCATCGAGCAACTCGCGACCACCCCATTGACCCCTCATGAGAAAACCGAGCTCCGGAAGAAGGCGCGCGAGTTCTACAAATCCCAGAATCGCCACCTGGTGTCCGTCATGGACTCTCATCCTGAAGATTGGCCGGTTCACCATCGGCGACCGCTTCAATATGCGCACCTCTTTCCGGTCGAGGACATCAACGCGGGAAGCAACCTCGCGCTGGTAGAAGTCTCCATCCACCACCGCATCAACCGTCTCTGGGACTGGTTCCGGCAGGCTCGTCCCCAGGCAACGGCGGATGACGTGCTCAAGGCCGCTGGCATCATTGATGGTCGCTTCGGGCCTTGGTACCACCGGGTGACCCAAGTGCCGCCGCCGGCCAAAACGCTCGAAGGTGCGGAGAACGCGGCACTTGAGGTCCTGAAAAGAGTCTTCCCGGGTCCCCGGTAGCGGAGGCTGGTCTCGTGGCGAAAGTGGAACTTCCTGGCTTTGAGCGACTCCTGGAGGTGTGTGGGCGGCTTGGGTTGCGAGTGGTCACGAAACCGCCGGGGCGCCATCCCCCACAGCCATTCACTCCAATCGAGGGGACACCTTTGGACCCTCAGCTCGCCCGCATCTATTCCATGATTGGGAGGGGCATCTTCGCAGCGGATGTCGATGGCCTCACCGTGTTCGAGGTGAACGATCAGACCAACGACTTGGAATCGTGGAACAGGGACATGCGAGAGGGTTGGCAGGGCGCCTTGTTCTCGCCGCTCTTCGTCTTTGGGGGAGAACCGTTCCTGGCCCACTACTACGCCACGGTCCCCGGCCTCGCGGATGAACAGGGACGCCAGCCGGTCGTCTGGGTCGATGCCTACGAATCGGGATATGCCCTGCCTGCCGCATCCAATGTGGACCGCCTTTTCGAGACCTACTCCCGCTACCTGGAGGAGTTGGTCGCTCACGAGGACTTCAAGACGGAAGGCTCGGCGGCCCTGACCTTTCCGTGGCGTACGCCCCACCTCCTGGCCCGTGACGAGCAACTCGTACGGCTCATTCGCGAAGGGCACTTCGACAAGTGGCTCCCGGGCCAGGAGGGGAAGGACTGGACGGCCAGGGTCCTCGCTGCCCACCAGCGCCTCACCTGACCCCGAAAAACACCACGGGGCCGCCAGCCCGGGAGCACCGTCCCGGACCCGCGGCCCCGCGGGGCACGTCCCTCACCGTGACGTCAGACGTCCGGCGACTGGACGATGAGCTTCTCCTTGCCGCACACGTCGCAGCGCACGTGCACGAAGAGGTCGTCGTCGCTCTCCTCGGGCACCTCGCCCTCGGGCACGCCGAGCTCCGCCTTGGCCAGCGCCGCCACCTTCACCGGGATGTCCTGCGCCTTCAGCGCCTGGACGTACGTCATCTCCCGGTCATGGCACTCGCGCGTCTCCGGGCCGTTGATCCACGCCGGCTCCATGCCCTCCGGCAGGCGGCTCACCAGCTCCAGGTTGGTCACCGACTCGGCCAAGTACGCCAGCCGCCGCAGCCGCGCCTCTTCCGGCAGCGCCGCGAACACCTGGAAGCCCTCGAACAGGGCGTTGCGGTCCTCGGCCGTCGCCAGCTGCGCCAGCTCCATCGCCTGGTCGCTCGACTCCAGCGCCTCCTCCCAGTTGTTCTCCGGGTTGAAGCCCGCCTCGAGCAGCGCCGTGTACAGCTGCGTGGCCGCCAGCCGGCGCCGCGCCTCCTGCAGGTGCTCCACCACCTCGTGCGTCAGCCGCAGCTCCAAGAGCGCGCCCGTGGTGCGCGGGTCGATGGAGCCCGTCAGGTCATCCACCTCCACCTCCTCGCGCAGCGCGCCCTTCAGCACCTGGGCCGCGGAGAAGCGCGCCAGGGGCAGCACACCCACCTCGCGCAGGTACATGGCCGCCACGGCCGCGTCCTTCGCCCCCATGCGCAGCGCCTTCTGCGCCCGCTCCACCACGCCGGGGTCCGCCGACGGCTTCTTGTTCTCCAGCCGCGTCTTCACCGCCTCGCGGTAGAGCGTCTCCAGCGAGCTGCCCGGCGGCAGCCGCTGCGGCAACAGGGGCCGCAGCCCCGGCACGTCCAGCACCCACAGGGGCGGCATGGCCATCCGCTTCAGGCCGCGGAAGAAGAGCGAGCCCGGCGGGTCCTGGGGCCGGAAGGGCGGCAGCTCGTCGCCGCTGGCCGGCTCGCCCTGCATGACGGCGGCGGCCTGCACGCCCAGCGCCTTCTCGCGCTGCTCACGGGTGAACGCGGTGATGCCCTGGGCCGGCGGCGGGGGCGGCGGCGGCGCCTCCTCCCCGTCCAGGCCGACGACGCGGTCCATGTCCACGTCGTCCATCTCCACGTCGTCCAGCCCCTTGGCGCCCGTGAAGTCGCAGCGCAGGAGCTTGAGCTTCTCGAACGTGGCGCCTTCCAGGTTGGCCCCCCGGAAGTCGCAGTCCTGGAGCCGGCCGCCGTGGAAGTAGGCGTTGGACAGGTCCGCGTCCCGGAAGTTGACCTTGGAGAGGTCGCACCGCTCCCACTCGGAGCCCACGAGGCCGAGCCCCGACAGGTCCGTGTTGGCGGAGAACAGTTGGCTGAAGGTGGCGCCGGTATGGTCGGAAGGAACCTGGCCGGACTTGCGCAGGCGGTTCCATTCCGCCGAGCCACTCTGAAGAAGCTTCTCGATACTGGGGGCTTTCGCCATGGACCGGGGATTATTCGTATGGTCTGGTCCGCGCGCCAGCACAAATGATCGAGTACCGAATCGAAGCCGACACCGCCGGGATGCGGCTGGACAAGCACCTGCGCAAACGGCTCCCCAATGTTCCGGTGAGCCACCTCTTCAAGATGATTCGCACCAAGAAGGTGCGGGTGAATGGAAAGCGTGCGCAGCCCGAGCAGTTGCTAGCCGAGGGAGACGTGCTCACCATCCGCGGCGACGAGCAGCAGCTCACGGCCGACGACCGTCCGAAATCGGACCGTCCAACGCCCCCGCCCCCGCCGGTGGACCCCAGCCGGCTGGTCATCTTGAGGGAGGACGACTGGCTCATGGCCGTGGACAAGCCCAGTGGGATGGCCGTCCATACCGGCAGCGGCATCACCGGCGGCACGCTGGTGGACTATGTGCGCGCCTACCTCGGGCCGAAAGCCGTCCGCAATGACTTCGCCGCCTCGCCCGCCCACCGGCTGGACAGGGAGACGTCCGGCGTCATCCTGGTGGCCAAGCGCCGCCCGGCGATGGTGCACTTCACCGAGGTCTTCACCCACGGACTGTCCAAAAAGCGCTACCTCACCCTGGTGAAGGGCAAGATGCCCAAGGACTCGGGCGTCATCGACCTGCCCCTGTCGGAGCACCAGCAGACGGCCGAGTCCAAGGCCCGTCGCGGGGTGAACATGCAGGAGGCGCTCACCCGGTGGAAGGTCGTGAAGCAGTCGGGCGACGCAGCGCTCCTGTCCTGCTCCATCGAGACCGGGCGCACCCATCAGATAAGAAGGCATCTGGCCGCAATCGGACATCCGGTCGCGGGGGACAAGAAGTACGGAGATTTCGCCTTCAACCGCGACGTGCGGGCGCGCTGGGGGCTCAAACGTCTGTTCCTGCACGCCGAGCGCATTGAATTTCCCCATCCCGACGGCGGTGCGAAGGTGGCCGTGGAGGCCCCCCTCCCACCGGAACTGAGGGACGTGCTCAAGCGGGCCGCACTGGTGCCCTGAAGCCCGCAAGATTCCGAAGAAACGCGTATGGCCGACCCCAAGACGACTGACCGCAGCCGCTCGAAGCTGGTGCTCGACGGCGTCCCCAACGGGCGCTGGTGGAAGTTCCTCCTCAAGGCCGCCGGCTGGCTGGCGCTGACCGGGGCCACCGCCGCCGTGGTGGCGGTGACGGCCGTGTACTACGTGTACTCGGACGGGCTGCCCGCCATCCCCAAGGTGGACGAGTACTGGCCGCCCATCGTCACCGAGGTCTACACCGACGACGCGGTGCTGGCTGGCGAGTTCTACAACGAGCGCCGCAAGGTGGTGCCGTACGAGCGCATCCCCAAGCGGCTCGTGCAGGCCTTCATCGCCAGCGAGGACTCCAGCTTCTTCGACCACTTCGGCGTGGACGTGCTGGGCACCACGCGTGCCGGCTTCAAGACGATTACCGCCAAGCTGGGCCTGCGCACCGGCGGCATCCAGGGCGGCTCCACCCTCACGCAGCAGACGGCGAAGGCCGTCCTCATCTCCGCGGAGGGCTACAAGTCCGCCACCGCGAAGACGCTCACCCGCAAGATTCGCGAGGCCATCCTCGCGCTGCGGCTGGAGCAGGCGCTGACGAAGGAGGAGATTCTCTACCTCTACCTGAACAACGTCTTCCTCGGGCACCACAGCTACGGTGTGCAGAGCGCGGCGGAGAACTACTACCGCAAGGACGTGCGTGACCTGACGCTGGGCGAGATGACGCTCATCGCCGGCCTGCCCCAGGCGCCCAGCCGCTACTCGCCCTTCCTGCGTCCGGAGGCCGCGAAGAAGCGCCGCTCCTACGTGCTGCGCCGCATGCTGGACGAGGGCATGATTTCGAAGGCCGAGCACGACGCGGCCAACGCCGAGCCGGTGAAGGTGTACCCGGTGGAGGACGTCTTCCACGAGTTCGCGCCGTACTTCGTGGAGCAGGTGCGCAAGGACATCGTGGACCGGTACGGCAACCCCGTGCTGCTGAAGGAGGGCCTCAAGGTCTTCACCACCATGGACAGCGAGCGCCAGCGCGCCGCGCAGGACGCGGTGCTCGACGGGCTCCTGTCGGTGGACAAGCGCCAGGGCTGGCGCGGGCCGGTGCAGCAGCTCGCGGACGAGGCCGCCATCAAGGCCTTCCTGGAGCGCGCGAAGAAGGCCATGGGCAAGGAGGAGCTGGCGGAGAACCGGCTCTACGTGGCCGTCGTCACCGCCATCGATTCCGACGGCAAGGGCGCGGACGTGCAGGTGGGGCCGCACAAGGGCCGGCTGCCGCTCTTGGGCATGCGCTGGGCGCGCAAGGTGAACCCCGAGGGCTACTACCCGGCGATGATGATTTCGTCGGTGAAGAAGGCCATCACCGTGGGCGACGTCATCGTGGTGCGCCACGTGACGAAGAAGGACCTCACGGACGACAAGGAGCAGTGGGACAAGAAGCTCGCCGAGGAGATTCCGGAGGAGGGCGTGAAGCTCTTCCGCCTGGAGCAGACGCCCGAGGCCCAGAGCGCGCTTGTCTCCATCGACCCCCACCGCCAGTACCTCACGGCCATGGTGGGCGGGTACGACTTCGACGACAACGAGTTCAACCGCGCCTTCCAGGCGTGCCGTCAGCCGGGCAGCTCCTTCAAGCCCTTCGTGTACTCGGCGGCGCTGGAGCAGCTCAACTGGTCGGAGGCCACCGTCATCGTGGACTCGCCCATCGTCGAGCACGACCCGGACAACAAGGTGTCCTGGAAGCCGGAGAACTACAGCGAGGAGTTCGTGGGCGACGTGCTGCTGCGCACGGCGATGATCAACTCCATGAACATCCCCGCGGTGAAGACCTTCGCCGCGGTGGGCGTGAAGAACATGGCCGCGTGGAGCCAGAAGCTGGGCATCACCACGCCCATGAACATGGACTTCTCCGCCGCGCTGGGCTCGTCCTGCGTGTACCCGGTGGACCTGGCCAACGCGTACGCCACCTTCAACCGCTACGGCCGCAAGAAGCCCACGTACTTCATCCGCAAGATTGAGGACCGCTGGGGCCGCACGCTGGAGGACCACACCGCCTTCGACGACGCGTGGGCGCCGCTGCAGGACCGCGTGGCCGCCGGCTACGCGCGCCTCTTCGAGCCCGGTGAGCAGGTGATGAGCGCCGAGACGGGCTTCATCCTCACGCACCTGCTGCGCGGCGTGGTGCTCCAGGGCACCGGCGGCCCGGCGACGAGGCTGGGCAAGCCCGCCGCGGGCAAGACGGGCACCACCAACGACTCGTTCGACGCGTGGTTCGCCGCCTACACCCGGGACCTCGTGACGGTGGCGTGGGTGGGCTACGACCTGAACCCGCACCCGCTGGGCCGCTACGAGACGGGTGGCCGCGCGGCGCTGCCCATCTGGCTCAACTACATGAAGCGCGCGCTGGAGGGCCGTCCCCAGTCCGAGTTCTACCCGTGGCAGTCCATGGACCTGGTGAAGCTCTACATCGACAAGAAGACCGGGAAGATTGCCCCGCCGGGCTCCAAGGGCTCGGAGCTGATGTTCTTCAAGAAGGGCACCGAGCCCAAGGACGCCGTGCCCGACAAGAACCAGGTCGACGTGGACCAGTTCATGATGGGCGCGCAGTAGGCCCGCGCGTTGTCACTCGAGGCCCCGCTGCCCCTCGTCGAAGAGGGCGCGGGGCCTTCGTGTATGCGCTGCTTCAGCGCTTCGCGTCCTCGCGGAAGCGGCGGGCGGGCTCGGTGTGGCGCTCCAGCGCCGCGCGCAGCGAGGCGAGGTCCGGGCCGGCCTCCAGCACGGAGCGCGTGGCGGTGGGGACGACCTGGGCCTCGCGTCCGGAGAACAGCCGCTTCAGGTCATCGAAGCCGGCGCCCTGCGCGCCGATGCCGGGCGTGAGCATCAGCGCCCCGCCGAGCCGCTCGACGACGCCCCGGTCCGAGTCGGGGAGCGTGGCGCCCATGACGGCGCCCACCACGGGGAACGCCTTGGGGCCGGGCTGCTCGTTCAGCTCGCGGATGCCGTCGGCCAGGGCCTCGGCCACGGTGCGGCCGTCCGCGCCCTTCGCCGTCTGGAGCGACGTGCCCTCCGGGTTGGAGGAGCGCACCACCACGAAGGCGTAGGCGTTCGCCGCGCGCGCCAGCTCAATCGTCTTCACCAGCGCGCCCAGGCCCAGGTACGGGGTGAAGGTCGCCGCGTCCGCCTTGTAGGCGCTGTTGGGCCCGAAGAGGCTCTGCGCGTACGCGTCCATGGTGGAGCCGATGTCCCCGCGCTTCACGTCCAGCAGCGTGAGGCTGCCCTGGTCCTTGAAGCGCTTCATCACGTGCTGGAGCACCTTCAGGCCGTCGGGGCCGTGCCGCTCGAAGAAGGCGCTCTGCGGCTTCACCAGCGCCACCCGGTCCCCGGCCGCGTCCGCCAGGCGGTCGCAGAACTCGCGCAGGCCCTTGGGGGTGTCTTCCAGTCCCCAGCGGATGAGCAGCTCCTTCGACGGGTCGATGCCGAGGCAGAACGGGGAGCGCGCGTCGGCGAGGGCGTTGAAGTTGTGGATGAAGGGCGGGGCGAGTGAAGTCACCGGTCTGCCTCCGTGAAGCGGGTGGGGGAGAAGCTCAGCGGAACCTGCGCGCGGCGGCGTCGAAGAGGGGGTTGGGCACCACCTTCAACAGGCGCGAGGGGAGGGCGAGCTGCCAGGGGAAGTACAGCTCTCCCTCGCCCCGGAGGATTCCGTTGCCCATGCGGTCCACCGCGGCCTCCGTCTCCATGAGGAAGGGCATGGGGAAGTTGTTCTTCTCCGTCAGCTCGCTCTTCACGAAGCCGGGGTAGATGCAGGTGACGCGCACGCCGGTGCCGCTCAGGTCCACGCGCAGGCTCTCCATGAAGGTGGCGAGGAAGGCCTTGGACGCGGAGTAGGCGCCATGCCCGGCGAGCCCCCGGAAGGCGGCGAGGCTGGAGACGCCCACCACGTGCCCGCGCCGCCGCTCCACCATCTGGGGCAGCACGGCGCTCAGCGTGGCGGCGGCGCCGGTGACGTTGGTGTCGATGATGGCCTTCACGCGCTCCCACTGGAGCCGCTTCGCGTGGGTGACGCCGCCCACGCCGGCGTTGGCCACCACGAGGTCCAGCCCGCCACACTCGCCGTCCAGCGCGCGGATGCGCTCCAGCGTGGCGTCCGTGGCGGTGACGTCCAGCTCCACCGGCTCCACGGTGGCGCCGGCCGCCTGGGCCTCGGCGGCCAGGGCCTGGAGCTGGGAGACGCGCCGGCCCGCGGCGAACACGCGCAGGCCCCGCCGGGCCAGCCACAGCGCCAGCCCGCGCCCCAGGCCGCTCGTGGCGCCCGTCACCAACGCCGTCCGGTAGCTCATCTCCGCCATGTCGTCCTCCTCCAGGGTGCGGGCAGGCTTCTCGCATGCTTGATGCCGTCACGGGACACAAAATGGGGCCTCATCCCTGGAGGAGGACGCGTGTTGGCTGGCGGGCGCGCGCCGGGCCCGTCCGTCGGCCGGACCCCGAGGGGGACTGCGCCACGGGGGTGATGGCGTGGGTGCCCGCCGGTTCGCACCTTTATGCCCGGGAGGGTGTCGGCATGGTGCCGTGGAACAGCGTGATGGCGGTCGATGACGACCTCGACATCCTGCTCGCCTTCAAGGACGTGCTGGAGATGGAGGGCTACGCGGTGGTGCTCGCCCGGGGCGGGCGCGAGGCACTGGAGCTGCTGCGGGCCGGGGTTCGGCCGGCCGTCATCCTGCTGGACCTGATGATGCCGGACATCAACGGCTGGGACTTCAGGGAGCGGCAGGTCGCCGACGCCTCGCTCGCCTCCCTCCCCGTGGTGGTCGTCTCCGGACAGGGCGTGAGCGAGCGCGACGTGGCCCGGCTCGGCGTGGACGGCTACCTCAAGAAGCCGGTGGACCTGGACCAGCTCCTGCGCACCGTCGCGCGCTACGTGCGGCCGCGGCCGTCGCAGCCGCAGCACGCGTGAGGGACGGACCCGCTCAGGGCGGGCCGCAATCGCCGTTCGGCTCGCGGCTGCTGGCGTCGTAGTCGTGGACCCGGAAGCGCCGGGCCTGGGCCCGGGTGGTGAAGGTCGAGGTGGAGTGATGGCAGGGGTCGCACTGCCACGTTCCCGGCTCGTCCCCTGGCCCGACGTCGACGAAGCGCACCTTCCCGGCGCTGTAGGGCCCCACCAGCTTCAGCCGCCACATCCCCGCCTCCGTCTCCTGGACGGAGTGAATCGCGTACATGTCCGTGTCCTGGGCGAGCAGGACATCCATCCTCCACGTTCCGTCGCCACCCTGCTCGAAGCTGACGTTCTCCGACTGCGAGTAGCAGAACTTCGGCCGGACCCACTCGCCGTCGTGCTGCCGCAGCCCGATGAGCGTGTCGGGCAGCCGCCGCAGCAGCTTCTGCTGCGCGTCCGGGAGATGGTTCTCTCCGGGCTTCCAGGTCTTCTTCAACTGCTCGAGCGTGGGGCCCAGCCGCTCCAGGGCCGCGTCGATGGCGGCGGCGCCGCCCTTGGGCACCGCGATGGCCAGGGGGGAGCGGCCAAAGGCGGCCTCGGCGACGACCAGGGGAGAGTCGCGCACGGCGAGCTGCAGGCCCACGTCCTCGCCCGCGGCGAAGTCCGCCTGCTTCTCGTCCACCTTGCGCAGGCACTCCGCCTGGTCCGCGCAGTCCACGAGGGTGGCCTGGGGCATGGCCTCCTGGACCGCCTCGCGCACCGGGCCCGGGGGCGCGGCGACGCGGCCCGTGTAGCCTGGCAGCTCCTTCGTGCGCAGGTTCCCCTCGGGCCCCGCCAGCCGGTAGGACAGCTCGAGGTAGGGGCGGGTGAAGTCCACCTGCCGGGCGCGCTCGGGCGTGGGAGTGATGGAGTTGAGGCCCAGGTCCACCTTGCCCGCCGCCACCGCTTCGAGCGTGCCCAGCTTGAACTTCCGCCGGGTGTCGATGAACTCCACCTCGCGCCCCAGCTCCCGGCCCAGGGCGCGGGCCAGCTCCGCCTCCAGGCCCGTCATGCCGTCGCGGCTCGGGCCATGCAGCGGCAGGTACTGCCCCGACAGTGCCACCCGGAGCGGCGTGGCCTCCCCGGCCGCCGCGCCCCAGGGCAGCAGCCACAACGCGAGAACTCCCATCCAGTGTCGAGCCATGACTTCCCCCTCGTGAAGACGAGGGTATCAGACCCGGACCCCGCGGGAGTCTCCGCGCCCGGGGTCGCTCAGAGCACGGCCCAGTAGGGCTTCAGCGCCTCGCGGCTGGCTTTCAGCGCGTGCCTCGCGTCCGCGTGCGTGGTGCCGGTGGGGAAGCTGTCGTTGCGCCCGGCGAGCACCTCCACGCAGGCGTGCACGGACTGCGACAGCCCCTCCAGCGAGTAGCCGCCCTCCAGGAGCAGCACCAGCCGGCCGTCGCAGACGCGCTCGGCCAGGGCCCGCATGGACGCGCACATGGCGGCGAAGCCCCGCTCGGTGACGTCCATGCCGCCAATGGGGTCGTGCACGTGCGGGTCGAAGCCCGCGGACACGAGGATGAGCTCGGGCCGGTACGCCTCGGCCACCGGCAGGAAAAGCTCCTCGAAAATCATCCCGTAGTCCGCGTCCGAGTTGCCGCCGGGCAGACCGATGTTGACGGTGTAGCCCTCGCCCGCGCCCACGCCCACCTCGGGGGCCGCGCCGGTGCCCGGGTAGTAGGGGTACTGGTGCACGGACTGGTACATGACGTCGCGCCGCCCGTAGAACGCGGCCTGGGTGCCGTTGCCGTGGTGCACGTCCCAGTCGAGGACGAGCACGCGCTCCGCGCCCAGCCTCCGCCCGGCCTCCGCCGCGATGGCCACGTTGTTGAAGAGGCAGAAGCCCATGGCCCGGCCGGGCTCGGCGTGATGCCCCGGCGGCCGCACCAGCGCGAAGGCGTTGCGCACGTGGCCCGCCATGACCTGCTCCACCGCCTGCACCGACGCCCCCGCCGCCAGCCGCGCCGCGTCCACGCTGTCCGGCGACACCTGGGTGTCCGGGTCGATTTGCGCCTCGTGCCCGCTCAGCCGCTCCAGGTAGGCCAGCAGCTCCGGGGTGTGCACCGCGGCCAGCTCCGCGCTCGTGGCCGAGCGGGGGGCGACCGTCACCGTGCCTTGCACCGGCGTGCCGTGCAGCACGCTGAGGATGCGCTGCAACCGGGCCGGGGACTCCGGGTGGCCATGGCCGGGGTCGTGCTGGAGGAACAGCGGGTCGGTGAGCAGCAGGGTCGGGGTCATCACCCGGAACCTTACGCATCCCACCGAGCGGAAGTCAGGCCCCCAGCGGCCAGAGGGGCGGCGGCGGCAGCCCCGGTTCTTGCCCTGCCGGTGATTCCCTCCCTACAGTGCTCGGGCCTTGGCTCAACGCTTCAAGAAACCCGGCCTGCGAAGCCTGCTGCTCGGCTCCTTCGCCCTGGTGCTGGCCCTCATCCTCGGGACGCTGTACTTCGTCGTCCCGTCGCGGGTGGAGGCCTACCTCGAGGGGCGCCTGCTCGCGCACGGCGAGGCGCGCGCCGAACAGGTCGCCCGTGAGCTGGCCGCCCATCCCGACGCGGCCCTGGCGGCCAGCCTGGAGCGCCTGCACGCCGCCGACGACGACTTCGACGTCATCGCCGTGCTCGCCCAGGACGGCCGGGTGGTGGTCACCCATCCCCCCGCTCCGCCCTGGTTCGAGCAGGAGCTGGCGGAGCGCCCGCCGGGCACGCCGCTGGAGCGCTTCCGCTTCGCCAACGGCGACGTGGCCGTGGCCCGCCGGGTGTCGCTGCGCGAGAGCGGCGAGGGCCAGGTGCTGGTGGTGGTGGACTTCTCCGGGCTCGACGAGGTGCTCTCCTCGCTCCGCCTGCTGGTGCTGCTGGCGTTCGGCATCGGCCTGGCGCTCTTCCTCATCGTGGCCTTCTTCATCTCGCGCGCCTTCATCCTGGTGCCGCTGGACGCGATGATGAGCATGGCGCGCCGGCTGGCGGAGGCGGACCTGACGGGCCGCGTGGAGGTGGGCACCCGGGACGAATTGGGCCAGCTGGCCGAGGCGCTCAACCGCATCGCCCAGAGCTGGCGCGACACGCTGGGCCGGGTGCGCGGCGTGTCGGACGTGGTGGCCGGCGTCGTTGAGCAGATCCACCGCACCGGCACCACCGTGTCCTCGGGCGCGAGCACCGTGCAGGCGCGCGTGGAGGAGACGTCCTCCTCCATGGTGGAGATGATGGCGTCCCTGCGCGGCATCGCGGAGAACGTGGAGGTCCTCTACCAGAGCGCCGAGGAGAGCAGCTCCTCCATCATGGAGATGGCCGCCACCAACGACGAGGTGGCGGAGAACGTCCAGGCCATGGCCGCCAGCGTGGAGGAGACCACCAGCGCCATTGAAGAGATGACGTTCTCCATCAAGGAGGTGGCCAAGAACATCCAGGAGCTGTCCGCCTCCACGGAGGAGACGTCCTCGGCCATCAGCCAGATGGACGCGGCCATCGGTCAGGTGGAGGCCAACGCCAAGGAGACGGCCCGCCTGTCCGAGCAGGTCTTCGACGACGCGCAGACGGGCGTGGAGTCCTTGCGCAAGACGCTCACCGGCATCGACCGCATCAAGGAGTCCAGCCGCACCGCCGCGGGCGTCATCGACAGCCTGGGTCGGCGCATCTCCGAGATTGGCAACATCCTCAACGTCATCGACGACGTGGCGGAGCAGACCAACCTTCTGGCCCTCAACGCCGCCATCATCGCCGCGCAGGCGGGAGAGCACGGCAAGGGCTTCGCGGTGGTGGCGGAGGAAATCAAGGACCTGGCCGAGCGCACCGGCGCGTCCACGAAGGAGATCGCCGAGCTCATCCGCAGCATCCAGGACGAGAGCCGCAACGCCGTGGTGGTGATGAACCAGGGCGTGCGCAACGTGGAGGAGGCGGTGCTGCTGGGCCGCGAGGCGGAAGGGGCGCTGCGCAAGATCAACGACAGCACCCAGAAGTCCACGCAGATGGTGAAGGCCATTGCCCGCGCCACCGTGGAGCAGGCGCGCGGCAGCAAGCAGGTGACGGCCTCCATCCACCGCATCAGCGAGACGGTGCAGCAGATCTCCAAGGCCTCCAACGAGCAGGCCAAGGGCGGCGAGCAGATCATGAAGAGCGCGGAGCGGATGAAGACGCTCACCGCGCACGTGCAGCGCAGCAGCCAGGAGCAGGCGCACGGCAGCAAGCAGATCACCCGCTCCATCGAGAGCATCAACGAGATGGTCACCCACCTGAACCGCGCCCAGAAGGAGCAGACCAAGGGCAGCGAGCAGGTCCTCAAGGCGGTGGAGACCATCAAGGGCGTGTCCGAGCACCAGACACGCTCGGTGCGCCAGCTGGAGGAGGCCATCGACAACCTCCAGAAGCAGGCGGAAATCCTGCGCGCCGAGGTGCGCCGTTTCCGCGTGTAGACGTGCGCGGCGGGCGGGAATGGCTTAGGAGAGGGCCACATGCCCACGGACAAACAGGTCTCCGAGCGCGCGGTGGTGTTCCTCATCGGCGCGGTCCAGTTCGTCAACATCCTGGACTTCGTGATGGTGATGCCGCTGGGCCCGGACTTCGCGAAGGGGCTGGGCATCGCCGCCTCGCACATCGGCACCATTGGCGGGGCCTACACGGCGGCGGCGAGCGTGGCGGGGCTGGTGGGCGGCTACTTCCTGGACCGGTTCGACCGGCGCAAGGCGCTGGCGGTGTCCATGCTGGGGCTGGTGCTGGCCACGGCGGTGGGAGGCCTGGCCACGGGCTTCACCACGCTGCTCCTGGCGCGGGTGGCGGCGGGCCTCTTCGGCGGGCCGGCCACGTCGCTGTCGCTGTCCATCATCGCGGACCTGGTGCCGGTGGAGCGGCGCGGGCGGGCGCTGGGGGCGGTGATGGGCTCGTTCTCCGTGGCCTCCATCATCGGCGTGCCCCTGGCGCTGCGGCTGGCCACCTGGGGCGGCTGGCAGCTGCCCTTCTTCGTCGTGGCGGGGATGGGGCTCCTGGTCGCGGCGGGCGCCATCTTCTACCTGCCCCCGGTGCGCGGGCACCTCGCGCCGGAGCGCCAGCCGGTGAAGCCGGTGGGGGTGCTGGAGCTGCTCGGCCGCAGGGACGTGCAGCTGTCCTACCTCATGACGGCGGTGGTGATGATGGCCAGCTTCCTCATGGTGCCCAACATCTCCGCCTACGTGCAGCAGAACCTGGGCTACCCGCGCGACAGCCTGGAGCTGGCGTACTTCGTGGGCGGCCTCGTGAGCTTCGTCTCACTGCGGATGGCGGGACCCCTGGTGGACAGGTACGGCGCCTTCCGCGTGGGCACGGTGGGCTCGGTGCTGACCCTGCTGTCCCTCTACGTGGGCTTCGTGAACTACCCGCGCTGGCTGCCGGTGCCGGGGCTCTTCATGCTCTTCATGCTGGCCATGGGCGTGCGCAACGTGGCCTACAACACGCTCACCTCGCGGGTTCCGGAGAATCCGGTGCGCGCGCGCTTCATGTCCCTCCAGTCCGCCATCCAGCACATGGCCGCCGCGGTGGGGGCCTTCGTCAGCGTGCAGCTGTTGACCGACCTGCCGGACGGCACCCTGGGGGGGATGACCCGGGTGGCCGGGCTGGCCATGGTGCTGACCGCCCTCCTGCCCCCCATGCTGGGGGTGGTGGAGGCGAAGGTGCGCTCGAAGGAGCGGGCCCGGGCCCTGGCGGTGGCCCCGGCCAAGGGGCTGGCCGTTCCGCTGTCCCCGGAAGCCAGCCCCCACCAGTAGACGGTTCCCCTGTCCCCCTGGCCGCCTGCCGCCCGCCCACGGTAGCGGGCGGACGGCCGGACGAGACGAGCGGTTGCGCTGGCCGTTCCGGGGCGCGATAACCCAGGCTGCCTTCCGGGGAGCACGGTCAGGACATGTTCAACATCGGCGCAGGCGAAATGGTGCTCATCCTGGTGGTCGCGCTGCTCGTGCTCGGGCCGCAGCGGCTGCCGGAGCTGGCGCGCGGCATCGGCAAGTTCATGCGCGAGTTCCGCCGCCAGACGGACGAGGTCCGTAACGTCGTGGAGCGCGAGTTCTACTCCATGGACCAGGAAATCTCGCGCGAGCCCACCCCGCCCGTGCGTCCGGGCTCCTCGTTCGCCTACAACCCGCCCACCACGCCTGTCTCTTATACACCTC
>NZ_JABBJJ010000307.1 GCF_012933655.1 Pyxidicoccus fallax | reverse complement strand
GACTTCGGCGTGGCGGGCCGGACACAGCCCGTTCCAAGGGTCAGCAGCGCCATCAGCGACGCGCTCGCGATGCTCTGGAAGGAAGGCATGTTCGTTGTTCCTGGTGGGGAAACGCCAGGAGGGCGGAGGCGCGTGGCCTCCGCCCTCCCGGCGGGGGAGCGTCAGGCGGCGACGACGTTCAGCGCGGCGGGGAAGGGCTCCTTGGACTTCTGCTGGCCGGCGTTGGTCAGCCACAGGCCCTGGAGTCCCAGCGGGGCATCGGCGGCCACGCTGACCTGCAGCTGGAGCACGAACACCTCACCCGGGTACGAGTTGCCGGGCACGGCGTAGGTCGCCTGGGTCATGCCCGTCACCTTGACGGTGAGGCCTTGCGTGGCGGAGACGGAGGGCAGGCCGCTCCCGCTCACCGTGTCCGCCGTCATCACCATGGGGATGTTCGACTGGCCCTGCTTCACGATGGGCGCGATGAGCGTGCTGTTGCTGGCCAGGCTCATCTGCATTCCCATCACGTTGGGGACGTTGGTCTTGATGAAGGCGTTGAACACGGCCGCGTGGAACAGCTGGAGCGGCTGGGCCAGCTCCGTGCCCGGCGTTCCCACGCAGCTCTGCACGGGCGCGGCGGACTGCTGCGGAAGCCCCATGCCGGTGATCTGCATGAAGAACGTCCGGGCCACCTGGCCGGCCCACTGGATTTTCTGTCCGTTGATGGTGATGTCCGAGACGGTGTAGCCCTTGCTCGCCGGCACCTCGAAGGTGGCGTGGAGGATGTAGTTGCCGGGCAGCTGCACGCCGTTCGCGTCCGTCAGCGACGGGGTGCCGCGCACGATGGTCCAGAACTCCGAGGCGGGCGTGTTGTCCGGCGTCTTGTAGCCGCTGAAGTCCGGCATCTGGATGTAGAGCCCCGGCGGGTTGGCCAGGGTGACCTTGTTGGCCGCCTGGGCCGGGTCCTGCGGCGCGACGAGCTGGTTCACGCTCAGGCCGATGTGGGGGTCGCTGTTGCGCGCGGGCTGGCCGTACTGGGCGCAGCAGATGAGCGTCTGCGCGTTGCTGTTGCCCACCGTGCGCGGGACGGTCGCGGCGGAGGCCAGGCCAATCTCCGTCTGGAGCGTGTTGGGCGTGCTGGTCAGGTGGATGGCGCCGCCCTGGGTCGCGGTGGAGACGGGGCCGCTGTTCCACTTGTTGAGCGGGTTGTACGCGGGGCGATTCGTGGAGGGGTCGATGACGGGCTGGCTGCTGACCGGGTCCAGCAGGTACAGGTCCTCGAGCAGAATCTGCGGCTTGCCGAGGATCTGCTGGTACAGCGCCAGCACCCGCTTCGGGTCGATCATCCACAGCGTGTTCCAGTACTCCGGGTTCTCACAGGTGAAGTCGATGCGGACGATGTTGTTCTTCGCGTCGCGCTGGACGCTCCATTCGCAGTACTCGTCCTGCCACCCGCGGGGGCCGTAGGGGCCGTAGGGGGTGACGGCCCCCGTGCAGGGGTTGGTGATGGTCGGCAGGTTCGCGAAGGGAGTGCCCGTCGTCGTCCTGCCGGTGTCGGCCAGGGCCAGCAGGTCCACGTCCGGGAGCTTCAGGTTCTGGCTGTTCGAGCCCCCTCCACCGCCGTAGTAGTAGGCCAGCCGCCCGGGGAAGGCATTCCACTGGATGGGCGCGTACCCGTACCCCTTCGTGTCGGTGGTCAGCGGGTTGAAGTACCAGATGTTGTTGGCCGAGTTGGTGGCGTTCCAGGGGTCGCCGGTGATGCCCTGCTGCGTGAAGCCGGTGAGGTTGACCGTCCACTGCTGGCCGAGCGCCTGCTGGGCGGTGGGGTCGTCGGGGAAGTCGACCTGGCCGGCGGGGGGGATGAACTGGTTCACATCGGTCTGCGAGTCGAGCCTTCTCATGGGAAGCTCCTCGACGGCGGGAACGTCGCGGGAGGGGACCGCGGAGGACTTCAGCTCTAGGAGACGTTTCCGCCGCTGCTTGCCAATCTCGATTGATTGGCGGCGCAAGGCGTTGCATCCGCAATGCCAGACAGCGCTCCCGGGAGAGCTTTTGGCTGGAAGACGGTTCCGGGGCCCCGCTTTCGCGTCCTCTGATGACGCGGCGACGTCTCGCCGGAACGCGCGTGGCGCCGCGCGCGTCCGGTGGTGGACATGCCCCCTGCCCGCGAGGGCAAAGCTTCACTTGTATGGGTTTACCGCGAGGCGCGGGGTGTCAACGTGAGGCTTTGCGATGCCACGTCCAGCACGTCCCGCAACATCGCGGCACTCGCGCCCCACGCGCCCTGCTCACCGCTGATGAGCGTCAGTTTTCCGTGGATGTCGCTGCGGTACACGAGCCCCATCTCCCGCGCCCCCAGCCGCCCGAGCGGGTGCTCTCCGCCCACCACCGTGGGCCGCACGCTCAGCTCCCAGCGTCCACCCTCGCGAGGCTCCGCCCGCGCCAGCAGCAGCACCTGTCCGCCCTTCGCCCGCGCCGCGTCCAGCTCCGCGCGCGTGACCCCGCGCATCCCCGTCACCGCCACGTCCTTCAGCACCGTGGGCACGCGCAGGACGGCGTTGGCCAGGATGACCAGCTTGTTCGCCGTGTCCCAGCCATCCACGTCCAGCGAGGGGTCCGGCTCGGCGATGCCAATCTCCTGTGCCTCCTTCAGCGCGGCCTCGTACGTCAGCCCCTCGCCCATCCGGCACAGCATCAGGTGGCTGGTGGAGTTGAGCACGCCCTCCATCAGCCCCAGCTTCCCGAGCGCCAAATCCCGCCGCCCCACATTCACGGTGGGCATGGCCCCGCCCACCGCGCCGCTGAAGCGCAGCGCCGGCTTCCCCGGAGTGTCCCAGTCGCTCAGCGCCGCCAGCTCCTGGAAGGCCAGCACCAGCGGCCCCTTGCTCGCGAGCACGCACGGCATGCCCCGCCGCAGCGCCTCGCGCACGATGTCCAGGCCCGGCTGCGCGTCCGTGAGGTTCGTCGGCGTGGACTCCAGCAGCAGGTCCGCCTCCACCTCGCGCACCAGCGCCAGCCCGCCCATTCCCGGCCGGCCCACGCCCGGCAGCGTCGCCACCGAGCGCTTCGCCTGCTTCGCCTCCAGCACCGCACCCAAATCCAACCCACGCGGGTCCACCGCCGCGCCGCCCGAGTCCGCCAGTCCCACCGGCCGCAGCTCCAGCCGGTACCGCTCGCGCAGCAGCGCCGCGCGCTCGTGAATCATCTCCAGCAGGGGCCGGCCGACATTCCCGACGCCGGTGAGGAGGAAGCGGAGGGTGCGCATTCGCGTCAGGCCTGGAAGGCTTCGCGCACGCCGTCGCGGCGCAGGGTGAACAGCATCCAGATGGCCACCGGCACGCCGATGACGCAACCGGGGGACAGGATGTACAGCGCGGTGATGCCGCCCACCGTCGCCAGCCCGTAGCCCTTCAGGTTCAGCGCGCTCAGCGCGCCCCATGCGGACAGCACGCCGCAGATGATGCCCACCCCCAGCATCAGCGCCAGCGTCAGGCTCAGCTCCAGCGGCGCGGGCTCGGCGCCCGCCGGCACGAAGGGCGACGTCACCTTCAGCGCGGCCAGCACGAAGCCCGCCACGTTGTAGATGATGTTCAGCACGCCCACGCACAGCAGGAAGAACGCCGGCGGCCGGACGATGTTGAGGATCTTGTTGCGGGGGTCGTTCGGGGGAAGCTGGATTCCAGGACCACTCATGTACGGGCTCTCAGGGCGCTCACAATCATCCGCGTCGCCGGGGACTTGTTGAGCGTGTAGAAGTGGATGCCGGGCACGCCGCGCGAAAGCAGCTCCATGCACTGCACCGTCGCGTGCGCCACGCCGAGCTGCACCAGCGCGTCCGGCTGGTCCTTCACCCGCTCCAACTGCAGCGCCAGCCGCATGGGCACGGTGGCTCCGCACATCCGCGTGAAGCGCTGGATCTGCTCGTAGTTCGTAATCGGCATGATGCCGGGGACGATGGGGACGTTGATGCCCGCGCGCCGTGCCCGCTCCACGAAGTCGAAGAAGAAGGCGTTGTCGAAGAAGAGCTGGGTCACCACGAAGTCCAGCCCCGCATCCACCTTCGCCTTCAGATGACGCAGGTCGTCGTCGCGGGACAGCGTCTCGACGTGGCCCTCCGGATAGCACGCGCCTCCGATGGAGAAGTTGAAATCCTCTTCTCGGATGAATTGGACCAGCTCCGACGCGTAGCGGAACCCGCCCGGCTCCGGCACGAACTCCTTCTGTCCCTGCGGCGGGTCTCCCCGCAGCGCCAGCACGTTCTCCAGCTTCGCGTCCTGCAGCCGCCGGAGCAGCTCGCGCAGCTCGTCCTTGGTGTGGCCCACGCACGTCAGGTGCGCCATGGCCTCGATGCCCGTCTCCTGCTTGATGCGGGTGACCAGCTCCACCGTCCGGTCTCTCGTGCTGCCGCCCGCTCCGTACGTCACCGAGACGAAGCCGGGCTGCAGGGGCGCCAGGTCCTCCAGCGTCTTGAAGAGGTTGGCCACGCCCTCATCCGTCTTCGGCGGGAAGAACTCGAAGGAGAAGCAGGGGTTGGATGGATTCAACCGATTACGAATCTTCATGTCGTCCCCAGTGTAGACGCTCCCCGCCGGCCTTGATCGGCGAAGTCTCGCGGCTATAGTCCGCGCCGTTTTCCACACCCCCCTCCAGGAGAGAGTGATGACCCGGCGTACGCCCCTCAACGAGGCCCACCGCAAGTTGGGTGCTCGGATGGTCGACTTCGTGGGTTGGGACATGCCGGTCCAGTACTCGTCCGTCATTGGCGAGCACGAAGCCGTGCGCACCGCCGTCGGTCTGTTCGACGTGTCCCACATGGGCGAGGTGGAGTTCCGCGGCCCCGGCGCCCTGGAGACGGTCAACGCCCTCATCTCCAACGACCTCGCCCGCATCTCGGACGGGCAGGCCGTCTACGCGGGCCTGCTCAACGAGCAGGGCACCTTCGTGGACGACATCGTCGCCTACCGCTTCAGCCCCGAGCGCATCTTCATCTGCGTCAACTCCAGCAACCGCGAGAAGGACTTCGCCTGGATGAAGGAGCACGCGAAGGGCGTGCAGCCGGTGGACCGCGGGGACGAGTTCGCGCAGATCGCCGTGCAGGGCCCCAAGGCCGCCGGGCTCGTCCAGCGCCTGACGAAGGCCGACCTCTCCAAGGTGGGCACGTACCGATTCACCGAGGGCGAGGTGGCGGGCGTCCCGTCCATCATCTCCCGCACCGGCTACACCGGCGAGGACGGCTTCGAGCTGTACTGCTCGCCCGACGGCGCGGTGAAGCTCTGGGACGCGCTGCTCACCGAGGGCCAGCAGGACGGCGTGAAGCCGTGCGGCCTGGGCGCGCGCGACAGCCTCCGCACGGAGATGAAGTACGCCCTGTACGGCAACGACATCGACGACAAGCACACCGCGCTGGAGGCGGGCCTGGGCTGGATCGTGAAGCTCGACAAGCCGTCGTTCATCGGCAAGGACGCCCTGGTGGCCCAGAAGGCCGCGGGCGTGAAGCGCAAGCTGGTGGGCTTCGAGCTGACGGGCAACGGCATCCCCCGCCACGGCTACGCCATCCACAAGGACGGCAAGCCGGTGGGCGAGGTGACGAGCGGCACCATGGGCCCGTCCGTGAAGAAGCCCATCGGCATCGGCTACGTGCCCGCCGAGCTTTCCGCGGAAGGCTCTACCTTCGACGTGGACATCCGCGGCCGCGCCGTCCCCGCCGTGGTCGTCAAGACGCCGTTCTACAAGAAGCCCTGAAGCATCAGCCCCCCTTCGCAGCCCCGTTTGAGGAGCAACGACATGGCCGATACGATTCCCGGCGACCTGAAGTACACCAAGGAGCACGAGTGGGCCCGCGTCCAGGGCAAGGTGGTGGTGGTTGGCGTCACCCACCACGCCCAGGAGTCGCTCGGCGACGTGGTGTACGTGGAGCTGCCGAAGGTGGGCAGCACCGTCACCGAGGGCAAGCAGTTCGGCGTCATCGAGTCCACCAAGGCGGTGTCCGAGCTGTACTCGCCGCTGTCCGGCACGGTGGTGCGGGTGAATGACGCCCTGGCGGACAACCCCTCCACCGTCAACACGGACCCCTACGGGGCGGGGTGGATTGTCGAGGTCGAGCTGTCGGACCCCAAGCAGGTGGACGCCCTCATGGACGCCACCGCGTACGCCAACCTGCTCAAGAGCGCGTAGCACTGAAGCCACACCGGCCGGCTGTTAGTGACGGTCCTCGAATTTTCGACTCGTACGCGAGCCCCGACTGCCATGTCCTTGAATTGGAACTACCAGGAGTCGTTCGCCGGCCGTCACATCGGTCCGGACGAGCACGAGCTGAAGCAGATGCTGTCCGCGCTGGGCGTCACCTCGCTCGATGCCTTCATCGAGCAGGCCGTCCCGCCGGCCATCCGCTCCAAGGAGCCGCTGAAGCTCGGGGCTCCGCGCGGTGAGCACGAGCTGCTCGCGCAGCTCGAGGCCATCGCCGCGAAGAACCAGGTGTTCCGGTCCTTCATCGGGATGGGCTACAGCGACACCCACACCCCGAACGTCATCCTCCGCAACATCTTCCAGAACCCGGGCTGGTACACCCAGTACACGCCCTATCAGGCGGAGATTGCCCAGGGGCGTCTGGAGGCGCTGCTCAACTTCCAGACGATGGTGATGGACCTGACGGGTCTGGAGGTGGCCAACGCCTCGCTGCTGGACGAGGGCACCGCGGCCGCCGAGGCCATGGCGCTGGCCCTGCACCAGAAGGGCGACGGCGCCGGCGGCGCCTTCTTCATCTCCGACACCTGCCACCCGCAGACGGTGGACGTGGTGCGCACGCGCGCCATCCCCCTGGGCGTGGAGATTGTCGTCGGCGACCACCGCACGGTGGACCTGGGCTCGAAGAAGTTCGTGGGCGCGCTGGTGCAGTATCCGGCCACGGACGGCGCGGTGCATGACTACCGCGCGTTCGGGGAGAAGGTGCACGCGGCGGGCGGCCTGTTCATCGTCGCGGCGGACCTGTTGAGCCTCACGCTCTTGACGCCTCCGGGCGAGTTCGGCGCGGACGTGGCGGTGGGCAGCGCGCAGCGCTTCGGCGTGCCCATGGGCTACGGCGGTCCGCACGCCGGCTACTTCGCCACGAAGAACGCGTACACCCGCGTCATGCCGGGCCGCATCATCGGCGTGTCCGAGGACGCGCAGGGCCGCCGCGCGCTGCGCATGGCGCTGCAGACGCGCGAGCAGCACATCCGCCGCGAGAAGGCGACGAGCAACATCTGCACCGCGCAGGTGCTGCTGGCCGTCATCGCCAGCATGTACGCCGTGTACCACGGGCCCAAGGGCCTGAAGGCCATCGCCGAGCGCGTGCACGGCCTCACGGTGCTGCTGGCGCGCGGCCTGACGAAGCTGGGCCTGAAGCCGAGGCACGAGCAGTTCTTCGACACGCTGCGCGTGGAGCTGACGCAGCCGCAGGTGCGCGCGGTGCTCGCCGCCGCCGAGGCGTCGCGGATGAACTTCCGCCGCATCGACGAGAAGACGCTGGGCGTGTCCCTCGATGAGACGACGCGGCCCGCGGACGTGGAGGCCATCCTCGCGGCCTTCGCCACCGGCGCCGGCAAGTCCTCCTCCCCCTCGCTGGACGAGGTGGGCACCACCGTGGAGAGCCCGGTGGCCAAGGAGCTGCAGCGCACCAGCGCGTACCTCACGCACTCCGTCTTCAACAGCTACCACTCCGAGACGGAGATGCTGCGCTACATCCGGCGGCTCGAGGCGAAGGACCTGTCCCTCACGCACTCGATGATTCCGCTGGGCAGCTGCACCATGAAGCTCAACGCCACCGCGGAGATGATTCCGGTGACGTGGCCGCAGTTCGGCAGGCTGCACCCCTTCGCGCCCACCTCGCAGGCGGCCGGCTACAAGGTCATCTTCGAGCAGCTGGAGAACATGCTCACCCAGGTGACGGGCTTCGCCGGGTGCTCGCTGCAGCCCAACGCGGGCAGCCAGGGTGAGTACGCGGGCCTGCTCGTCATCCGCGCGTACCACCAGAGCCGCGGCCAGGGGCACCGCGACGTGTGCCTCATTCCGTCTTCCGCGCACGGCACCAACCCGGCTTCCGCGGTGATGGCCGGCTACAAGGTCGTCGTCACGAAGTGCGACGAGGACGGCAACATCGACCTCGTGGACCTGCGCGCCAAGGCGGACGAGCACAAGGACAAGCTCGCGGCGCTGATGGTGACCTACCCGTCCACGCACGGCGTGTTCGAGGAGGACATCAAGGAGATCTGCTCCATCATCCACGAGCGCGGCGGCCAGGTGTACATGGACGGCGCCAACCTCAACGCGCAGGTGGGCCTCACCTCGCCGGGCTCCGTCGGCGCGGACGTCTGCCACATCAATCTGCACAAGACGTTCTGCATCCCGCACGGCGGTGGCGGCCCGGGCATGGGCCCCATCTGCGTGGCCAGCCACCTGGTGAAGTTCCTGCCGGGACACCCGGTCATCAAGACGGGCGGCTCCGAGGCCATTGGCGCCATCTCCGCCGCGCCGTGGGGCAGCGCCAGCATCCTGCTCATCTCGTGGATGTACATGACGATGATGGGCGGCGAGGGCCTCACCCAGGCCACGAAGCTGGCCATCCTCAACGCCAACTACATCGCCGAGCGGCTCCAGCCGCACTACCCGGTGCTGTACCGCGGCAAGCGCGGCAAGGTGGCGCACGAGTGCATCGTCGACCTGCGCCCGCTGAAGAAGACGTCCGGCGTCGAGGTGGAGGACGTGGCCAAGCGCCTCATGGACTTCGGCTTCCACGCGCCCACCGTGTCCTTCCCCGTGGCGGGCACGCTCATGATTGAGCCGACGGAGAGCGAGTCCAAGGCGGAGCTGGACCGCTTCTGCGAGGCGATGATCGCCATCCGCCAGGAGATTCGCGACATCGAGGAGGGGCGCATGCCGAAGGACAACAACGTTCTGAAGAACGCGCCCCACACCGCCCGCGTCATCACCGGCCCGGAGTGGAACCGGCCCTACTCGCGCGAGCAGGCCGTCTTCCCCGCCGCCTGGGTGCGCGACAACAAGTTCTGGCCGTCCGTGGGCCGCCTGAACAACGTGCTCGGTGACCGCAAGCTCGTGTGTTCGTGCCCTCCCATCGAGGACTACATGACGGACCCGAAGGCCGCGTGACGCCATCCGCGCGCTGACAGGGCCGTGAAGCAGCACCGGGGCCGTCTCCCTTCGCGGGGAGGCGGCCCCTGCTTTTTCAGCGGTGCACCATGCCCGGCCGTCTGCCCGGCGGACGGGCGGCGCGGGACCTGCGCCCATGCCCATGCTCCGTGCGGGGTCGAGAGAGTTCCCGGACCAATGCTCATCGTCAGGTAGGCGTCATTGTGGGTGGACGAAGGAGCAACGTGTGGACCGCAACCCTCCCGAGACGGAGGACACCCGGCTATCGAGCAGTACCCCCTACCTGGACCAGATCCTCGACGGAGGCTGGTTGCGGGGCGGGCTCTACATCGTCACGGGTCCCCCGGGCACGGGGAAGACGACGCTCGCCAACCAGATGTGCTTCAACCTCGCGAAGAAGGGCGAGTCGGTCGTCTACGTGACGATGCTGACGGAGTCCCACTCGCGGATGGTGCTCCACCTGCGCTCGCTGGCGTTCTTCGACGAGGCGCTGGTGGGCACGCGCGTGCACTACATCAGCGGCGCCCACGCGCTGAAGACGGGCGGGGCGCGGGGGCTTCTGGCGCTGCTCTCCCATGTGATGCGGGAGAAGGACACGCGGCTGCTCGTCATCGACGGCTTCACCGTGGTGCGCGAGTACATCCGCGGGCACGCGGAATTGCGTGAGTTCCTCCAGGCCCTGTCCGTGCGGGCGGACCTCGCGCGCTGCACCACCCTCCTGCTCGGGACGGAGGAGGGGGTGGGCTCGGAGGTGGAGCTCATCATGGCCGATGGCATCCTCTCCCTCACCGCGGAGCGCGTGGGCCTGAAGGCCATCCGCGGGCTGGAGGTCATCAAGTTTCGCGGCAGCAACAACCTGCCCGGACGGCACACCTTCACCATCGACGAGCGGGGCGTGTCCGTCTACCCGCGCTACGAGGCGCTCCACCCGGAGAACTCCGAGAAGGTCGCGGACCCGGACCGGCGCTCACGGTGGGGGCTGCCCGGGCTGGACGCCATGTGCCGGGGAGGGCTCGTCACGTTGTCCTCCACGCTGCTCATCGGCGGCCCGGGCGTCGGCAAGACGTTGCTGGGGTTGCACTTCCTCGCGGAGGGCGCGCGGAGTGGGGAGCCGGGCCTGTACTACGGCTTCGAGGAGCGCAGCGAGCAGCTCCTGCGCAAGGGGGACATGGTGGGGCTGGCGCTGCGGCCGCTGGTGGCGTCCGGCGCGCTGCGCCTGGAGACGCGAGCGCCGGTGGAGACGCTGCCGGACGCGATGGCGCAGGACCTCATCGAGATGGTGGACGCGCACCACTACCGCCGCGTCTTCCTGGACGGCCTGGAGCCCTTCGCCCGGGAGTCCATGGACCCGGAGCGCTCCACGCGCTTCATCGCCGCGCTGCTCAACGCGCTGCGGGACAGGGAGGTCACCGTGCTGCTGACCCAGCAGCCCCACGAGCTCTTCGGGACGGAGCTGCGCTTCTCCATCCGAGGCGTGGAGACGCTCTGCGACAACCTCCTGTTCCTGCGCTTCGTGGAGCGGGGCGAGCGCATGCACCGCGCCATCTCCGTGCTGAAGATGCGTGACAGCGACAACGACCCGCACGTGCGAGAGCTGGTCATCTCGTCACGCGGCGTGGAGGTGCTCGACGGGCGCGAGCGGGGGGGGACGCGATGAGCCGCATCCTCATCGTCGAGGACGAGGACATCCTGGCCACCACGCTGTGCGAGGTGCTGGAGGACGAGGGCTACGAGGCCACCGTCGCCCGCAACGGCGAGGACGCGCTGCGGATGCTGGGCGAGCGGCCCACGGACCTCGTGCTGCTGGATTTGATGATGCCGCTGATGGACGGCACCGCCTTCCTCCGGGCCAAGGCGCTGGACGCGCACGTCCAGCACGTGCCGGTGGTGGTGATGACCTCCGCGTCCCGCGCCGCGCTCCAGGGCCTGGGAGTGGCCGGCTTCCTGGCCAAGCCCTTCAAGCTGGATGCCCTGCTGGACGTCATCTCCGCCTCGCTCGCCAAAACGCCGGTGCGAAGGCGGGGAGGGTGAGGGCCTACGCGCGCTCCGTGCGAAGCGGCACGGAGCGCGCCGGCTCCACGTGGACCACCACGTCCACCACCTGCGGGTAGGTGTCCTGGAGCGTGCGCTCCACGCGGTCCGCCACCTCGTGGGCCTGCGCGGTGGAGAGGTTCGGGTCCACCTCGATTTTGAGGTCCACGTAGACGCTCTCCTCCATGCCGCGGCTGCGCACGTCGCGGCAGGAGCGCACGCCCGTCACGCCCATCGTCTGGCGCGCCACCTCCACCGGGTCCAACCGCGCCGTGTCCGAGAGGATGCCCACCGCCTGCCGGACGATGCCGTACGCCACCCACGCCACGAACACCATGACGCCCAGGGCGATGAAGCCGTCCGCGCGCGGGAAGCCCAGCCAGACGAGCAGCAGCGAGCCCAGCACCGCGAGCGTCACCCAGACGTCGGACATCGTGTGGCTCGCGTCCGCCAGCAGCAGGGTGCTCTTGTATTTGTTGCCGAAGTGCCGCTCCACCCGCGTCACCGCCACGTTGACCACGAGGGTGAAGGCCATCACCCCCGCCATGGTCCCCGTCACCTGCGGGTGCTTGTCGTTCAGGATGGAGTCGAGCGCCATGCGCCCCAGCTCCAGCATGCCGATGCCAATCATCGCCCCGATGCCGAGCGACGCGAGCGCCTCGAACTTGCCGTGGCCGTAGGGGTGGTCCGCGTCCGCCGGGCGCGACGCCACGCCCATGGCGACGAGCCCCAGCACGTTGGAGCCGCCGTCGATGAAGGAGTGCAGCCCGTCCGCCGTCACCGCCGCGGACTGGCTGACGAGGCCGAAGACCAGCTTGGCGGCGGCCACCACCCAGTTGGCCACCAGGATGGCGAGCAGCACGAGGCGGACCTTCCGGTTCCGCTGCTGCAGGGCGAGGGCGCGGTCGACGACGGGCGTTTCCACGGCGCGCCAGGGTAGTGGGAAGCCCGCCCGCTCGCGAGGGTGTCGTGAGCCGCTCTGCCCGGTAGCGTGAGCTTCAGTTCGGCTGGCGGAACAGCCGCATCCGCGGGCCGCCGCCCATCTCCATGAAGAAGCCGAACTGGAACTTCACCTCCGAGTCCTGGCTCAGCAGGCCCGGCGGCGGGTTGGGGAAGGGCTGCGCGCGCTTGAAGGAGGACACCGCTTCGAAGTCCAGGAAGTCCAGGCCGCTGCTCTTCTCCACCTGGATGTCCTTCACCTGACCCCTCTCGTCGAGCGTAATCGTCAGGAGCGTGTACCGGTCCTTCCCCGCGAAGGTGCTGCCGGTGGGGTCCCTGCGGCGCAGCTGCTCGTTGGGGTTCCAGTGCATGCCCACGCTCTGCTTCACGCGGTTGAAGAAGCTGGCGAACTTCCACTCGCGCGTGTTGAGGAGGGTGGCGTCTCCCTCCTCGGCGTCCTGCAGGTGGTCATTGGGCGCCGCGCCCAGCACCTTGTCCATGACGGCGCGCGAGGGCATCAGCGCGGCCAGCCCCGGAGCGCCCACGCGCCCGGCCGAGCCGGCCTCCTCGGCGCCCTCCTGGCCCGGCTGGATGCGCAGGCGCTTGGAGTTGCCCGCCAGCTCGTCGCTCTCGTTCTGGTTGTTCACCGTCACGCCGGGCCCCCGGGTGTTGGGGTCCGTCTTCACGGCCACCTCGTTCTTGCGGCGCGCGTCGGGCAGCTCGAAGACGGGCTTCTGACCGCCCTTGGACATGGGCGCGTCGTCGTTGCCCATGCCGTTGTTGCCGGCGATGCGCGGCGCCTGCTCCGGCTGCGCGTCCACGCCCGCCTGGTCCCGCGGCGCCGTGCGCTGCGGCATGGCGTTCTTGTAGAAGGGCGTCTGCTCGCGGGCGCGCGTCTCCTTCTGCACCCGGTTGTTGCTCTCCGCGAGGTACTTCGCGTTCGGGTCCACCTCGTCGTTGCCGGGGGCGACGTCCACCACCTGACCCTGGGGCTTGTCCTCGGGCTTCTTCTCCTCCGGCTTCTTCTCCTGGACGCGGGGCCGCTCGGCCACCTGCGACTTGGAGTTCACGTCCGCCTTGCCCCGGTTCTTCGCCCACTGGTCGGCGGTGAGCGGCCGGACGGCCACGGAGGTGGGGCGGGTGGCGGGCTTGTGGTCCTTCGCGGAGCCCTGGAGGGCGCTGGTCAGGAGCAGCACACCCACATAGACGGCGTGGAGCAGCAGGGCGAGCCCCACCGCGGCGATGAGTCGCCAGGGAGAGCCCTGCCGCCTGCGGCGGCGCCAGTCTGGTGGTGTTGGAGAGGAACCCGTGCTCACGGCGCGATGATAAACCTCCGAGCCGGCTGACTAGTCCCGTCCCGTTCGCGGCAGAACAGGCGGACAGGGGAGGAGATTCGCGAGACGTGCACTGGTTCGCACGAGCAGCCCCCCTCCAAGCTCAATAGATGGGAGCCACCTCGGCGCCGTTGAAGTAGTGACGGAGGATGTCCTGGTAGCGCTGCCCGGCCTCCGCCCGGCCGATAGCGCCTGTCTGGCACATCCCTACTCCGTGGCCCCAACCGCCGCCACGGAAAAGCCAGCCGGTGGGCTGGCCCTCGGCGTTCTGCTCGGCTTCCACCACGGCCATGCTGCTGTTGAGCATCCCGAACAACCGGCGGATGTTCAACTCGCCCCGTACCTGCGTGGCCCCTCGCTCGCCGGACAGCGTCAGCACGCGCGCCCGTCCGGACACGCCCCGCTCGGACAGGGCCATGGCCAGCACCCGGCCCACCCCCAGGTGCTTCGTCAGCGCGTCCACCTGGGCCGCCGTGAAGCGCTTCTCCCAGCGGAACTTGCCCGCCTGCGCGAAGCTGGACACCCGGCAGGCGGCCGGGAGGTCGGTGGCCGCCAGCCAGTCCTCCAGGTGCGCGGGGAGGGGATGGCGGTGCGACGGTGTCAGCACGTCCGGGCGCCCGCGTAGTGACGGGTCCGGAGGCCCGCCCCATACGATGTCGTTGTCCTCCGTGTGGCCGCCGCACACCGCGCTGTAGACGGAGTCCACCAGCCGGCCCTCCCCGCTGAAGAGGGCCTGCCCCCGGGTGGCCTCCACCGCGGCCGTGGTGCTGGCCACCTCGCCCGTGCGGCCGCGGTACACGGCGCAGTGCTGCTCCGAGCAGAGGAGGTACGGGTCCGCGAGGTGCTTGATGCCCACCTTGGCGAGCACCTCGCCCCGGGCGGTGACGGCCTGGGCCTTGAGCGCCTCCGCGTGCGCGCGCGCGTAGATTTCCGAGGGCACCAGCCCCTTGAGCAGGTCCTCCAGGGGGACGATGTTCACCACCGCCAGCAGGCCCGCGCGGTCCACCACGAGCTGCAGCGCGCCCCGGAAGGTGCGGTCCTCGAAGCCGTGGAAGTCGTAGCCCACGCCGTACTCCACCTGCCGCACGTCGAAGCCCGCGCCGTCCGGCGTCTCCGCGTCCAGCCGGTCCTGCGCCAGGCCGACGATGCCGCCGGACTCGTCGCGCACCTCGAGGATGGCGCTCGCCGGGGTGCGCACCTCCTCGAAGAGCGTGGTCCTCACGCCGTACTGGCGCAGCAGGTCCGCCTGCATCCGGGCCGCGGCCTCGGCGTCGAGCGCCTCGTCCACCAGCAGCAGGGAGCGCCGGTTGTCGATGACCTTGCCGGCGATGCCGTACACCGCGCCCAGCACGTGCGCGCGCACCGCCAGCCCGCGCGCACGCCACTCCTCCTGGGCCGCGCTCAGCCCCTCGCGGTCCGCGATGCGGAACTCGCCGAGCTGCACGCGCGCGGAGAGGACGGCGCGCTCGCCCTGCGTCACGCGCACCGTCCACCGCGTCCCCGCCGCCGCGTCCAGCACCCGGTCGTCCGACCCGCCGAAGCGCAGCCGCATCCGGCCCCGGGGGGAGAACGTCACCTCGCGCCGGCCCTCCATCAGCCGGATGGGGATGCGCGGCTCACCGCCCCGGAAGTCCAGCCGCTTGAGGTCTCCCGGTCCCGGCAGGCCCTGGTCCAGTGGGGCGTCGCCGGGGCCGGCCTCCGTGCCCGCGCCGGCCGCCATCCCGCCATCCGCCAGGGCCCCGGACGCGCCAGTGCCGGGAGGACTCCCGCCATCCCCCTGTGGGGCCGCCACGCCGCCGTCCAGCGAGGGGCCGGCCTGTCCCGGGGGGGGGAGGACGGCCCCTCGCTGGACCTGTCTCTTATACAC
>NZ_JABBJJ010000306.1 GCF_012933655.1 Pyxidicoccus fallax | reverse complement strand
ACGCGGGGCTGGCGCGGAAGGTGACGGCCGTGCAACGGGCGCTGGAGGTGAACCGGCCGGACGCCGCGGACCCGCTGGGGGCGCTGGCGAAGGTGGGTGGATTCGAGATTGCCGGGCTGGCGGGCGCGGCGCTGGGGGCGGCGTCGCGGCGGGTGCCGGTGCTGCTGGATGGGTTCATCTCGTCGGTGGCGGGGCTGGTGGCGGCGCGGCTGTGTCCGCGGGTGGCGCCGTTCCTGATTGCCAGCCACCGGTCGGTGGAGACGGGCCACGCGCGGGTGCTGGAGGCGCTGGGGCAGCGGCCGTTGCTCGATTTGGACCTGCGGCTGGGCGAGGGGAGCGGGGCGGCGCTGGCGATGGGGCTGGTGGACGCGAGCCTCCGGGTGCTGCACGAGATGGCCACGTTCGTCTCGGCGGGTGTGGCGGACTCGGGGCGGTAGGGGCGCACGCACCATGAGGCGCCTCTTCGCTGGCATCGCGTTCCTGACCCGTGTCCCCGTGCCGGGGGCGGCCACGTTCGACGCGGCGGACGTGGGTCGCGCCACGCTGGCCTTTCCGCTGGTGGGGGCGTTCCTCGCGGGGCTGCTGGTGGCGGTGCGGCACGTGGTGTTCCCGCTGTTGCCTCCCACGGTGGCGGCGTTCCTGCTGCTGGCCGTCTATGCGCTGCTCACCGGGGCGCTGCACCTGGACGGGCTGGCGGACATGGCGGACGGGTTCGGCGGCGGGCGCACGAAGGAGGACGTGCTGCGCATCATGCGCGACCACCTGATTGGCGCGTATGGCGGGGTGGCGCTGCTGCTGGTGGTGGGGCTGAAGGCGAGCGCCCTGTCCGCGCTGCTGGAGCGGGGACAGGCCGACGCGGCGCTGGTGGCGGCGCTGGTGCTGGGACGGTGGGCGTCGGTGCCCATGGGGCGCTTCCTGCCGTACGCGCGCCGCTCGGGTGGGCTGGGCACGGCGATTACGGACCACGTGGGGTGGACGGAGGTGGTGGGGGCCACGCTGCTGGCGCTCGGGCTGAGCCTGGGCGTGCTGGGCCCGGTGCGCGGCGCGGCGGCGGTGGTGCTGGTGGCCTGTGTGTCCGCGCTCCAGGGCGCGTGGTGCATGAAGAAGATTGGCGGAATCACCGGCGACACGATGGGGGCGAACACCGAGGTCTGCGAGGCGCTGGTGTTCGTGCTGGTGCTGGCGCTCGGGTGAGGAGCCGGAGATGGACTGGCGGTTGCCGAAGGGCGTGACGCGCATGGTGCTGGTCCGGCACGGACAGCCCTCGGAGGAGATGCGCGGTCGGTGCTACGGGCGGCTGGACGTGGGCCTGTCGCCAGAGGGGCGCGCGCAGTCGGACCGGATGGCCGCGTTCCTGTCGCACGTGGAGTTCGCACGCATCTACGCGAGCCCGCGCCTGCGAGCCCTGGAGACGGCGGCGCCGCTGGCGGCGGCACGGGGCGCGGAGGTGGTGGTGGAGGAGGCGTTCCGGGAGATCGACTTCGGCCTGTTCGAGGGGCTTACCTACGAAGAAGCAGAGCGCCGCTTCCCGGAGGCCTACGCCGAGTGGATGACGCGCCCGACACAGGTCCGGTTCCCGGAAGGGGAGAGTTATCCGGTGATGCGCGAGCGCGTGCGCGAGGGAGGCCGAGCCCTGCGGGCCCGCCACGTGGGTCAGTGCTTCGCGCTGGTGTCCCACGGAGGTGTCAACCGCACGCTGCTGACCGAGGCGCTCGGCATGGACGACGCGCGCCTGTTCCGGCTGGGCCAGGACTACGCGGCGGTGAACGTCATCGACTTCTTCGGAGACGAGCCCGTGGTGAAGCTGATGAACGTGGCGTTCTGACGGCCCGTTCCCGCCTGGACTACGCTCACCCGGCGATGACCGAGAAGAACAGAATCCTCATCGAGGGCTACAGTCCGGAAGAGCTCCTGCACGCGCTGGAAGGCGAGAACGAGGCGCTGGTCTTCTCGGGAGAGCCCCTCGTCTTCAAGCTGGGCAGCGCGAACGTGCTCGGCCAGTTCGCCATCACCGACACGACGCTGGTGCTGGAGCTCGCCCAGATTGACGGCGGAGGCGAGGGCATCCTCCCGGTACTCGCATCCCTCTCGGACCGCTTCGCGCGCAAGCGCGGCCTGCGGACCATCGAGTGGCTCGTCTACGCCGTCCACTGCGCCAATCCGAACCTGAAGCTGCGCCGCGTGCTCGAGCGCAAGGGCTTCACGTTGCGGACACCTCCCGGGCAAGCCAGGGGGGAGTGCTACTATCTGTGCGCCGATCTCTGACAGGGACCATGGCTCTTCCCGACAGGAGACGGGAAGAGCCACTAGTGTGAGGCAATGCCCGATCTATTTTGTGCACAGGTTAGGGAACAACCTAGCAGGCATTTACTCGTTCGTTCTGGCTCTGTGAAGAGCTTGAGTTGCTGGTGAGTTCAGGCGTCTTGGCTCTGTTCTTGAGCCACCTTTGGCAATGTCCTTGCGTCAGATGCGTTTGTTATGAATTCGCTTGATGCCGAGCTGACAAAGATGCGGCCTGCAATTTCCTGTTTCCAAGCGGGCCATGCATCAATGACCGTACTTGCTGTTTCCAAGTGTTGGAGAAAGGAAACTTGGCTTGCAGAGCTGTCAGGAGGAGAGTCACGCTTAATTTTTGTCATGATTGTGCGCCCAGCTTTTTTCGGTGCTGTGAGAACAACCTTCCTGCCGCTGTTTCCAAGTCCAAGTACGAGAAGGGAAGCATCTGGATTCGCAATCTTGCTGATTCCGGCTTCCATTGTAAAGTTGCTCCATTACGATCCTTGCGTTTCAGGCGGTAGCCAGAGCCTAGACGCATGGAAAACAAGTCGAAGAATCGCCTTGGCCCAACTCCCACAAATGGCTCAAATCGCACTGTCTTCTCATTATCGGAGAATCCGAGCGTGATTGAGTCTGTGTGAAATTCCGCAGCCTTGCTCTTTGGGTATGGCTCAACATACACGACTCGACGAACTCCTGCGGCAATGATGTGTTTGGCGCAGTTGTGGCATGGGAATGTAGTGCAGTAAACGGTTGCGCCTCGGGCGCTGATACTGTTTCTCGCGCAGGCAAGCAGCGACTCCATTTCTGCGTGAACCACTCGGCCAAACTCAGTCAAATCGCTGATGCGGGTCTGCTCAAGTGCTTTACGGAATTTTTCCTTGTCGGCTACGGCTTCAACGTTCTTGATGATGTCGTCGATGATGCGAGCCTGCTCGAACTTGTTGCTGTCCTGGCCGCGCATATAGTCCCGCCCATCATCACGGTCGACAATCCGTCGTTTGCCTTCGTCATAGTCGGGCCAATACAGTCCTCCGCCGAATCGAGGGCAGTCGTTGGCTCCGGTGGCGAGAATCTCATTGTCTTTAGCAACTACCGCACCAACTTGGCGAGACAGATCGGCAGAGCGCAGAGATGCTGAGAACGCCATGAACATTGCGAATTCGTCGAATGTCGGCGTTCTGTACGGGTCTCCAAAGAGAATATCCAGGATCCGCCAGATGCTGTCTTTTAGCTTGTCGTCGTTTCCGTCGAGACGAACGAAAAAGTCGGACATATGGAAGGTATCGCTTGTGCGTTGTCCATACTCGAGATTTTCGTTTTCATCTCGGTCCATCAGTAGAGTTGCTTGCTCGGGGGTGAGTCGCTTTTCGTTTACTAGGTATTGATGCCGGCGTGGTTGATCAGAATGCACGCCTAGTAAGTAGAACCCTTGAGGATATATTTCTCTTAGTCTTTCGACTTCTTCAGGATGCTTTAGGGAATTTACAATGTAAGCACGACGAGGGAGATGCGTCTTGGATGTGCGGTCGTGAGCGATCTTGGCGGCAATTCCAAGGGCCAATACCGCGTTGTCACCCGACTCTTTACGGGCAAGGTCGCCCGCATTCATCATGCTCTCAATTCTGTTGAATTCACTTTGATGGTCTGTCTTGTTCTTGGTTGAAATCGTTGTTATGATTTCGTCAGAAACACGAATTTGACTGACGACATAGCCGAACACTTTCAGTCGGTCTGAGAGCGTGTCGATAACCTTCTTCAATTCGGTTCCGACCGCGCCCACAAGTCCAATAATTAGTTCAGATTCCGAAAAAGTCTGGCCAAGTGGAGTGTGCCCCGTGGGTGCTGACTCCGCGATGCCACTTGCTGCTGGGGAGGGGGCTTCGCTGCGAGAACTTTCCGTTGTTTGGCTTGCTTGTGGCTTACGTTCGGTGGATTTAACGCTAGTGGACGGCTGGGGCGAGGGGGGGGCTGTCTGCTCACTTGCAGCGGCAGAACCGCCGGCAGTGTCGGAGAGTGCTGCGGTGACAACTTCCTCCAGTTTCTTTCGTCCCTCATCTTTGCCCTGAAAATAAAAAGACCCAGTTGATGGGTACCAGTTTGCGACGCCCCCGTTGTTGTGCTGGAACTGTTTTTGGTTGTCGTTTACGTGTCGCCACTGTCCCTGGCCTTTAAGGACAGCGAGTTTGGTCTGTAGTTCGTCGAAAGTGCCTGAAAATCGTAGTGCCATGAGCTTGTCCTTGATGCATTGAAGTCGCGTGAGCGAATCGCTGTCAAGGTTGACGTTTAGGCTTCAGGGCGACTTCCAAGATAAATGAGGTTAAAAGTGACCCATCTTGAGAGCAGGCGTATTTGTCTGTTGTCGCGATGGAGGGGCTGATTCTGAGAATTAAATTGGGCTGAGTGCGCTAGGGGAGCTTAATTGAGCCACATCCGAGTGCAGGCGGTGTGGATGAGGGCGAGGTAACTCCCGGACGTCTACTCATATCGCGTTGCGAGGCGGCGGAAGCACTGAGACTATGGAAGAACCTTTCTATCAAATAGCGAGGGGTATAGATCTTCCGGTCTTTCGCGAGAACTCTGCGCCGCTCCAGTTTGGAGGCGATGGCGGCATTCATGCTGAAGAACTTGAGCGGAGCGCGGAGCCAGTTCGCGTAGTACCCGCAGTCAACGACGCAGGCCTCGCCCATTGCGTGCATCCGCAAGTCGCTCGCCCGGGTCAGTTCGTTGTGCTGGCCCGGCGTCAGCTTGATTACAACCCGACGGGCTCCGAGCAGCCGAGGGCAGGACAGCCTCCCTCGGCTGCGGATCGCCTTTGCCTCTCTTCTAGGACATCCCTGGGAGGCAACAACTGACGCGCGTATTTCCATCAGACAATGCCTAGGCCCTTCCCGCCAGGAGAAGGGAAGGGCCAGCGATGAGAGGCGACGGACTACGGCGCCGGAGCCACGGTGGGCTTCGACGCGGGCTTCTGCGCCGGAGCGGCCGGAGCGGCCTGGGGCTTCGGCTCCTCCTTCTTCGGCTCGGGCGGCATCTCCAGCGCCTTGCCCTTCTCCTGGGCGATGCGCCGGTACCAGCTCTCCGGGTACTTCGGGTGGTTCACCTTGCCCTGCTCGTCGCGGACGTTGCCGTCGATGTACTTCACGAGCAGGTTCTCACCCAGCTTGCGCCAGCGGCCGTGCACCTTCTCGCCCTGCTTGACGGAGTAGTCCGTCAGGTACTTGCGGGCCTCCTCCGGGCTGCGCTTGTACAGCTCCATCGCGGCCTGATCGATGGCGGCCTGGTCCGCGAGGAACTGTCCCTCCAGCGCGCCCTGCTCGCGCTGCACGTCCACGCTCATGTCGCTCCAGCGCGCGTAGGCCTGGTTCGACACCCAGTTGAACACCCAGAACGACGAGTCCCACGAGAACTGGCCACGGCTGGCCACGCCCTGCGCGAAGTTGCGCGGCACCTCGCGGATGCCCGCGTACATGGGCGTGTACACCGTCATCGCCGTGTCATCCACGCCGAACCAGAGCACGCCGCCGATGGGCGCCGGCATCGAGCCGCGCATCTGCGCCACGAGCGAGAAGCCCGTCTGCTGCGTGGAGATGGCGCGCTCGTGGACGTACTTCTTCCCGTCCACCTCCCACGTCATCGGCCGCCAGCGGTAGGGCGCCGCGTACGGGCCCGCGCCCACGTCCTTCGTCATGTCCAGCGGGGTGCCCTCGAAGTGGTCCCGCATCAGCGCCATGGTGTCCTGCACGGACAGCTTCTTGTCCGGCTTCACCCACAGCGGCAGCCGCTTGCCCGGCGCCGAGCCGTCCGCGTACTCCACGCCCAGCTTCAGCGACGGCGCCGCGCGGCGGAAGATGCTCCACACGCGCCCCTCGGCGAAGCGCTGCCCGCCGAAGTCCAGCGGGTGGTACGTGTCCGCGAAGCTGAAGTCCTTGTCCGCGCCCTTGAACCAGCCCTTCTCCCGCGCGAACGAGATGACGTCCGGCGAGTAGATGGCGTTCTCCGGGTCGTTCAGCGGGAACTGGGTGATGCGCGCCTGGTTGGCGTGCGCGGTGATGTGGCCCTCGGGCACCTTCCGGGCGACCCACACCGCGCCCTTCTGGCCCTTGCCCTTGCCAATCATCTCCAGCAGCCACGCTTCCTTCGGGTCGGCGATGGAGAAGCTCTCACCCGTGGACGCGTAGCCGTGCTCGGCGACGAGCTTCGTCATCACCTGGATGGCTTCGCGCGCCGTCTTCGCGCGCTCCAGGGCGATGTAGATGAGCGAGCCGTAGTCGACGATGCCCGCCGGCCCCTCCAGCTCCTCGCGGCCCGTGAAGGTGGACTCGCCGATGGAGAGCTGGTGCTCGTTCATGTTGCCCACCACCGAGTACGTCACCGGCGCCTCGGGGATGCGGCCGAGGAACTTGCCCGTGTCCCACTCGATGATGTCGCGCATGGCGCCCGGGCCATGGCGGCGCGCGGGCGTGTAGTACAGCTCGCCGTACAGCTCGTGCGCGTCGGCGGAGTACGTCATCAGGGTGGCGCCGTCCGTCGTGGCTCCCTTGTTGACCAGCATGCTGGTGCAGGCGAGCACGGGCGGGGCGACCAGCGCCGCCGTCACGGGCAGCGCGGTGAGCAGATGCGTAAGGCGTCGGTTCATGGCGGCGGAGCCTACCAAGATGCTCCCGGTTGGCTACCGCTCCGGGAGCCTGCCTCCCCGCCTGCCCGGCGTTGACGCGGTGGGACAGACGTCACCGGGGCCGGTTCTCGGTCCCCGCGCCCGGTGTCACGAAGAGCATCGAGCAGGGCGTGGACGTCCTCGCCGTGTGCCACACGCCTTTGGGCACGCTGACGAACTCCCCCGGCTTCTGGAGCGTCACGCGCTGCTCGCGCCCGTCCACTTCGAGGATGAGGTCCGCCTTCCCCGAGAGCAGCACCACCACCTCGTCGCCCGCCGGATGCCGCTCCCACGTGGCCCAGTCCTCGGTGAAGTCGAACTGCATGAGCGTGCGTCCTTCGTCGAGCTCGGGCCGCTTTCCTGCGCCCAGCTCCTGCCAGAACGTCGGCGTGACCTCGATATCGGCCGCGGATTGGTTGTTGCGCAGGTGGACGTACGTCGTTTCCAGCGACTTCGCCGTCACCGCGGGAGCTGCACGCTTGCTGTTGTTGTCGCGCATGGGGACTCCTTCTGGATGGACGGACGATGTACCGCCAGCCACGTGGGACCGGCTTGTACGAATTTTACCCGCGTACGCGTCCCACGACAGGGCCGCCGCCCGAGGCCACGAGAGAAATCCCGGGCGACGGCCCCACTGCCGGAGTTCCGTTTCAGGGTTCCTTCTTGTCCGTGTCGGTCACCTCCTTTCTCTCGGGGGGAGGAATCACCTGCTCCACCCGGAGCGTCGTGGGCCCGGCCAGCGCCAGGTGCTCCTTGAGCTTGAGGAACTTCTTCTTCCCGAAGCCCTTCACGCGCACGAGCTCCTCCACGCGCTTGAAGGGCCGCTTCTTGCGATGCTCGATGATGCGCTGCGCGGCCTTCTCACCGACGCCCGGCAGCAGGTCCAACTGCTCCGCCGTCGCCTCGTTGAGGTTCACCGTGCCCGTGTACTGCGTGCGCAGCTTGCCGGCCTGGGCCACGCCGGGCGCGCACAGCAGCAGTCCCAGCGCCACCGCCCACAGCGCCCTCACGAGTGGCCTCCCACCGGCATCGAGTCCAGCCCCGGCTCACCCGCGTACCGCCCGCCCGCCGTCGCCGCCGTGTCCCGCTTCTCCGCCGCCTCGCGCACGTGCAGCTTCCCGTCCAGCGGCAGCACGTCCAGCAACACGTTCAGCGAGCCGTCCTTGTTCACGAAGGCGCTCCCCGCCCGTACCCAGATGCTCCCGCCCTTGCCCTCGCGAATGGAGAAGACCGCCAGTCGCTTTCCCGCCATCAGCATCAACCACCTCCACGTCCTCACCGCGCCACCACGGCGCGGTCGCCTCGTCAGCTCGACCGCCTGAGGTCGACGGCGCATAGAGCAGCCAGCGTGCCAGCGGTGCTTCCCTCGGGACGCGCGCCACGCACCGTGCAGGGACGCGAAAACCGTCTCGATTCGAGGACGGGCGGCGATGCTCCAGTGCCCTCTCGGGGAGCAAGAGAGGCGCGTGACGGGACGGAAGATGGGACGAGCCGGTCATCGCGGGGCTTCCCCGTCGCGCCCCCGGGCGTTAGCGTCCGGCCCCATGGCATCGGGGACCGTGGGGCTTCGGCTCGGGGTGATGTTGGCGCTTCTCGTGGGGACGGGCTCGCGCGCTCAGGCGCAGACGCCTCCACCCGCCGCTCCCGAGCCGCGCTCCTCCGTCCAGTGGCAGCTCATGGTGGGCGGACTGGCCTCGCTCGACGGGTACACGTCCGCGGGCTACCAGGGGCTGGTGCTCGCGGCCGGGTGGGAGTTCCCCTCCTGGCGCCTGCGCTTCCAGTTCCTCGCGGGCCAGCCGAACACCCTCGTCGACGAGCGCACCGAGGTGCAGTTCGGGCAGTACACCTTCGGCCTCTGGCTGGACACGCCGCTGCTCCAGTCCCCGGGGTGGCGGTGGGCCGTGGGCGCGGGCGCGGGCCTCCATGTCTTCTCCCGGTCCACGTTCCCCCTCTTCCGGGGCGTCCGGCCCGAGGACCCGCGCCTCATTCCCGCGCTCCTCACCGGGCCCGAGACGTCCCTGCGCTGGCGCTTCGCCCGGCGCTTCGCCGTGGAGGGCACCGCCTCGGTGGATGTCGTCGTCGGCCGCCCCATCCTGGGCTACGTCACCAACAATGGCTTCGAGCCCCTCCACCGCGGCTGGCCGGTGCGGCCCCGGCTGGCGGTCTCGTTCCTGGTTCTTCCGTGAGTGTCGCCGCGCGAGAGTGAGACCGATGAACCGTATCCCTTCGCCCCGTTTCTCCTGCTTCCCCGGCTCGCGCGTGTGGCTCCTCGTGGGGCTGCTGGCGTGGGCGGGCGGCTGTGCCGTGGAGGACCCGGTCGCCTCCTTCAACAATGTGGACGGGGGCTCCGGGCCCCAGTCCACCGGGGATGGTGGCCCGAGCGAGGAAGGGGCTCCGCCCGACTGCGCCCCGGAGGTGCCGGACGCGGGCACTCCGTGTGCGCCCGTGGAGGAGACGGCGGAGTAGCCCTCGCGCACTGTCGTCCGGTTCACTCCGGGATGCCCCGGCAGGGGCATTGTGTTCCGGGGAAATTCGTCAGCGAGGGGGTGTCGGGTAGGAACCCCCGTGCACAGGTTGGCACCTCCGCCGTCTCGCGCAGGAGGAGCGTGCCCGTGCTCCATCGGCTGTCCACCCTGGCCTCCCAGTTGCGCGTCGACCGCGAGGCGCTGCTGCGCGGCCTGCACGGGCCCGTGCTGGTGTGGGAGTGCGTGCCCGCACCGGCGACATCGCTCAAGCGCTCGGTGGAGGGAATCACCCAGACGGGGCGCCGGCCCCAGGTGCGCTCGGTGGAGCCGCTCGTCTTCGAGGTCCGCCCGCGCCTGCCCGGAGGCTCCTCCGAGGTGACGGTGGGGCGCAGCCCCGAGTGTGACATCGTCCTGTCGGAGCCCACCGTGTCGCGCATACACGCGCGTTTCCGGCGGGAGCCGCACACCGGCATGTGGAGCGTGACGGACCTGGAGAGCCACAACGGCACGTTCCAGGAGGGGGTGTTGATCGTCCCCGGCCGGCCGGCGCCGCTGTTCCGCCGGGCCTCGCTGCGGCTGGGCGGCGTGGAGTTGTTGTTCCTCCAGCCGTGCGCCTTCGAGCAGTACGTGCGTGCGTCCGCGCTGCCGCCTCCCGCTCGCTTGACGCGCGGGGGGTGACCCCCTAGAACGGGTGCGCCCTTGGGTGCCCATGTCGGGCTTTCAAGAGGGAAGCCGGTGCGAATCCGGCGCGGTCCCGCCACTGTGAACGGGTTGCCCTGAGGTCAGGGCCGGGGACTTCGGTCAGTCGCCACTCCGGCAGCGGCCTCGCGGCGCTCCGGGGGAAGGCGGAAGGCCCCTTCCGGAATGGCGCGGCGTGCGCCTGACTCCGGAGCCCGTCAGCCAGGAGACCTGCCCAGGGGTTCGGCCGTGCCCTTCACCGGCACGGGCGGGTGGCCTTCTCTCTTCGATGGAGAGAGCGGAAGGCGGAGCATGCGGTGGTCCTTCCTCGCCGGGCTCGTGGCGTGCCTGGCGCTCGACAGTCCCGGACTCGCGTGGGCCCAGGCGCCCGGTGACGGCGCGTCTCAGGCGCCGGCCCCCGCGCCCGAGGAGGCCCCGGCGCCCCGCACCACCGTGGTCCGCGGGAAGACGCCGCCGCCTCCCGAGTCCCCCGAGCGCAGGGACCCCACCGGCGCCATCACCGTCATCGACGCCCGCGAGCGCGCGGGCGAGGCGCGCGACACGGCGGAGCTGCTCGTGGGCTCGGCGGGGCTGGCGGTGCAGGACTCCGGCGGCTACGGGCAGAGCAAGAGCCTGGTGGTGCGCGGCGCCGCGTCCAACGGCGTGCTCGTGTTCCTGGACGGCATTCCCCTCAACGGCGCGGGCGGCATGGCGGACCTGTCCCAGGTGCCGGCCGCGCTGGTGGAGCGCTTCGAGGTGCTGCGCGGTGGCGCGGGCGCGCGCTACGGCTCCGGAGGCCTGGGCGGCGCGGTGAACATCATCACCCGCGCGCCCGGCCCGAACCTGCGCGCCAGCGGCGAGGTGACGTACGGGAGCTGGGACACGGTGCTGGGCCACGTGGCGGCCACCGGTCCGCTGTTGGACGGGCAGGCGCTGCTGCTGGTGCACGCGGGGCGCTCGGACGGGGACTTCGCCTACGAGCTGGACGAGCTGCCCGCCGTGGATGGCAACCCGGTCACCTCGGAGCTGCGCGCGCGCAATGACGCCCGGGGTGGCGGCGCGCTCCTGCGCTACCGGCGGCGGCTGCCCGGGGGCTCGCGGATGGACGCGCTCGCGGAGCTGTCGCTGGAGGACCGCGCCATCCCCGGCACGGTGCAGAACCCCCAGTCCTCGGGCAATCAGGAGCTGGGCCGGCTGGCGCTGGGACTGCGCTGGTCGGGCTCGCTCGGCGTGGCGGGGCAGGGCAGCGCGCGAGGCTTCTTCCGTCGCGACGGACTGGAGGTGACGGGCAGCCTGCCCGGCGCGGGCGGCGCGCAGCGGCACTCGGTGGGCGGCGTGGAGCTGGAGGGGCGCAGGCCCTTCGGTGACCTGCACGCGTTGACCGTCACCGTGGCCACCTCCGCCGAGGACGTCACCGAGACACAGGGCGCGCAGGAGGCCTCGTGGTGGCGCGCGAGCGTCATGGCCATGGACGAGCTGCGGCTGCTCGGCGGCGCGGTGAAGGTGGTGCCGTCGATGCGGGTGGAGCGCGTGGGGCCGTACTGGCTGCTGTCGCCGAAGCTGGGCGCATCCGTGGCGCTGGGCGGCGGCTTCAGCCTGCGCGCCAACGGTGGCCAGTCGCACCGCGCGCCGTCCTTCCTGGAGCTGTACATCCGCCAGGGGACGCTGCTGCCCAACCCGGGGCTGAAGCCCGAGCGCGCCTTGTACGCGGACGCGGCGGTGTCGTGGCGCTCCGACTCCGAGGTGGAGGAGGGCGCGTCCCGGTGGAGCGCCACCGCGGGCGGCTTCGCGGCGGTGTACGAGAATCTCATCGCGTACGAGCTGTACCCGCCGCTGCTGGCGCGCCCGTACAACTTCGACGCCGCGAGGGTGTGGGGCGTGGAGCTGGAGGGCGAGGCCCGGCCGCTCTCGTGGCTGTCCGCCAGCACCAGCTACACGTGGCTGCGCACGCAGAATCGCTTCGGCGACCCGCGCTTCTTCGGCAAGGACCTGCCGTACCGCCCGAGGCACAAGTGGGTGGGGCGCGTGCGCGCGGGGCCGGAGTGGCTCAACGCGCGCACCGAGGTGCTGTACCAGTCCTCGCAGTTCGTGAACCGCACCGGCTCGCGCAGCCTGCCTTCGCGCACGCTGGTGAGCGTGGGCGCGTCCAGCACCTTCCTGCATGGCCCCGACCTCACGCTGTCCGTGGAGGTGAAGAACCTCCTCGACGCGCGGGCCTACGACTTCACCGGCTTCCCGCTGCCCGGCCGCGCCGCGTACGTGACGCTCGGCGTGGCGGTGGACCGGGAGGCTTCCGGCTCACGCGAGGAGCCCCGGGCCGCGCTTGCTTCGCCCTCTCGTGAAGCGGCGCTGGGTCGCGAGGCTTCCACGCCATCCGTCTCTCCTGCTCCCGAGGAGCCTGATGCCGCGCTCGCTTCGTCTCCTTGAGCGGTTGATGCCACGTTCGGCGAGGCGGTGGGCCGGAACGCCTTCGCGTCTTCAACCCCGTCCTCACCCGAGGAGCCCCATGTCGCACTCTCTTCGTTCCCTCGCGCCACTGATGCCACGCCCGGTGTGGCGGAGGACCGGGACGCGCTCGCTTCATTCCCTCGCGCCGCTGATGCTGCTGGCGGCCATCGCGAGCCTGACGCTCACGGGCTGCCCGGACGAGGGCGTGGTGTGCACCTCCGGCCTCACCGTCTGCGGTGACACCTGCGTGGACCTGGGCGGTGACACCGCGAACTGTGGCGCGTGCGGCAATGCGTGCGGCGCCGGGCAGGTGTGCCAGGAGGGCGCGTGCGGCTGCCGCCCTGGCACGGAGTCCTGCGGCGGTGCGTGCGTGTCCACCGCGAGCGACGTGGCCCACTGTGGCGCGTGCGGCAACGCGTGCGCCTCCGGACAGGTGTGCGAGTCGGGGACGTGCCGCGAGGGGTGCTCGGCGGGCACGACGCGCTGTGGGGATTCGTGCCTCGATTTGAGCGCGGACCCGCTGAACTGTGGTGCTTGCGGCAACGTGTGTCCGGACGTGCAGTCGTGCCATGCGGGCCGGTGCGCGTACGACGTGGTGACGGCCTGCTACACCAACGGGCAGTTGGTGGGCATCCAGGCGGAGACGGACGCGCTCGGACCCCGGCGGCAGTTCGGCGCGGGCGTGCAGTCGCTCGCGGCGTGGGATGGGTTCGTGCTCGCGGCGGACGCGACGAACTCGAAGCTGCTCCAGGCCGCGGGTGGCGAGCTGGGCACCGTGGTGGAGGAGGACTCGCTGGGCTCGGTGTCCGCCTCTCCCAACGAGATGCTCGTGGACCCGCCGTACGTCTACGTCGTCGACTCCGTCAACAACACGCTCCAGGTGCTCAAGCGCGAGGGCGCGGCGCAGGGCGGCGGCCTGGGCCTGCGCACCGTGACGCAGATCCACCTGGGGCCGAGTACGAGTCCGCAGGCCGTCGCGAAGTGGGGCAGCACGCTCTACATCCCCCTGTTCGGCACCGCCGGCTCCGACTTCGCGTCGGGCAACGCCGTGGCCCGCGTGGACGTCTCCAACCCCGAGCAGCCGCGCAAGCTGGACACGATCTCCCTCATGGGAATCGACCGGAAGTCCTTCGATGGTGGCACGGTGCTGCCGCTGCCGTACTCGGCGACGGCGACGGACGCGGGCGTGTACGTGGCCCTCACCAACCTGAACCCGTACAACGACTACCGGCCCAACGGGCCGGGCATGCTCGCGCGAATCGACCCGGCGGATGGGGGCGTGAGCGCCATCGACCTGGGTGCGGAGGCCTGTCTCAACGCGGGCTATGTCGAGGGCGTGGGCGACCAGCTCGTGGTGGCCTGCCTGGGCGAGGCCCGCCTGGACGGCAGCAATGGCAACCGCGCCGACGCCGTGCGCGCCACCGGGCTGGTGCTGGTGAAGGACGACGTGCCCGTGGCCTCGTATGCGCTGAGTCCGGGTTGCGAGCCGGGCACCTCGGGCTGCCGCGTCGCCGTGGCCGGACGCTTCGCCGTGGCGGGCAACGCCGTGTACCTGGGCGACACGAACGCCGGGCGCGTCTTCGTGGTGGAGGTGCGGGACGGCCAGCTCGTGGAGCGCCGGGGATATTCGACACCCCAGGCTCGGGGCCCCGCGCTGGAGGCGTGCCCCGTGGACCCCCGCCGGCCCGTGTCCAATGCCATCGACCTCACGGCGCTGCCGTGAAAGTGAATCCATCGTGAGAACCCACGTGAGCCCATCCACTCCACGCCTCGTCCTGCTCGCCACCGTGCTGTGTCTCCTCGCTGACGCGGCTGGCGCGGCCGGCGCTCCCACGCCCCAGGGGCCTCGCTCGCTGGGCCCGCCGACGCCGGCGCGCGTGCGGCGCGTGGTGACGCTGGCGCCGTCGCTGACGGAGATGGTCATCGCCCTGGGCGCGGGCGACACGCTGGTGGGCGTGTCCCGCTTCGACGAGGCGAAGGAGGTGGCGAAGCTCCCGCGCGTGGGTGGCTTCGTGGACCCGTCCGTCGAGGCGGTGGTGGCGCTGAAGCCGGACCTCGTCCTGGTGCAGCCGGGACCGGGGAACCAGCGCCCCGTGGAGAAGATGGCGGAGCTGGGCGTGCCCGTGCTGCTGCTGCCGCTGCACTCGGTGACGGACGTGCTCGTGGGGATGCGCGCGGTGGGCGGGGCGCTCGGCCGCGCGAAGGAGGCGGAGGCCGTCATCTCCCGCATCGAGGCCACGCGCACCCGCATCCGCGAGGCCGCGAAGAAGCTGCCCGCTCCGCGCGTGCTGTTCGTCTATGGCTTCGAGCCGCTCGTGGTGGCGGGACCCGGCTCCTTCGCGCATGAGCTGCTGAAGGACGCGGGGGCCCTCAACGTCGCGGCGGATGGGGGCTCCGCGTATCCCGTGTACTCGGTGGAGCGCGTGCTGCGGGCCCGGCCCGACGTGGTGGTGGACGCGGCGGACGTGGACGTGGGCAAGGACAAGCTGCGCGCGCTGCCAGGACTGTCGAGCGCGCGCTGGGTGGAGGTGCCTTCGATGGCGCTGCTGCAGCCGGGGCCCTCGTTGGGGCGCGGCCTGGAGGAGTTGTTCCGGTTGCTGCACCCGGAAGCGGCGTCGAAGGATGGCGCGAAGCCCTGACGCCAGCTCCGTGGCCGCGCAGACAACGCGCCCCGCATGTGCGACTGCCCCTGAGCCTTCCAGGCCAGGGGAGGGGGCCCGAAGGCCCATGTGAGGCAGGGACGGGGCGCCGGCGAGGGATGGCGGGCGCCCCGCCGCGGGGCTCTCGGGACACGGGGGCGCTTCCCGCGTGACTCCTGGTGGCGGGGCTCGGGGCGCAAGGGG
>NZ_JABBJJ010000305.1 GCF_012933655.1 Pyxidicoccus fallax | reverse complement strand
AGCCCCAGCGGCTGAAGCCCCTTCGGCCCCGTCTGCTCGACGCGGGTGTTGCCCGGCCGCGCCCGCAGGCGTCCATCACTCCTCAACGTGTGCAGGGCATCGCCCCGCGGTCCCTCGAATGCCATGGTCGTGCGTCCTGTGTCCTTCGTGCGTTCACACCCGGCGCCCGACAGGAGCACCGCCGCCGTCCCCAGCGCCCCACCCGCACGCGGGAACCACCACGAACCCCTGCGGGATGTCCGCTGCCTCATCTCGCCTCCGCCTCCTCGGCCCATGCCCCTCGTGTGGAAGCGTCGGCCAGGTGCTGGAAGCCGTGTCTTCGAGGGCACACGGGTGTTCGGGAAGAACATCTCGCGCGCCCCTGACATTCTTCGCGCGCCGCCTGCTCGCCCGCCCTCCGTAGAATCGGCGCATATGCGCATCGAAGAGCTGGCCGTCGAGCCTGCCCGCCTGCGGCTGTGGGGACCGCGGGCCACCGTCGAAATCTCCTGCCCCCTGCCCGGCGTGCTGCGGCTCCGTCACGCCCCCACCTCCTCCACCGTCGGCTTCCTGCACCCCCAACTGCCACCCAAGCGCTCGTGGGCCGTGGTGGGCGCCGCCGGCCTGCGTCCCCTCGACGTCACGCGCGAGGAAGGACGCGTGCGGGTGCGCACCGAGGACGTGGCGCTGGAGCTGGCCATGGACACCGGCACGTGGCGCTTCCTCGACGCGGAGGGGCGCGAGCTGGCGCGCAGCACCCGCGTGGCCGGCGAGGTGAAGTCCGGCTACCCCATGAGCACGTACCGCTCGTGGCTCACGCTGCACGCGCCCCCGGGCGAGTCCTACCTGGGCTTCGGCGAGAAGGTGGGCCCGCTCGACAAGCGCGGCATGCACTTCACGTTCTGGAACACGGACGTGATGCCGCACCACCCGGACACCGACCCGCTCTATCAGTCCATCCCCTTCTTCGTGGGCCTGCGCGGTGGCGTGGCCTGGGGCATGTACCTCGACGAGACGTGGCGCTCCGAGGTGGACGTCGCGCTGTCCGACGGGACGCAGATGGCCTGGGAGTCCTGGGGCCCGGAGCTGGACTGCTACCTCTTCGTCGGCCCCCGGCCCGCGGACGTGGTGCGGCGCTACACCACGCTCACCGGCCGCATGCCCCTGCCTCCCCTGTGGAGCCTCGGCGCGCAGCAGAGCCGCTGGGGCTACGAGAGCGCGCAGGACGTGCGAGGCGTCATCCGCGGCTACCGCGCGAGGGACTTGCCGCTGGACTGCGTGTACCTCGACATCGACTACATGGAGACCTACAAGGTCTGGACGTGGGACCGCACCCGCTTCCCGGACCCGGCGGCGCTCATCCGCGACGCCGCCGCCGAGGGTGTGCGCGTGGTGCCCATCATCGACCCGGCCCTGAAGCAGGAGCCCGGGTGGTCCGTGTACGAGGAGGCTCGCAAGCGCGACTTCCTCGTGCGGTATGACCGCGGCGACGTGCTGGTGGGCGAGGTGTGGCCGCGCCCCGCCGTCTTCCCGGACCTCACGCGCGACGAGGTGCAGCGCTGGTGGGGCGGCCTGCACCGCGACTTCGTGGCGCTGGGCGTGGCCGGCTTCTGGAACGACATGAACGAGCCGGCCTGCTTCGCGGTGCAGCCGGACGTGGGCATCTTCACCATCTCCAACGAGCGCGCCCAGGGCATCGGCACGGTGGAGGGCAAGACGCTGCCGTACGACGCGCGGCACGGGGACAAGCGGCACCTGGAGGTGCACAACGTCTACGCGCTGGGCATGGCGAAGGGGGCCTTCGAGGCACTGCGGGAGCTGCGGCCGGAGGCGCGGCCCTTCCTCCTCACGCGCGCGGGCTCCGCGGGCATCCAGCGCTACGCGGCGGTGTGGACGGGGGACAACTCCAGCCACTGGACGCAGCTGGAGACGAGCATCCCCATGCTGGTGGGGCTGGGCCTGTCCGGCGTGCCCTTCACGGGCGTGGACATCCCCGGCTTCATCGGCATGCCCAGCGGCGAGCTGCTCGTGCGGTGGATGCAGACGGGCACCTTCTACCCGTTGATGCGCAACCACGCGGGCAAGGGCACGGAGCCGCAGGAGCCGTGGCGCTTCGGCGAGCCGTACCTCTCCCTGGCGCGCGACGCGCTGAAGCGGCGCTACCGGCTGCTGCCCACGCTCTACACGCTGATGCACGAGGCCGCGGAGACGGGACTGCCCCCGATGCGCCCGCTGGTCCTGCACACGCCCGAGGACGCGGAGACGGTGGCCGCGTACGACCAGTTCCTCTTCGGCGAGGCCCTGCTGGTGGCGCCGGTGGTGCGCCCCGGACACACGAAGCGGCTGGCGTACCTGCCCGCGGGCCTGTGGATGGAGTGGCCCGGGCTGGACCGGCCGGGAGCGATTGTCGAGGGCGGCCGGCACGTCATCGCGGAGGGGCCGCTGGACACGGTGCCCATGTGGCTGCGCGCGGGCGGCGCGGTGGCGCTGACGCGGCCGACGAAGCACACCACCACGGCCAACTGGAGCCACCTGGAGTGGCACGTGCACGCGGCCCCGGAGGTGCACGGGCGGCTCTACGAGGACGCGGGAGATGGGTATGGCGACTCGCGCCTCACCACGCTGAGCGGGCGGCTGGGGGCCGGCGTGCTCGAGCTGGAGCAGCGCGTGGAGGGGCTGCTGCCCCTGTCACGCGCGGAGGAGACGATTCGCGTGTACGGGCTGCCCTACGCCAGCGGCGTGACGGGCGCGCTCTCGCATACGTTCGAGCGCGGCGTGCTGGAGATTCGCGTCGCCGCGGGGTGGACGAAGCTCACCGTGGACACGTGAGGAGACCTCAAGCGATGCGGAGAGAAATGTCCATCATCCGTTTCATCTGAAGCTGTCCACGATGAAGACGCCTGCGCGCGAAGAGCCAAGGATGGCGGTTCCGGGCTTGGAGCCGGACCGCTTCCGGAGTTGCCCCATTCCGAGCCGGGCAACGGCGCAGATGGGAACATTGTCGCCTCCATCCAAAGGCTGGGCTTCGTAGTACCGGATGACCACTTGAGGGCCGCTCGTCCAGACCCGCCCATAGAGCCGGGCCGGCGCATCCAGCAGACCGAGATCCTCGTCGAGGATGCTCTCGATGGGGCCCTCATACAGGGTGATGGCGTCGGTCAGGCTCTGGTTCGCATCGAGTTCTACCGATGCGGACTCTCCGACGAACAGCCGCAAGTAACGCATGGCCTCACGGGCCTTCTGCGGACACTCCTCCGGTCCGGGGGTTCCGTCGGCACGAAGAGCCACTCCACCGGAAGTCGCGCACCCCGAGGGAGCCGCGAGCAGGGCGGCGCAGCACACGAGCGCAAGTCGTTTGGAGCGCATGCGCCCCGCTCTTACTTCCCGCTCAACTGGTGGGCCAGTGGAATGACGGCTTGCCGGACTCCATCGTGCCGGTACACCTCCAGGACGAGGTTCGTCAGCTTGCCCTCCTCCACGAAAGCGCTCCTGTCCGCGACGATGGCAACCACCCCGGATTCCCCAGGGGCCAGAGAAGAGTCTGTCGAACGGAACGCCACGCTTCGGTCCATTCCGGTGGACTCCGTCATGAGGCGGACCTTCTTCATGCTCCAGGCCTGTTCTGAATGGAGATGCCGGACCTTGAGCACAACAGCCGCCTTGCCACGCCCTCGGTAAAAAATGGCCTCGACGTCGGACTCCGCATCCCTGTCCGCAAGTCGATAGGCCACCTTGAAGGGGGTCTGCTTCACCGCGCCAGAAGCCAGCAGCGCCGCGAGAGCATGGTCCTCGGAGGACTCCTCCTTGCGGTATCGCTCGAGTTGCTCCGCTAGCACCTGCTTCTCCTCAAGGGCCTCTCTCAAGGCCGAGGCCATGGCGCCATGGCTCTCACGGTCCTTGAACACGTTCACCTGCTGATCCGGCCACCCTTCCATCACCGGCCTGAGGAGGAATGGAACCTCCGTTCCATCCGCAAGCGTCACGAGGAGGGGAACCGCTTCATCCTCGGCAAGATCGCGGAGCGGTTGCAGAAGCACCCATCGTCCAACAACGCCCACCGGTTCGAACCGCCCTTCCCATCCCAGCAACCTTGTCCTTGCCGGATCACAGGGCTGCTCGAATCGCAGGACCGTCACAACCTGCCCCTTCACATGGAGCCGGTGGGTGGCATCGTCCGGATGCTGTGACAGCAGCAACGTCCTGACATGGGCGCCCTCCCGCCCTCGGGCGGACGCAACGGCTGCCACAAGGCAAAGGAAGAGGACCGCCCTGCTGGATGAGTGCTTCCACATAGAGCAGGGAACCTACCAGGGTGGGCACAAGGCGAACAACCTGCCAGGAATCCCAGATGAATTGAGCTCGGCATGGGCCGCGACAACATCCAACGCTTCGCCAGCGGCCATTCGCAACGAAGAGCCGCACAGAGGGGAGACATCCGGCCGACCCCGACAGGCCGTACGTGGATTGACCATGAAGATAGAGGACCTGCTCGCTGAAGTCTCCCGCGCGCACTACCCGCGCCCGCCGGCCACGCCTGCGCAAGTCGCCGCTTTCGAGGCGCGCGTCGGATGGCGACTCGACGACGAACTGCGCGCCTTCTACCTCCACTGCGACGGGGCGGAGCTGTTCCGGCCACTGCCGGATGCGAACTACAGCCTCCTGCCCCTCTCTGAAATCCAGCGCGCGCGGGTGGCCATCTGGGGCCAGGACGAGGACGCGGCCGGCTCCCCGTCCTGGTACACGCTGGTGGATTGCCAGGACACGGACTTCGTGCTCGTGGATGTGGCGCAGCAGCACGACGGCCGGTACCCACTGCTGGACGCCTACCATGGGACGTACCCGCGGGTCCGGCCGATTGCCACCTCCTTCCGCGAGTTCCTGGAGCGGGCACTGCACAGCGGAGACACGTTCTTCTGGCTGCGCAAGTAGCGGCACCTGTCCGCCGGCCCGTCCGCCTCAGCCCCGCGTCACCACAGCGGGGCCATGTTCTCCACGTACTTGAAGCCGGTGCCCGTGTTGAACACCACCACGGACTCGTCGGGCGTCACCTGCCCCGCCGCCTGGAGCTTGCGCAGCGCCGCCACGCACGCGCCGCCCTCCGGCGCCACGAAGAGGCCCTCCGCCGCGGAGATGTCCTTCACGCCCTGGATGATTTCCGCCTCCGTCACGGCCACCGCCGTGCCGCCGCTCTCCTTCACCGCGCGCAGAATCAGGAAGTCGCCCAGCGCCTTCGGCACCCGCAGGCCGTGCGCATGCGTCGTCGCCCCGGGCCACATCGGCGCGTCCGGCTTGCCCTCCGCGTGCGCCTTCACAATCGGCGCGCACCCCTCCGCCTGCACCGCCACCATGCGCGGACGCTTCGAGCCGATGAGCCCCATCGTCTCCATCTCCTCGAACGCCTTCCACATGCCGATGAGCCCCGTGCCGCCCCCCGTCGGATAGAGAATCACGTCCGGCAGCGTCCACCCGAGCTGCTCCGCCAGCTCGTAGCCCATCGTCTTCTTGCCCTCCACGCGGTAGGGCTCCTTCAGCGTCGCGCACTCGTACCAGCCGTGCTCCTTCGCCAGCCCCGCGCAGATGCGCCCCGCGTCCGTGATGAGGCCGTCCACCGTCTCCACGTGCGCGCCGTACGCCCGCGTCTCCATCAGGAACAGGCTCGCGATGTCCTTCGGCACGAAGACGTGCGCCTCCAGCCCGCCCCGCGCCGCGTACGCCCCCAGCGCGCTGCCCGCGTTGCCCGCCGACGGCAGGCACACCGCCTTCGCCCCCAGCACCTTCGCCATCGTCACCGCCGCCGACAGCCCGCGCGCCTTGAAAGAGCCCGTCGGATTCCCGCTCTCGTCCTTCACCCACACCCGCTTCATCCCCATCCGAGCCCCCAGCCGCGGCGTGGGCAACAGCGGCGTCCAGCCCTCGCCCAGCGTCAACCACTGCGCCGGGTCCTCCACCGGCATCACCTCGTGGTAGCGCCACATGGAGCGCTCACGCGTGGCCAGCGCCTCCGGCCGAAGCGTCCTCGCCGCGCGCTCCAGGTCGTACCGCGCGAACAGCGGCGCGTTGCACGCGGTGCACAGGTTCAGCACGACGCCCGGCGCGTACGTCCGGTCGCACTTCGTACAATCCAATCGGGTCAGGGCCATGAGGCCGGCGAATCTATGCCAGACGCCTCCGCCGCGATGCCCCCGGTGTCACGCCCCTGACGTCCTCCTGACGCGTCCCAGTAGGAGAAGCGAAGAAGCCGCCTCAGTGGGAGGTGGCGGTGCCGGCCTGCGTCACCAGCGGAAGGTCCACCGTGAAGGTGGAGCCCTGGCCCGGCTCGCTCGTGGCGCGGATGACGCCGCCCAGGGCGTCGACAATCTGCCGGGTGATGTAGAGCCCCAGGCCCAGGCCGCCATAGTGCCGGTCGCTCACCGCGCGCTCGAACTTCTCGAAGATGCGCGGCAGCGCCTCCGGGGCGATGCCGATGCCCTCGTCCCGCACCTCCAGCCGGGCCCGGTCGCCCTCGCGCCACACCCGCACCCGCACCGGCTGGCCGCCGCCGTACTTCAGCGCGTTGGACAAGAGGTTCGTCATCACCTGCTCCAGCCGCTGCCAGTCCCACAGCCCCTGGAGGGACTCGGGGACATCCACCTCCAGCCGGCCGCCCTGGCGCAGCACCTCGGGCTCGAAGCGCGCCGCCGTGTCGCGCACCACGGCGGCCAGGTCCACCGGCTCCAGCGTCAGCGAGAAGCGCCCGGAGCTGATGCGCGACACGTCCAGCAGCTCGTCCATCAGAGACGACAGGCGCCGCACCTGCTGCCGCATCATCTCCACGTCGGCCGACAGCTTCGGCCAGTTCTCCGGCGGGAAGGACTCCGCCGAGCGCGCCAGCATCTGGAGCTTGAGCGACAGCGGCGTCAGCGGCGTCTTCAGCTCGTGGCTGGCCACCTGGAGGAACTCCTCACGCACGCGCACGGCCTGCTGCGCCTCGCGGTACAGGCGGCCGTTGTCCAGCGCGAGCGCGGCGCGGCGGGCCAGGTCCTCGGCCATCTCCAGGTCCACGCGGCTGAAGCGCCGGCCCGGGGCGACGGCCAGGAAGGTGATGACGCCCAGCGTGCGCCCGCGCGCCATCAACGGCACGGACATGATGGAGTTGAAGCCGATGGCGCGAATCTGCGTCAGGTGCTCGGCGCTGAGGGCCGAGCGCTGCTTCCACGCGTCATCCGCGTCCTCGACCAGCACCGAACGCCCCTCCAGGAGGACGCGGGTGGGCGGATGCTCGGGATTGGCCTCCCACCGGGGAGGAAAGCGCGACGCCTTCTGCACGAGCGGCAGCAGTGCCGGGTCCGCGCAGGCCACCTCCACGCGCTTGATGCCGCCGCCCTCCTCGAGGATGTCCAGCATGCACCAGTCGCCCACGGCGGGCACCGACAGCCGCGCCGCGCGCGCCAGCGTGGCCTCGTAGTCGAGCGACTCGGACAACAGGCGACTCGCCTCGGACATGAAGGACAGGCGCTGCTCGCCGCGCTTGAGTTCCTGGATGTCGATGACCGAGCCGATGTAGCCCAGGTACTCGCCGGAAGGGCCGAAGCGCGGGCTCGCCGAGTCGATGGCCCAGCGGTACTCGCCGTGGCGCGTGCGGATGCGGTACTCCACCCGGTACGGCTCCTGGCGCGCGAGGGACGAGAGGAACGTGTCGCCAGCCACGGCGCGGTCCTCGGGGTGGACGGCGTCCAGCCAGCCCAGGCCCAGGCCCTCCTCCGGCGACTGCCCGGTGAAGTCGTGCCACTGGCGGTTGAGCCAGAGACACTGGCCCTGGGCATCGGTCATCCACAGCATGACCGGGGCGTTGTCCGCCATGTTGCGGAAGCGCGCCTCGCTCTCGCGCAGGGCCTGCTCCTGGTCCGCCAGGGCCTGGGCGGCGCGGCGCCGCTCCGTCACGTCGCGGATGAAGAGGATGAGCCCGGTGGGCGACGGCGAGGCGCGTGCCTCGAACCAGGCATTGGAGGTGGGCACGAAGTCCTCGTGGAGGACCTCGACGCCGTCGCGCATCGCGCGCCGGTAGACGTCCGCGAAGGAGGTGGTGCCCAGGATGGGGAACTCCGTCCAGAGGTCCTTGCCGAGCAGGTTCTGCCGGGAGCGCCCCAGCACACGCTCCATCCACGCGTTGATGAAGGTCAGGCGCCAGTGCCGGTCCACCGCCACCACGCCGTTGCCCACGCCGTCCAGCATGGCCGCGAGCTCGGCGGGGCTGGCGCCGGGCCCCCCCGCGCGGGAGTCCCCGTCCGTGACGGGAGCCTCCTCTCTCAGGGGGCGCTCCGGGCTGCCGGTGGATTTGCTCGTGGCCACGGTGCTCCCCTGGGCGCTGCGCGCCCCCGACCTCGCGGGCCCGTTCCGCCAGGCAACGGGGATGAGGGCGCACTATGGAGCAGGGGCCGCTCCCTTTTCACCTGTACGAGCACGCGTAACGGCCTCGTGGAGGGGCCGCTCACCAGACACGCCTTGGACGCACCCTCCACAGGCTCTGGACGTGAGCCTGCTCGGAGTTCAGGCGCGCAGCTCGATCCAGACGGGCGCGTGGTCGGACGGCTGCTTGCCCTTGCGGGCCTCGCGGTCCACGTCCGAGGCCACCAGCCGCGAGGCCAGCGACTCCGTCACGTAGAGGTGGTCGATGCGCAGGCCGCGGTTCTTCGGGAAGGCCAGCATGCGGTAGTCCCACCACGAGAACTTCTGCACGTCCGGGTACAGCACGCGGAAGGCGTCCTTCAGTCCGAAGTCACACACCTTCTTCAGCGCGGCCTTCTCCTTGGCGGTGAAGAGCGTCTGGCCCTCCCACTCCTTCGGGTCGTAGGTGTCGATGTCCGCGGGGGCGACGTTCCAGTCACCGCCCAGCACCAGCGGCTCACCGGGCTTGTGGCGCGTGTCGAGGTAGTGCCGCAGCCGCTCGTACCACTGGAGCTTGTAGTGGTACTGCTCCGAGTCCACCGACTGCCCGTTGGGCGCGTAGGCGCTCACCACGCGGATGCCGCCCACGGTGGCCGCGATGAGGCGCGCGTGCGTGTCATCCACGCCGTCCGACAGCCCACGCACCACGTCCCGGGGCTCCTCCTTCGCGAGGATGGCGACGCCGTTGTACGTCTTCTGGCCGTGCACCGCCGCGTGGTAGCCCACCTCCCGCACCGCGTCGGTGGGGAAGTCGGCGTCCGTGCACTTGAGCTCCTGCAGGCACACGATGTCCGGCTGCGCGGTCCTCAACCAGTCGAGCACCCGCTCCTGCCGGGCCCGAATCGAGTTCACGTTCCAGGTGGCGATCTTCATCGCGCGGACCGTTGCATGACACCCGCGCCCCCGCCACGCTTTTCCCCTGCTCCGTGGCCAGGAGGCCACACCTCGCGCCTCCTCCGAGGGGAAAGGGCCCTGGCACGGCAGTGGCAATGGCACCCGGGTGGGAGTGCGGCACACGGCTCCCATCGAGGTCGCCGCCATGAGCACGAGGACGAAGAAGGCCACCCCCCGCCCGGGCTTCCGCCTGCCCCCGGCACTCAAGACGTCGCTGCTGCCGGCCTGCCTCGCCGTGTTCGGGGTCACCGCCTGGGGCGACATCCCCCTGCCCTCCTCGTGGCGCCCGTGGGTGGCCATCGCCCAGCAGGCCCGCCGTGGCGAGGCCCCGGACCCGCGCCCCATGGAGGAGACGCGGCTCGCGCTCACCGAGGAGGCGCCCCCGCACTTCTGGCACGAGGAGGTCCCGTCCGTGGAGCCTCGCGAGGAGGCCTCGGCCGAGCAGCTCGCCCTGCCGCACACCCACGGCCGGCGCGTGGACCACCTGGCCCGCGCGCGCACGCTGAAGGAACTGGGCGACATCTCCGGCGCCCTCACCGAGTGCCGCCGCGCCCTGCATGACGACCCGGCCGACACGGACGCGCTGGCACTGGCCGCGCGGCTCGCCCGGCTGGGAGGACAGACGGAGGTGGCGGTGCTGGCGTACGAGCAGCTCGGCCGCCTGCTGCCCGAGGACACCGACGCGCTGGTGCACCAGGCGCGACTGCTGGTGTCGCTGGGCCGCTACCCGGAGGCCGTGCGCGTGGGGGAGGAGGCCCTGGTGCGAGACCCGGAGGACGCCGAGGCGTACCAGGTGCTCGGCCGCGCCCACCTGAGCGCCGGGGAGCTGCCGGCCGCCATCCTCCGCTTCCAGCAGGCGGTGCACCTGGACCCGGAGCACGGCTACGCGCTCAACAACCTGGGCTTCGCGTACCTGCGCGCGGGCGAGGATGCGAAGGCGGCGGACGTGCTGTCCCGGGCCGCCTCCCTGCTCCCCCACGTGGCCTACGTCCACAACAACCTCGGGGTGGCCTGGGAGCGGCTGGGCCGGGTGGAGGACGCCCGGGCCGCGTATGCCACCGCTACACGCCTGTCGCCCCGCTACGTCCAGGCGCGCGTCAACGCGGACCGCGTGAATCGCCTGGCCCGGGTGGGCGTCCCCCTCGCCGGGGCGCGGGACGCGGCCCCCGTGGCCCCGGCGCCGTAGCGCCTGTCCGCTCGGATACCGGCCCGGGGCGGACTCCAGGCCGGTTCCCGTTCCCGTGCCCCCGGTCTAACGTGCAGCCCTCTTCGAAAGTGCCATGACCCCGGCTCCCGTGATGCCCCATCCGCCCGAACCCTCCACGCCTTCCCCGTCCGCGCCTCCGCCTCCGGCGCGCCCCGGGCTCGGTGCCCGCCTGTGGCGCTGGACGAAGCGGCTGCTCATCCTCGGCGCCGTGTGTTTCGTGCTGGGGGTGCTCGCGCTCGTCGGCGGCTACCTGTACTACAGCCGGGACCTGCCCTCCGTGGAGGCGCTGCGCCACTACCAGCCGCCGCAGGTCACCAAGGTGACGTGCGCGGACGGCAGCCTGTGCGCGGAGTTCGCCCACGAGCGGCGCACGCTGATTCGCGTGGAGGACCTGCCGCCCCACGTGCGCAATGCGTTCCTCGCGGCCGAAGACGCGGACTTCTACAAGCACGAGGGCCTGGACCCGTTCGGCATCGCCCGCGCCGCGGTGAAGAACCTCATCCCCGGCAGCCGCAAGTCCGGCGCGTCCACGATTACACAGCAGGTGGTGAAGAACCTGCTGCTCACGCCCGAGCGCAGCTTCAACCGCAAGGCGCGCGAGTGGATTCTCACGCCGCGCGTGGAGGAGGCGCTCACCAAGGACCAGATTCTCGCGCTCTACATCAACCAGTCCTACTACGGGCAGCGCCGCTACGGTCTGGAGGAGGCCGCCCTCTTCTACTTCGGCAAGCACGCCAAGGATTTGTCCGTCGGCGAGGCGGCGGTGCTCGCCGGCACCGTGCAGATTCCCCACCGCATCAACCCGGTGACGAACATCACGCGGGCGAAGTCGCGCCAGCGTTACGTGCTCCAGCAGATGGCGCGGCACGGCTTCGTGCCGGAGGACGTGGTGGCGGCGGAGATGGACAAGCCCATCGTCCTGGCGCCGCGCCAGGAGAAGCCGGTGGGCCTGTACTACGCGGAGGAGATTCGCCGCACCCTCATCGCCCGGTACGGCGAGAAGGCGGTGATGGAGGGAGGCCTGCGCGTGGACATCGCCATGGTGCCGAAGCTGCAGGTCGCCGCCGAGCAGGCGGTGCGCGAGGGCCTGGAGGCGGTGGACCGGCGCCAGGGCTACCGCGGCCCCCGGGGCACGCTGACGGACGCGCAGTGGACGCGGCTGCGCGGGCTCATCACCACGCGCATCGAGGAGGCCGGGCGCCGGCAGAAGGACCAGGGCTACGTGGCCGACCTGGCGCCGCTGGCCCAGGTGGAGAAGGAGGAGGAGCCCCAGGCGGCCCAGGCCGCGCGGGGCGAGCTGGATGAGGACGGCGCCGAGGAGCAGCTGCCGGAATTGACGCCCGAGGAGGAGGCCGCGCGCTCCGAGGAGGAGAAGCTGGCGCGCGCCGTGCGCCTCAAGCCGCTGGAGGAGGGGCTGCGCCTCACCGGCTACGTCACCGAGGTGGACGACAAGCGCAACATCGCGCGCGTGGACCTGGTGGGCCGCACCGCCGAGGTGCCCTTCTCCACCGCGACGTGGGCGCGCCAGAAGGGCAAGGGCACGCCGAAGAAGGCCTCCGACGTCTTCGAGAAGGGCCAGCTCGTCTACGTGCGCGTGCTCAAGGCGCCGCCCGCGCCGGCCTTCGTGGAGGCCGCGCTGGACCAGGTGCCGCTCGCGCAGGGCGGGCTCGTGGTCATCAAGCCGGACAACCGCAACGTGGCGGCGCTGGTGGGCGGCTATGACGCGGAGCGCTCGTCCTTCAACCGCGCCACGCAGGCCAGGCGTCAGCCGGGCTCGTCCTTCAAGCCCTTCCTGTACGCGGCGGCCATGGGCAGCGGGCGCTACACGCCGCTGTCCAAGGTGAACGACGCCCCCGAGGCCATCCGCGACCCGTACACGGGCAGGACGTGGAAGCCGCAGAACTACGACCGCCAGTTCGAGGGGCCGATGACGCTGCGCGAGGCGCTCACCAAGTCGAAGAACACGGTGTCCGTGCGCCTCATCGAGGCGCTCACCCCGGCGAACATCATCGACTTCGCGCGCCGCGCGGGCATCCATTCCGCGCTGCCGGAGAACCTCACGCTGGCGCTGGGCACCGGCGAGGTGACGATGCTGGAGGCCGTCAACGCGTACGCGACGCTCCAGTCCAACGGCAAGTACGCCGAGCCGCTGATGCTGCTGCGCGTGCGCGACGCGAGCGGCAAGGTGCTGGAGGAGCACCAGCCCGCCTTCGAGGAGACGCTGCCCCCGGCGGTGGCGTACCTCACCACGTCGCTGATGCGCAGCGTGGTGGAGGAGGGCACGGCCAAGGCGGTGCGCGAGCTGAACCGGCCCGCCGCTGGCAAGACGGGCACCACGCAGGAGTCCAAGGACACGTGGTTCTCCGGCTACACGGCGGACTGGGTGGCCAGCGCGTGGGTGGGCTTCGACGACAACTCGCCGCTGGGTGGCAGCGAGACGGGTGGCCGCGCCGCGCTGCCCATCTGGCTCCAGTTCATGCGCGTGGCCCACGAGGGCCTGCCCGCGCGCGAGTTCGAGGTGCCGGCCGGCGTCGTGCAGGTGCGCATCGACCCCGTCAGCGGCCTGCTGGCGGGCGCCTCCGTCCCGGGCCGCCTGGAGCCGTTCCTCGAGGGCACGCAGCCCACGGCCGAGGCGCCTCCGCCGGGCCAGGTGACCCCCGAGAACTTCTTCCTCCAGGAAGGAAACAGGACCGGTTTGTGAGCCGAGCCCCACTCCTCGTCCTGCTGGCCGCGCTCGCGGCCGGCGCCGCGCCGCAGTCCCCACCCCCGGCCCCGGAGAATGCCTCCGCCGTCGACCGCCTCGCGGCGTCACTGGCGGAGTCGGTGCGCGCGCTGCGCGCCGAGGCGCCCGTGGCCCTGCACCTGTCCGGAGGCTCCGCCGAGTTGCGGCGCGCCGTGGGCACGGTGCTGGCGGCGCGGCTGTCCGCCGCCGGGCTGGCGCCGGTGGTGGTGGATGCGCCCACGCCCGAAGCAGCGGAGGCCGCCGCCCGCGCACAGGGCGCCCGCACGCTGGTGCGGCTCACGCTGGACGTCGAGGGCGGCGAACTGCGCGCCCGGGGCGACGCGCTGGGCACCTGGGTGAACTTCTGGTCCGGCCGCACCCCCACGCGCCCGCCGAAGCCCGCCGGCGCGCTGGCCGGCGCGGTGGAGGCGGACGCGGCCGTGCTGGCGCTGGCCGCGGTGGGCGCGCCGACGGCCCCCGCCGGAAATGGCTCCGCGCCCCGAGCCGTGCACCTGCTGGGCGCGGCCCTGGCGCGGCTGGAATACCCGCTGGCGGCGCTGGCCGCGGGAGACCTGGACGGGGACGGCCGCGACGAGGTGGCCGCCCTCACCGAGCGCGACGTGTCCGTCTTCGCCGCGGACGGGCGGCTCCTGGCGCGCCGCGAGCTGGACGCCCTGCCCTCCGCCAACGCCACCACCCGCGAGCCCTTCGGCGCGCTGGCCGTGCTGCCGGGGCCTCCGCGGCTGGCCGCGTGGAGCACCCGGCACGCGCAGGGCGAGGTGCTCGCGCTGGAGGCGGGGCGCGGCACGCTGCGGCCGCTGGGGCCGCTGGACACGGCGCCGCTCGCGGCCGTCGAGCGGGGGACCTTCGTTCCGGGGCAGACGGCCTTCGCGCCGGAGGTGCGTCTGGCGGACGGCCGAGCGATGACGGTGCCCGCGCCCTTCACCACCGCGAGCCTCGTCGCGTCGCGGATGTTGTTCGTGCATCCGGACGGCTCCGCGTCCCTCTACCCGCGCGCTGGCGCCGCGCCCACGCGGCTGCATGGCCTGGGCGCGGGCAGCGCGCTGGGTGACCTGGACGGCGACGGGACGCCGGAGCTGCTCACCACCTCGCCGCAGCTCCAGCCCACGCCGGACGTGCTGCGCGTGTACGCCTCCACCGGGGACGACCCCACCGCGCGCGAGCCGCTCTGGCAGGGCGCGCTGCCCGCCGGCCGCGCGCTGTACGTGGTGACGGCCGACCTGGACGGCGACAAGCGCCGTGAGGTGGTGGTGGGCCTGACGAAGCCGGACGGTACCGGCGAGCTCTTCCTCCTGCGCCACGGTGCGCCATGACGCTCCGCAACGCCCTCACGTGCCTCACCCTCCTCGCCTCCGCCTCCGCGGTGGCGGCCGGCCGGCCCCGCTACGGCGGCGAGCTGCGCGTGGCCCATGACGGCCCTCCGGAGGTCGCCGAGCCCGCGCTCGCCGACACGCCGCTGGAGGCCACCCTGCTGGGGCTGCTGTCGCGCCCGGTGTGCCGCACCACGCCGGACGGCGTCGCCCACCCGTCGCTCGCCCAGGCGCTGTCGCGCCCCACGCCCCAGGCCGTGCGCCTCACGCTTCCCAACGCGACGGCGGCCGGCGCCTTGGCCCGCGCGTGGATGCGGCTGGCCGGCACGGAAGGGGCGTCGCCCTACCGCGCCCTGCTCTACCCCGTGCGCGGCGAGGGCCGGCAGGTGAGCGCCAGCGGCGCCACGCTGGAGCTGGCCCTGTCCTTCCCGTGGCCGGACCTGGAGCGCGCGCTGTGCCATCCGGCCCTGGCCGCGCCCGTGGCCTCCGGTCCGCCAGGCCCCTTCAGCGCCGCGGGCCGGGGCGCGCTGGAGGCGCAGCTCGCGTGGCCGCAGGGACGCCCGTACCTGGACCGGCTGCTGCTCACCCGCACCGACGAGCGCGGCCTGGAGCGCCTGTGGTCGGGACGGCAGGTGCAGCTGGAGCTGGGGGTGTCCACGGAGACGGGCACCATCGCGGGCGCGCCCCTGTACGCCACGTTCCTCGCCTTCTCGCCCCGGCGGCTGCCGCCGGACTTCCGGCAGGCCGTGGAGAGCGCCATCGACCGGGAGGACCTCACCCGCCTCTTCGTCCACGCCCCGGCGCTGCCCATGCCGCACCTGCTGCCGCCCCTGATGATGCAGCAGGGCC
>NZ_JABBJJ010000304.1 GCF_012933655.1 Pyxidicoccus fallax | reverse complement strand
GTCGGAGGGGAGCGCGGCGGCGCAGGTGGGCTGGGAGAACGTGCGTATCGAGGGGGAGAACCAGGGGGCCGAAGAGGACCTGAGGGGGCTGGAAGTCGAGCTGTTCTACGAGGACGACCTGGAGTTCCAGATCGCCAGCTTCTGAGTATCTGGCGCGAGGGGCCGGGGCGCTCCGCTCTGGCCGACGCCGTCGGGGGACGGCCGTCATCACGAGGGTGGGCTCGTCGTGCCTGGGGGGACGAGCAAGGGACTCGGTAGGAGGGGGAACGGGTCCACCCGGAGGAGCCAGGGTGCGGCGCTCGAGGGGATGTGTGAGGGTCGCGCCCAGGTCCTCCGCCTCCGGAGTCTCCAAGGGCTCCGGAGGCGGGGGACCCCTGCTTCCTGGGATAGGGTGAGGGCTCCTTCTGGATGGGAGTCCTCGAATGCGCTGTCGGAGTTGGGTCGTCCTCGCCTGTGTGCTGCTGGCCGGGTGTGCCACGCCGGGGCGGAGGGGGACGGTGGCCAACGCGCCGCGACTGCTGCCGTGGTCGGAGCAGATCGCCGTGCGCGAGGCCTGGCTGGAGAAGCGCCATGGCCTGCTGCTGGAGATGATGCGGCGCCACGACGTGGGCATGTGGATCATCGTCAACGAGGAGTTCCATGATGATCCGCTCACCGAGTTCGTGGCCCCGCCGCGGCCGTACGCGGGCAACCGGGACATCTTCGTCTTCGTGGACGCGGGGGCGGAGGGGCTCAAGCGGGTGGCGCTGACGGGCTACTCCGAGGCCGCGCTCGAGCGCTTCTTCGAGCTGCCCGCCGAGGGGCGCACGGCGCGCGAGGTGCTGGCGGAGCTGGACGCGCGCTACCAGCCCAAGCGCATCGGCCTGGGCATTGGCGGCCGGCGCGGGGTGACGCGCAGCCTGACGCGCGACGGGTATGCCTTCCTGGTGGAGGCGGTGGGCGCGGAGGCGGAGGCGCGCTTCGTGAGCGCGGCGCCGCTCATCGAGGAGTACCTGGACACGCGGCTGCCGGAGGAGAAGGAGCACTACCGCACGCTGGTGGCGCTGACGGAGGCGGTGGTGAAGGAGGCCTTCTCGCCCGCGGTGGTGACGCCGGGGAAGACGACGGTGGGAGACGTGCGCCGCTGGCTCTACGACAGGCTGTGGGAGCTGGGCGTGGACACCTGGTTCCAGCCGGACCTGCGCGTGCAGCGCAAGGGGATGGCCAACCCCACCTCGCGTGGCTTCCTGGCGCCCTCCTCGGAGGAGCTCGTCATCCAGCGAGGTGATTTGCTCCACGTGGACTTCGGCATCACCTACATGGGGCTCAACTCGGACTGGCAGAAGATGGCGTACGTGCCGCTCGAGGGCGAGACGGACGTGCCCGAGGGGCTGAAGCGGGCGCTGGCGAACACGCATGCGCTGCAGGACGCGTTGATGCTGCGGGCCTCGCGGCCGGGCCGCTCCTCGGCGGACGTGTACGAGCAGACGATGGCGGAGGTGAAGGAGAAGGGCATCGAGGCGATGGTGTACAGCCACCCGCTGGGCAACCAGGGCCACGCGCTGGGGGCGCACATCGACTTCCGCTCGGCCAGCCGCAAGGAGGAGCCCAAGCTGCTGCGCGAGGGCTCGTACATCGCCATCGAGCTGAACACGGCCACCGCGGTGCCCGAGTGGGGCGGGCAGAAGGTGTTCGTGATGATGGAGGACCCCGCGTACCTCACCGCCGAGGGCTGGAGGTTCTTCGTGCCGCGGCAGGAGGCCTTCTACCTCATCGGCGGCGCGGGCTTCACAACCCGAGGAGCACCCCTGCACTGAAGGCCCACATGCGGTGGGCACCCGGGCGGGGCCCGTCCTCGGGCCTGCCCAGGTCCACGCGCACGCCGGCCCGGAAGGACGCGGCGCCCAGGCGCGCGCGGACGAAGGGCTCCAGTGAGAGCTGCGAGTCGTTGCCGTCCCACCGGGCCTCGGTGAGGTGCGGGGAGACGACCTGGGCGCGCACGCCGGGCTCCAGCAGGCCCAGCCCGAGCGAGGCCTCGGCGCTGGCCTGGGCGACGAAGTGCGTGTCCTCCGAGGCGCGGGACAGGGGGACCAGCATGCCGAGGGCCACGTCACCGCGGAGCTGGAAGCCGGGCAGGTCCACACCCGCGGCCAGCGGCAGCACCACGGAGGTGGTGTCGAGCGCCCACAGCCACGGGTCCGCCAGCCCGCGCACGGCGGTGGCGGCGGCGTAGTTGGCGCCCTCGACGCCGGGCTCCGCGTCCTGGAGCGAGTCGTCGCGCATGGCGATGGGGACGGCCACGGCGGCGCCGACGCGGAGGAAGAGGGTGTCGTTCACCGCGGTGCTGACGTGGTGGAGGCCGAGGAGGAGGTTGGACGGGCCGACATGGCTCCACTCGCCGCTGCCCATCGACGTGTAGGGCAGGCCCCAGTCCAGGCGGAGCTGTCCGTGGTCGGACACCTTGAAGCCGGCGGAGAGGGTGGGCGAGAAGTGGCGGGTGGAGACGTTGTTCAGCCTCGGCGCCGACGAGAAGACGAGGGTGGTGCCGAGGAAGTTGTCGGGCTCGCGCACCTGCGCCGTGGCGGCGGTGCTCGCGAGCGCGAGGCAGGTGGCCAGGAGCCACGCGGCGCGAATGCGGGACGAGGTCTTCATGACGGTGTTTCCCGTGAGGCAGGTCCGGCCCACGGCCCCTGTGATTCCTGAAACACCGCTAGCAACGAAGACGGTCACCGCTTCTTCAACGCGCATGCGGATTTTCCGCGCGTCCGTGCACGGGCCGACACCCGTGCGCGGTGCGTCTCATCCTGCGAAAAACCAAGAGCGCGGCGTCCGTCCGGGTCCAGCTCGCGAGCCCGTCCAGACCCGGAGGGGGCCTCATGCGCCTCGCCCGCGGAGAGGCCGAGCAGTGCCTCCGGAAGTCACAAACGGACGTTCCCCCCTCCAAGTGCTTGATGGGGCCAGAGAGGCTGGGCCCCGACGAAGAGGAGGGCACATGGCATGGCGTTCAAGGATTGGTTGAAGAAGGAGATGGGAAGGGTCGCTGACACGGGAAAGCGGACCTGGGCGCAGAACAAGCTCATCCACCACTACCTGATGATGCATCCCCTTCAAGCCATGGCGGACATGCAGATACGTATTCCCGCCATGGCCGAGCAGGACTACCGCACGTTCATCCGACTGCTCGATGCGGGGATGGGGATGGCGCAGGTGAGCGCGCAGTCGCTCATGGCCTCCGGGCAGCAGTCCGGCTCCTGGGGCATCACGACGGAGGATCGGATTGCCCAGGGGATGGCGATGATTCAGTCAGGGCCGTCCGGGCCGAACCCGGGCGCGATGATGGCCCAGGGCCAGGCCATGCGGCTGTTCTGGATCAAGCAGCAGGCGGTGCGCATCCGGAAGGAGGCCGCGGCGCTGCACGGCCTCATGAGTCCGCAGGGGCCCTGAGCGGGGCCTCACCCCAGCTCCGTGGGGACCTCCAGACCGGCGGTCTGGCTCGGTCCCAGGAACGCGGTCAGCAACTCCCGGAGCTCGGCGCCTCCGTTCGCGAGTGAGTAGGGATGCACGCGCCGCTTGGCCAGCGCGGGGAAGAGCTTCTCCACGGTGTCGCCCTGTCCCACGACGAGGGTGGGGCGGCCCAGCACGTCGGCCAGCCCCAGCTCCAGCGCGACGTTGGCGTTGTAGCCCGTCAGATCCACGACCAGGTGGGAAGCCCGGCAGAGCTCCTCCCAGATGGAGAGGTTGATGCGCGGCTCCTGGACGCGATCTCCCCGGATGTACTGGACGCCCCGCCCGCGGCACTCCTGCTCGGTGAGCATCATGGCGTGGGCGGACCAGGGCTCGCGGAAGGGCATGACGTGGAAGCAACGGCGCTCTCCGGGGGAGGGATAGCGCCCCACCCAGGCCGGGAGGATGAGCCGGAGCCTCCCCGCGTGGGAGTGCTCCAGGACCGTCTCCAGGATGCCGCGGGCCTCGAGGGCCCCGGGGTTCCGCTGCTCGCCCAGCAGGCGCAGCCTGTTCAGGGTCCGCCAGTCACCGCTTCCCTGGCGGAGCAACCGGAGCGCGTAGTCCACCGTCGCCTTGATGGAGCTCCGCGCGACGTTGCGCTGCTGGCCGTAGAGCGCTTCATCCAGCGCCTCGGCCAGACGGCCGGTATCGCCACCATCCCCTCGCAGCTGGACGGGAGGGACATCGACATCGAAAGGCAGCCGCTGCCCAAGCGTGGCCACGATGACGACGGGGCGGCCGAGGGCGAATGCCAGTCCGAGCTCGTAGCAGACGGCGGCCAGCTCCGGTCCCGGCCGCGCCGTCAGGTCGAAGAAGGCGATGTTGCTGGCACAGAGCTGATTCCATCTTCCCTGGCCGGAGTCCTGGTTCCCGGCGGAGGAGTAGAGCTTCAGGCCGCGCTCGGCGCAGACTGGCTGGAGCAGCCGGCGCACATCGCCACCGCCCGAGTAGCACACCGTGTTGGGATCTCTCGGCCACGAGGGCGAGCTCCAATAGGGCTGCGCGAGCATGAGATGGGCCCGCATCGCGTAGCCGCGCAAATCCATGGCGAGCTCGCGGAGCACCTCGCGCTCATAGGTGAAGGCCTCGCGGTCATCGCTCATGCGCGGCGCGTGGAGCGCCGAGTCGGCGTGACCCACGCGCACGGCGAGGTTTCTCGCCTCATCGTTGTCCTCGGGCGGCATCCGGGCATCCACCAGTTCCACGGCGAGCTGGCGCCTGAACTCGGCTGTCACCGCCGTGAGGCGCTCGGCGCGTGAACCGGAGTGCGGTGGCGGGCCTGGATGGCTCTCATGCTGGTCCAGGGCGACGATGCGGGCGATGAGCTTGCGCATGTCCCGCTTGGTGCCCTGGGGGTCGTCGGGTGGGGCCTGGAGCCTGTGCTGGATTTCTCCCAATGTGGACTCGAGGACCTGCTGGCGGGTCGCGCTCATCCGCCCCGAGGTCCCGAGTTCTCGGACCTGCTTCAGCAGGTCATCGGCGGCATTCACGAAGGCTGCCCGTTCCGGATCGCTGCCCGCCCCCGGGCGCATGGGGGGAGGCGCACGCTGGGCTGTCCCATGGACGTTGAACAGGAACGGTCCATTCTCCGCGAAGACGTCCCCGCTCGAGTTCAACGCGTAGCGGCCGGGGACGGCGGAGCCGTACGTGAGGATGAGCTTCAAGACCTCCGAGGGGTGGAGCGCCCGTCCGTTGACCACGACGAGACTCTGGCCGCCCGAGGCGTTGAAGGGCAGGGGCCCGCCCAGGCTCAGCCCTGGGGAGATTGGCAGATTGAAGGCGGGGCCTCCCCACGCTCCCCACAGGCCCGAGAGAGGGTCGTACCAGTAATCGCCGCTGCTCAAGCGCGTTCCACAAGCGGCCTCGAAGGTCTGGATGGCCTCCGGAGTGAGTCGTACTCCATTGACGGTGAGAGTCTTCTCGCGAGTCATGAACACACCTCCATGGGGAGGTGGAGTGGCGCACGAAAAATCGTGACAGGGTGGCTGGCCGCCAGGCAGGTAGCCAAAAGTTCGGAGACACATTCGGCCTGGGTGCGCAGCATCCGCCTCATGCGATGCGAGAGGTGCCCTTCCGAGCTTGGGCTGAGCACCTACGACAAGCGACGTCCCTGCTCTGGCTGCCCCAAGGAGCAGCCCCTGTCGATGCCAAGACGGTCACCGCTTCTTCAGTGCGCGGCGGTTCAGGGATTCACGTCCGCCCGCCGATGGAGCCCCCCCCTTGTTCGGGTCGTCGTGGTCGTGGTCGTCGTCTCCAGTGGCCGGCGCCATGGGAAGGTCAGTGCGAGCGCCACTCCCGCCAGGCCCACGACGGAGTAGATGAGGCGCCCCACGGCGCTGGTCTGCTCTCGTGATCCGCCACCGAAAATCGCGTCCACGAGGTTCCAGTTGAAGAAGCCGATCAGGCCCCAATTGATGGCACCAATGATGGCGAGCACGGCCATTCCCTTGGCGAGTGCTGCCTTCAGACTGTCAGCCTGCATCCCTTCCATGGCTTGTCTCCTCGGTTGGAAGTGCTTCGAGCCCAGGCAGTGCGGTGCGCCCAGCCGCGGTCCGGGCTGTCTCATGAACCTATGGAGTGCACGATGCGCGGGCCCGGTTGCCTCCCTGGCCAGCGGGGCTCTGCGGCACACGGCGGCGGCGAGACGCGCCTACCTTTCGCTCGAGAGAGGAGCATGGAAGGCGTGCCAGGAAGCCTGACTGTCAAAGAAGCCCCCGGCTCGGAAGCAAGCCCTGCCGTGGCCAGCGGGAGACGATCCGGCAGGGCGGCGGAGTGGCGGGGGCTCTTCGCGGACTTGAGACACGAGTGGCGCCGCAACAAGCTGAGTGACGCGGCGGCCGCCCTCACGTTCTACGGCGTCCTCGCCCTGTTTCCCTTCCTGCTCCTCATCGTCGCCCTGGCCGGACTCGTCATCCAGCCCTCGCGGGTGGAGGCACTCGTCGGCGCACTGGGCCGCGAGGTTCCCCCGGCCTTCAGCCAGCTCGTCTATGCGCAGCTCGCGCAGCTCACCTCCGGGCCTGGTACGGGAATGCTCACGTTCAGCGCGCTGGCCTCGGTGTGGTCAGCGACCGTGGGGGTGGTGAGCCTCATCACGGCGCTCAATGCCGCCTCCGGTGTGACGGAGAGCCGCCCGCGCTGGAAGGTGCTCGGGATGGCGCTCGGGATGACGCTGGCGGGAGCCGTCCTGGCGCCGCTCGCCGGGCTCATCGCGGTGGCCGCTCCGGCCCTCGCCAGCAGGCTCGGAGAGCCCTGGATGACGCTGGCCGGGTGGCTGAGGTTTCCCTTCGCGACGCTGCTGATGATGAGCTTCTGGGCCATCCTCTACTCCGTGCTTCCGGATACCCGGCGGAGGTTCAAGCTCTTCACGCCCGGCTCCGTGGCGGGGGTGCTCGTCTGGCTCGCCGCCTCGCAGGGCTTCTCCTTCTATGTCTCCCGCTTCAGCACGTTCGGCATCAGCTATGGCGCCCTGGGGGCCATCATCGTCCTGCTGCTGTGGATGTGGATTTCCGCGCTCGCGCTGCTGCTGGGCGCGGAGATCAACGCCGTCCTCGCCCGGAGGCAAAGAATCGGGATGCCACGCTCCCGTGTCCACGCATGACCATGGGGCTCACGCCGCCTCCGTCGCTCCGCGCCCGCTCACGTCCGCCCAGGTGAGGCCGAAGCGCGCGAGGTACTTCTTCAGCCGGTCCGCGTCGTTGACGCTCTTCTTCTGCGTGCGCGACTGCGCGAACAGCACCCGCCCGGCATCCGACAGCGAGCGCGCCGCCCGGCACACGCCCAGCACGTCCGCGAGCTGCACGCGGTCGAACCGGTCCAGCTCTCCGGCCAGGTCCTCCCCCAGAATCTCCGCCACGAGGTCCACCGCCGCCCCGGAGCGCGCGTCCGTCCGAGCCCCCGCCGGCCGCCACTGCTCGCGCAGCCGGGCAATCTCCTCGTCCACCACCTCGCGGGTGATCCGCCCACCCGCGGCGAGCGTGGCCATGCGCAGCACGGCGGCATTCAGGTCGCGGAAGTTGCCGGACCACCGCGCATCCGGTGACGTGGCGAAGCCGAGGAACCGCTCCTGCGCCTCCTTGTTCATGGTGACGCGCGTGCCCATGGCCTCGGACGCCTGGTCCAGCTCGTACTGGAGGTTGGGCGGGATGTCCTCGGGGCGCTCGCGCAGCGCGGGCAGCCGGAAGGTCCACAGGTTGATGCGCGCGAGCAAGTCTTCCCGGAAGCGCCCGCGCTCCACCTCGGCCTGGAGGTCGCGGTTGGTGCCGGCGATGAGCTGGAAGTCGCTCTCCACCTCCTTGTCGGAGCCCACGGGCAGGAAGCGCTTGTCCTCCAGGGCCCGCAGCAGCATGGCCTGCTCGTCCGCGCCCAACTCGCCAATCTCGTCCAGGAACAGCACGCCGCCGTTGGCCTGCCGCAGCAGCCCGGGCCGGTCCTGGAGCGCTCCGGTGAAGGCGCCCTTCACGTGGCCGAAGAGCGCGGACATGGCGCCGTCTCCGCGCAGCGTGGCGCAGTTGAGGTCCACGAACGGGCCAGCCACCCCGCGCCGCGCCTTCTTCAGCGCGTAGATGCGCCGCGCGAGCTGCGACTTGCCCGCGCCCGTGGGGCCGGTGATGAGCAGCGGCGCCTTGGAGTGGACGGCCACCTGCTCGATGCGCTCGATGAGCCGGTTGAAGGCGGGGTTGAGCGTGTCGATGCCGGCCTTGAGGAACGACAGGCCCTCGCGCTGCTCCTGACGGAAGCGCGCGGCCAACGTGTCGTACTGGGACAGGTCCAGGTCGATGAGCGTGTGGGAGCCCGGGCCTCCCCGGTCCCTCCCGGTGCCCGCGGGCGACACCTGCACCAGCTTCCCGGGGATGAACCGGCTCTCCACCAGGAGGAACATGCAGATTTGAGCGATGTGCGTGCCGGTGGTGATGTGGACGAGGTAGTCCTCCTCCTCGGGGTTGAAGGCGTAGCCGCGCACGTAGTCGAGCAGCGCGCCGTACACCTCCTCCAGGTTCCACGGGTCGCGGATGTCCAGCACCGTGGGCCGCACCTCGGTCTCCGGTGACACCTGCTCGATGTCCGCCTTCAGCGTCCCCGCGAGTGACACCGCGCCAGGCGGGTGCAGCAGCTCCAGCCGGTGCACCATCAGGTCCTCCTGCTGGCACAGCGCCACCGTGGGCCGCCACTTCGACCACCGCTGCGGCCCCTGCCCCGTGTCCAGCGTCGTCCCCAGCATCCCCAGGACGACCGTCTTGCGTGCCCGTGTCTTCGCCATGCGGATAGGACTTTATCCCAACGGATAGTCGAAGGCACCCCGCCTGGAGTGGCTTCCCTCGGGAGAAGGGTTGGCACGCCGGCTGCTTTACCTCCCGACGTGCCCGGGACGCAGAGCCCGGGCGGACGACCGAAAAGGTGAAGGACATGAACCGCGACAACGTGAGCTACGAGGTGCTGTCGGACGAGGCGGGTCGCCCCATCAAGGCGTGGACGGTGGGGGTGCCGTTCGAGGACGAGGCGAAGAAGCAGCTGAAGAACCTCCGGGGCCTGCCCTTCATCCACAAGTGGGTCGCGGTGATGCCGGACGTGCACCGCGGCTACGGCGCGACGGTGGGAAGCGTGGTGCCGACGGTGGGCGCGGTGGTGCCGGCGGCGGTGGGCGTGGACATCGGCTGCGGAATGATTGCGGTGCGCACGACGCTGCGCGCGGACCAGCTGCCGGACTCGCTGCGTGGGGTGCGCTCGGCCATCGAGCGGGCGGTGCCGCACGGCCGCACGGACAACGGCGGCCGTAACGACGCGGGCGCGTGGCGCTCGGCCCCCAAGGCGCACCAGGCGGAGTGGGCGCGGCTGATGGAGGGGTACGACCGTATCGTCGCGAAGCACCCGCGCATCGGCCGTGGGCCGGACATCGCGCACCTCGGGACGCTCGGGACGGGAAACCACTTCATCGAGCTGTGCCTGGATGAGTCGGACGGCGTGTGGCTGATGCTGCACTCGGGTTCGCGCGGGGTGGGTAACCGCATCGGAAGCCACTTCATCGAGCTGGCGAAGGAGGACATGCGCCGCTTCTTCATCCACCTGCCGGACCAGGACCTGGCGTACCTGCCGGAGGGAACGGAGCACTTCGACGACTACGTCTTCGCGGTGAGCTGGGCGCAGGACTACGCGGCGACGAACCGGCAGCTGATGCTGCACTCGGTGGTGGAGGCCCTGAAGCTGAGCGGTGAGCTGCCGCCGTTCGAGCTGAAGGACGCGGCGGTGAACTGCCACCACAACTACATCTCCCGCGAGCATCACTTCGGGAAGGACTGCTTCGTGACGCGCAAGGGCGCGGTGCGGGCGCGCGAGGGCGACCTCGGCATCATCCCCGGAAGCATGGGGGCGCGTTCGTACATCGTCCGCGGGAAGGGGAACGCGGACGCCTTCCACTCGTGCAGCCACGGCGCGGGCCGGGTGATGTCGCGTGAGGCGGCGAAGAAGCGCTTCACGCTGGAGGACCACGCGAAGGCGACCGCGGGCGTGGAGTGCCGCAAGGACGCGGACGTCATCGACGAGACGCCGGCCGCGTACAAGCCCATCGACGCGGTGATGGCGGCGCAGGCGGACCTGGTGGAGGTCGTCCACACGCTGAAGCAGGTGGTGTGCGTGAAGGGGTAGGGCGAGGCGGATGAACCGACAACCCGAGGGCCGCATGAGGTGACCATGCCGGGATGAAGACACCGAGGCGCCCGCTTCCCCCTAGAGGCCGAAAGGCCGCCAGAATGGGGGAGGCGGGCGCCGCTATTTTTGAGAGGGTGTCAGGCTGTCCCGGGCGGGTCCGTGGGTCGCGGGGAGCGAGGAGGCTGAACATGGTGCGCATCGATGGTTCCAAGGGAGAGGGCGGCGGCCAGGTGCTGCGCACGGCGCTGGCGCTGTCGCTGGTGACGGGGACGCCGTTCACCATCACGAACATCCGCGCGGGCCGGAAGAAGCCGGGCCTGTTGCGCCAGCACCTGACGGGGGTGAAGGCGGCGGAGGCGGTGGGCGCGGCAGAGGTCTCCGGCGCGGAGCTGGGCTCGCGGGAGCTGACGTTCCGTCCGCGGGCGCTGGCGGCGGGCAACTACCACTTCTCGGTGGGCACGGCGGGCAGCGCGACGCTGGTGTTCCAGACGGTGCTGCCCGCGCTGCTGATGGCGCAGGGGCCGTCCACGCTGATGCTGGAGGGCGGGACGCACAATCCGGCGGCGCCGCCGTTCGACTTCCTCCAGAAGGCGTTCCTGCCGCTGGTGCGGCGGATGGGGCCTTCGGTGGAGGCGACGCTGGAGCGGCCGGGCTTCTTCCCGGCGGGCGGCGGGAAGTTCCGCGTGGACGTGAAGCCGGCGCCGCTGAAGCCGCTGAGCCTGATGGAGCGCGGACGGGTGCTGCGCCGCGAGGTGAAGGCGGTGGTGGCGGCGATTCCTTTCGACGTGGCGAAGCGCGAGCTGGACACGGTGGCGGGCGCGCTGAAGTGGCGGCCGGACGAGTTCCGGACGGAGGAGCTGAAGCGCTCACCGGGACCGGGGAACGTGCTGATGGCGGAGGTGGAGAGCGAGCACGTGACGGAGCTCTTCACCGCGTTCGGTGAGCGCGGCAAGCGCGCGGAGGAGGTAGGCGGCGAGGTGGTGCACGAGGTGAAGCGCTACCTGGACGCGGAGGTGCCGGTGGGCGAGCACCTGTGCGACCAGCTGTTGCTGCTGCTGGCGCTGGCGAAGGGCGGGAGCTTCCGCACGCTGCCGCTGGACGGGCACGCCGAGACGCAGCTGGAGACGATGGCGCACTTCCTGGATGTGAAGGTGCAGGTCCGGGAGGTGGAGCGCGAGGTGCGCGAGGTGGAGGTCCGGGGCTGAGCGCTCCGGGGTTGTGTCGATACCTGACGCTCCCGGCGGTGTGAGGGATTGATCATTTGCGCGGGCTGGGCTCGGATTGCCGGTCAGCGCCAGGGGTCTTCCGCGGCGCGGTTGGGGGAGTTCATGAATCCCGCTGGAGCCCGTTGGCTCGGCGTCTTGATGCTTGGCGGCCTGTGCGCTTGTGAGACCCCGACGCTGGGGACGGGCGACACGCTGCGGCTGTCCTTCCAGTCGGAGCGCCTCTACCCACAACCCGCTCCGGAGACGCCACCCGGGGAGGCCGCGGCCTGTACCGCCGCCGGAGGCGCGGTGGTGGACGTGCGCGCCTGGGGCTCGGATGGCTCCATTCCCGATGACGCCGCGGTGACGCTGTGGCTGGACCCGGCGGGCAGCGCGTCTCTCCATGGGTTCGGCACGTCGTGCGAGGCCCAGCGTCCCTTCAGCGGCATCTGCGTGAAGCTGAACGAGGACGGCGCCGCGCAGGCCTGCGTGCTCCCCGGCGAGGAGACGGGGCAGGTGGGCGTCTACGCGCACTCCGGCACCGTGGAGACGAACAAGACGCTGACCATCTCGGGCCGGGTCCTCACCACGGGCAGCACGCTCACCCTGAGCGTGGCGCCTGGGAGTTCCTCGGTGGCGACTCCGGCGCAGGGCTCCGAGTGCGGAACTCCCGCTCCGGCGCCGTGCTTTCCCGGGCAGCTGCGCAAGGCGCGGGTGCAGGTGTTCGCGGCGCTGCCATCGGGCGGGGCGCCGGTGCCGGATGGGACGCTCGTCTATCTGAGTGCCACGGCGGGGTGGCTCGCGCGGCCGGGGCAGTGCCTGGAGGCGTATCAGGATGCGGCGTCGGCGCTCTCGTTCGTCGCGCTGGAGGACGGCGCGGCCTCGCTGGAGTGGTGCTTCGGGGACATCGGCGCCACGGCGACGCTCACGGCGACGTCGGGCCCGGTGACGCAGACGAGCCAGCTCGTGGTGCCGCCCGTGCCTGCCAGCGTGCAGCTCATTCCGAGCCTGTCCGAGGTAGCCGCCGGAGGCACGGTGGCCTTCACGGCGACGCTGCTGGGTTGTGACGGGCAGGGCATTTCGGGAGCGCCCATCATCTTCTCGGCTCGGCAGGGGCAGGCCGAGTTCGCCAGCAGCGCGCCGGCAGAGACGTCGAAGTACGGGGTGGCGACCGTGAGTGGCACGCTTCAGACGCCCGCGGTCATCGTCGCCACCGTGGCCCAGGCCCCGAATCTCACCTGCTCCGCGACGGTGGGGGTGCGGCCGTGAGGGGCAGCACTCTGACGGGACTGTTGCTCCGCGAAGGTGGAGGTGAGGCTGTGAGCGGCGTAGCTCCGGCGGGGCTCCTGCTCCGCGCTGTCGCGAGAACGACGGTGAGAAGCATGGCTCGTGCGGAGCGGGTGCTTCGCGACGGTGTCGGTGCGACCGTGAGGGGCGTGGCCCTGGCGGGGCTCGTGGTCGTGCTGTCCGCATGCGGGCACGGCAACGCGGCGAGGAAGGCTGGAGGTCAGGACGGAGCGGCCGCGGAAGCACCGGCGACGCCGGACCAGGCTCTCGTCCAGGAGACCGTCGACCGTCGCACGCCGCGGCTGTCCTGGGTCTTCGATGACAGGCTCGGTCTGCTCTCGGCCTCGGAGATTGGCATCGTCAGGGAAGGGGACACCGTCACCCTCACCGTGGACACGCGGCAGCGGTTCAGCGGCTCGGTGCGTACCACGGGCTCCGAGGCCGAGCTGAACGGGCAGCTCTTCTTCCCCACCACGACTTCGGCGGGAGGACTCCCTCGGGTCTCCATCCCTCCGAGCCTCGCGCACTTCTACGTGTCGCTGAATGGCGCGCGGCCCTTCATGCTGCCGCGCGAGTGCGCCAGTGATGAAACACTGGCGGAGCCCCCCGCCGACGCGCTCGCCTGTCAGGCGGATGTCGAGCGCAGCCGCAGCCTCGCCTTCCGTCACAGCGCCGAGTACCCGACGGTCTACGTGTGTCCTCCCGGGCCGGGCGCGGTCCTCATTCCCTCCGGCGCGGACTCGGCGCAGTGGAGCCTGTTCCGGTGGGACCTCGGGCAGAGGGCGTTCGTCTGCGTGCGGAGCTGGGAGGTGGTGGCGGACCGTGCCGCGGACGTGGACGCGGTGACGCTGGTGGTGACCACGGATGGCACGCCCAGGGAGATCGGGGCCGTCAACAACAACGGTGTGTGGCGGCTGAGCACGACGCTGGCGGAGGGCTTCACCTCGCTGGAGCTGCGGGTCAAGTACGAGAATGGTCAGCTCAATCAGCGAGGGCTCGGCGCGTTCGAAGTCACGACGGTGAATGACCACTCGCTGATCCGCGTGCAGCCCGAGCTGCTCACGACGCGCTCGTTCCGCGCGGTGAACCTGGCGATTGCCGTGACGCCCGTGTCCGAGCGCTTCTTCGACAAGGGACCGTGGCAGGACGGGTTCCTGCTCAACGGGCTGAGCCCGAGCCTCGTGGTCCGCTTCTCCGGCGAGAACGCCACCCTGGTCCAGTTCGGGCTGGCGGCGTCGCTGTTCCTCAACCGCGCGATGAGCATCAATGGAGGACTGCTGTTCGGTTCGTCGGACCCGAATCGTCCGTGGGATCCGGTGAAGAACCTCTTCATCGGCGTCGCCCTCGACCCCGTGCTGATGACGGAACTGGGATTGGGCGGGACCGGTGACAAGAAGAAGGGTGAGTGAGCCATGCCATACGTCTGTGTCAGCGACTGGGGAACGAACGGCGACGGCGTCCTGATGCAGGTCTATCCGGTCCAGTCGGTCCGGAACGGATACCTGAATCGGAAGCTCCCGGCGTGTGTCGGCCCGCTCTCGGGAGGAGATCCGGGAGCGATTGCCGCGGGTCTCAACGACGCTGGCGGCCGTGCGCACGTGGTCGCCTCGTGCGGTGACTGCAAGCATGACAACGCCGTGGTCGGGAACGCGGCGGTTGCGGCCTCCGTGAAGGCCGCGGTGCTGCACGCCTTCAGTGGAGTGGCTTCCGCCATCGAAGACGCGCTGCTCGCGGCGGCGGAGCGGCTCCCGGAGCCCGCGAGAAAGGTGGCTGCCAAGAGGAAGGCCGCGAGGAAGAAGGTGGCGGCGAAGAAGGCCACCGCGAGGAGAGGTGAGGGTTCGAAAGCCGCGGCCAGGAAAGGCACCGCGAAGAAGGCCACGGCGAAGAGGCCCACCGCGAAGAAGGGCACCGTACGCAAGGCCGTGGGAACAAGGCGCACGGCGGAGAAGGCCACCGCGAAGAAGACCGGGGAGAGCGGGCCCACCGCGAAGAAGACCATCGCCAGGAAGGCTTCGACCAAGAGGCCCACCGCGAAGAAGGGGACCGCCAAGAGGGCTTCGACCAAGAGGCCCACCGTGAAGAAGGCCACGGCCAGGAAGACCGCGGGTAGGTAATCCACGGGAAAGGGGCACCAAGAGCCCCAGGTTAAAAGGCGCGGCAAGACGTCTTCGACGAAGAGGCGGCGCCGGGCAGGGGCGTCATGGGAAGCAGCAGCCAGGCGGAAACGCCATGGCCCTGCTTCACGAGGGGCCGACGCTGTGTCGCCTTCCCTCGCGTACACTGTGCCTTCATGCACAGCGCGTTTTCCTCCCTCCGTCTCCTGCTTCTCCCCGCCCTCCTGGCCGCCGCCGGCTGCTCCCGAGGGGGCGGCGGCGGTGAGCTGCAAGCGGACGTGGCGGCGCACTGCGGAGAGCTGCAGCTCAACGTCGAGCGGATGGCCAAGAGCTATCGCGAGGGGCGCAACCAGTTCCCGCTGCTGGGCGGTGAGCTCGACGGGAACCTGCTCACCCGGCTCTACGCCGAGGCGAGCTGGTGCGCCAAGGTCCGGTCCGCGGACCAGAAGGCCTTGATGGCGCTCACGCAGGAGTTGTCCATCGTCATGGATGACATCAACCTCAAGGCTCCGCTCGCCGCGAAGGGCAAGGCCCTGGCCGACGCCTGGTCCGCCCCGAACGAGAGCGCCGCACGAGCCGAGGTCGCCACGAAGCTGGACCGCATCGCGGCCATCATCCGCGAAATCAACCAGCGTCCGCTCAAGCGCTGAGGCCCGAGCCCCTGCGCGGAACGGTCGCCGCCGTTATCGTCCCTTCGCCATGAGCACTCCCGCGCCCACCCAGAC
>NZ_JABBJJ010000303.1 GCF_012933655.1 Pyxidicoccus fallax | reverse complement strand
GAGGGTGGGGTCGGACAGCAGGGCCTTCAGCCCGTCCGCCAGCTCCGGCCATGGCCGGTGCGCCGCCTCGGAGGCCAGCAAGCGGGCCCGCTCCACCTTGGGCAGGAAGGGCGCGTCCAGCACGTCGTTGGGCAGCACATGGACGCCGGGGGGCACGTCCTCCCGCCGCAGCCGCCGCTCCCCGGGCCGGGCGTAGGCCACCCGGAGCACCCGCGCGTCCCCGTAGAGCAGGTTGAAGGGGAGGAACTCATCGCCGGGCAGGGTGTCCAGGTAGCGCTCGATGGCCTCCACGCTCCCCGCCTCCAGGGCCTTCAGCACCACCTCGCCCCGTGAGCGGGGGGCCGGGCCTTGGTTTCGCCCTCCACGTTGGTTCGTCAGGCCCACGAAGAGCCCTTCGTTAGTAACTCCCATCCACGTGCCACCGCGCTCCACGTCCCGTCCCCCGACGGCGCGGGGAGCCTCCCGAAGGACCTGGGGACCGGTGGCGGGGCGGGCGTAGAACTCGTCCCGGTTGGCCGCGAGCACCAGCGGCCATTCCGGGTGGACCTGGCGAAGGATGACGATGGTGCACATGCGTATCCGGTCGATAACATCTCCGGCCCCGCGGCGCATTCGTGTCCGCGCCCCTCACGCCGTCGATGACCTCGGCCACTCTTGCGGCTAATGTCCGCCGCCCTCAGGAGAGTCCATGGCTGAGAGAATCCTCGTCACCAGCGCGCTGCCCTACGCGAACGGCGCCGTCCACATCGGTCACGCCGTCGAGTACATCCAGACCGACATCTACGTCCGCTTCCTCCGCTCGTGCGGCAAGGACGTCGTCTACTTCTGCGCCGACGACACCCACGGCACCCCCATTGAAATCAACGCGGCGAAGCAGGGCCTCAAGCCCGAGCAGTTCATCGCGCGCTTCCACGAAGAGCACCAGCGGGACTTCCACGACCTGGACATCCGCTTCGACTACTTCCACTCCACCAACTCACCGGAGAACCGCCACTACGCGGAGCTCATCTACGGGCGGCTGAAGGAGAAGGGCGACATCGAGCGGCGCAACATCGAGCAGGCCTACTGCGAGAAGGACCGCCGCTTCCTGCCGGACCGCTTCATCAAGGGCTCCTGCCCCAACTGCAAGTCGCCGGACCAGTACGGTGACGCCTGCGAGAAGTGCGGCAAGGCCTACGCGCCCACCGACCTCATCGAGCCGCGCTGTGCCCTGTGCGGCACCCCGCCGGTGCGCAAGAACTCCGAGCACCTGTTCTTCAAGTTGTCGAAGCACGCGGACTTCCTCCAGTCCGTGCTGCGCAAGCCGGGCTTCATCCACCCGGGCCTGGCCACCCAGCTGCAGGGCTTCTTCGAGAAGGGCCTCGCCGACTGGGACATCAGCCGCGACGGGCCCTACTTCGGCTTCGCCATCCCGGGCGAGACGGACAAGTTCTTCTACGTCTGGCTGGACGCCCCCATCGGCTACATCGCCACCACGGAGAAGTGGGCGAAGGAGACGGGGAAGGCGGCGAGCGCGCTGGACTACTGGGACGGCGGCAAGGACACGCGCATCATCCACTTCATCGGCAAGGACATCGTCTACTTCCACGCCCTGTTCTGGCCGGCCGTGCTCAACGTCGCGGGCCTGCACATCCCGAACGAAATCAAGGTGCACGGCCACCTGACGGTGAACGGCGAGAAGATGTCGAAGAGCCGCGGCACCATGGTGCCGGTGCGGGACTACCTCGACCAGCTCGACCCCAGCTACCTGCGCTACTTCTACGCGGCCAACCTGGGCGCGGGCGTGGAGGACCTGGACCTGAGCCTCGTGGCGTTCCGCGAGCGCGTGAATGGCGAGCTCGTCAACAACGTGTGCAACCTGGCCAACCGCGCCCTGTCGCTTCTGGCCGGGCCGCTGGAGAAGCGGCTGGCACCGGGCCGCGCCGAGGGGCCGGGCCGCGCGCTGGTGGAGTCCGCGCTCGCCCGCGTGCCCGAGGTGCGCGACGCGTTCGAGAAGCTCGAGTACCGCAACGCCATCCGCGTCATCACCGACATCGCGTCGGCCGCCAACGCCTTCGTCCAGGCGCAGGCCCCGTGGGCGGGCGTGCGCAAGCCGGAGACGGCCGAGGCCGCGCGCGCGGACCTGTCCGACGCGGCGGACGTCGTGTACCTGCTGGGCGCGCTGCTCGCCCCGGTGACGCCGCGCCTGTCGGAGAAGCTGTTCGCCCAGCTCGGCGCGCCGGCCCTGACGTTCCAGGCCCTGGAGGGCGCGAAGTACCCGCTGCTGGACCGCGGCCAGCCCACCGGCACCCCGGAGCCGCTGCTGCCCCGGCTGGAGCAGGACCGCGTCAACGCCATCATCAAGACGCCTCCCGAGCAGGCCCCGCAGGCCGCGGACGCGAAGGGCGGCAAGGAGTCCAAGAAGGGCAAGGACGACAAGGCGGAGAAGAAGGCCGCCGAGGCGCCGCAGCCCGCCGCCACCCAGGCCTCGCCGGGCGCGGGCGCCGGGGCGGCCCCGGGCGAAATCGAGTACGACGACTTCGCGAAGGTGGAGCTCAAGTCCGGCAAGGTGCTGGCGGCGGAGAAGGTGAAGAACGCCGACAAGCTCCTGAAGCTCACGGTGGACCTGGGGGAGGCCACGGGGCCGCGCACCATCGTCTCCGGCATCGCCGCGTACTTCGCGCCGGAGTCGCTGGCCGGGCGCAACGTGGTGGTGGTGGCCAACCTGAAGCCCCGCAAGCTCAAGGGCATCGAGTCGCGCGGCATGCTCCTCACGGCGGAGTCGGAGAAGGGGCTGTCGCTGCTGGACCCGGGCGACGTGCCGCCGGGCAGCGGGGTGAAGTGACGTGACGGACTGGCGCGCCGAGCGCGACCGCGCCCTGCTGACGCTGGAGCGCGAGAAGCGCCCGGTCTACCGGGCCGAGGCCGCCGAGCTGCTCTTCCAGCTCGCGGCCGACGGCCCCGGTCGTGAGGCGGACTTCCTGGAGGTGCTCCCCCGGCTGCTGGCGGACAAGCAGCCGGAGGTGCGCCGCGCCGGGGTGCGCCTCGTCAGCGTGGTGGTGCCCGAGGACGAGCAGCCTGGCGTCCTCCTGTCGCGGCTGCGGGACGAGGAGTGGATGGTGCGCCTGGAGGCCACCGGCCGGCTCGCGGACCTGCACCGGCAGGAGCTGCGCGGCGCGCTGGCGAGCATGCTGGAGGACCCGCTGCCGGAGGTGCGCTTCGAGGCCGCGCGCGGCATCGCCGGGCTGGGCCACCCGGCGGGCCTGGACGTGCTGCTGGACGCGCTGGACTCGGACCTGCTGCGCTTCCGCGCCCTGGGCGCGCTGGGGCAGCTGGAGGACCCGCGGGCGCTGCACGCGGTGAAGCGCGTCTTCCGCAAGTGGCTGCTGCCCGCCTTCGACAAGACGCAGGCCGCGGGCGTGCTGGCGCAGCTGGGTGACGCGGAGGGTGGGGCGTACCTCCTCCAGCGGACGCGGAAGAAGTGGAGCACGGACCGCGCCCTGGCCGTGGAGCTGTGCGGCGCGGTGAAGGTGCCCGGGGCGCTGGAGCGGCTGAAGGAAATCCTGGATGACCCCAAGGACTCCTGCCGCGGTTCCGCCGCGCGCGGGCTGGGGCGGCTGGGGGACGCGCGGGCGCTGCCCTGGCTGCTCGCGCTCCTGGAGGACCGGAGCGCCGAGGAGGACTTCCGCCTGGACGCCGCGGACGCGCTCTGGCGCCTGGGCCTGCCGGAGGGGCGCGAGCGGGTGCGCGCCGCCATCCCCACCTTCTCCTCACCCGAGGGCCGCATGGAGCTGGAAGAGCTGTTGCAGGAGGAGACATGAGACTCGTCGACGCCCACTGTCATCTCGAGGTGAAGGACTACCCGGACGTGGCCGCCATCCTGGACGGGGCCCGCGCGGCGGGGCTCGTCCACGCCATCGTCGTGGGGCAGTTCCACGGGCCTGGAGACTGGGGCAACGCGTTGGAGCTGGCCGCCGCGCACCCGGAGTTCCTGTCGCCCACGCTGGGCATCCACCCGCACGAGGCGGCGCGGGCCACGGAAGCCGACTTCGCCACGCTGGAGGCCACGTGCGCCCGGCCCGAGGTGCGCGCGGTGGGCGAGGCCGGTCTCGACTACTACTACGACCACTCGCCCCGGGACGTGCAGGCCACCGTCTTCCGGCGGCAGTGCGCCCTCGCGCGGAAGCTGGACAAGCCGCTGGTGGTGCACGTGCGCGACGCGCATGACGACTGCGAGGCGGTGCTCCGCGACGTGGGCCTGTCCCGGGGCGTCATCCACTGCTTCACCGGGGACACGGCCGCCGCGCGGCGCTACCTGGACCTGGGCTTCTTCCTGTCCCTGTCCGGCGTCGTCACCTACAAGAACGCGCAGGCGCTGCAGGAGGCGGTGCGCTTCGCGCCGCTGGACCGGCTGATGGTGGAGACGGACAGCCCGTACCTGGCGCCGGTGCCGCACCGCGGGAAGAAGAACCAGCCCGCGCACGTGCTGGAGACGGCGCGCAAGGTGGCGGAGCTGAAGGGCGTGACGCTGGAGGAGGTGGCGGCCACCACCACCGCCAACGCCTCCTCGCTCTTCGCGCTCAACCTGGGTTGACGGCGGCGGCCAGGACCTGGAGGTCCTGGTCCATCTGCGGCACGTCCAGGAGCAGTGCGTCCGGGTCGTACTGGAAGTCCGCCTGCTTCAGCCGCAGCAGGGCCTGCAGGGCGGGCTCGCCGGAGTGGCCGCCGAAGGAGGCGAAGACGACGCGGCCGCGCTCCAGGTGGAGGTAGCCCTCCAGCGTGTGCTGGCGCAGGTGCAGCCTGCCGCTCTTCTGGCCACCGCCCAGCGTGCGGAGCAGCTCCTTCGGGGGCAGCTCGTCGAAGCTGCCGCGCACCACGCGCCCCGGGCCGTTGTGCTGCACCCGGTCCTCCAGCAGCGAGCGCACCGCCTTGGCCACCGCGGGCTTGTCCCCGGCCGGCAGCACCACGGTGGCGCCGCCCATCATCAGCCGCTCGCGGGTGGGCCCGTCCGGCTCGCCCACCACGGCGATGGGCAGCCCCGCCGTTTCCGGCGCCGAGCGGGCCTGCTGCAACAGCTCCAGGACTTCCTGCTGGCCCAGGCGCAGGCTCACCACCAGCACGTCACAGTCCTGGCGGGACAGCCCGTCCTGGGCGCCCTCCAGGGTGGACAGTGCGTGCGCCACCAGCCCCTGCTTCAGCACCGCCTCCAGCAGCTCGCCGCGCGACGCCTCGTCCGGCTCCGCGATGAGCACCTGCCGGCCGTCGCTCTCCAGCCGGTGGCGGAGCAGCTCGCCGCTCTGGAGCTGGGTGACGATGTCCGCCACCACCGGGTCATAGAGCACGCCCGCGTTCTTGCGCAGGTGCTCCAGCGCCGCCTCCTTGGTGAAGGCCTTGCCGTGGGCGTTGCCCGGGTTCTTCGTCAGCTCCAGGAAGCTGTCCACCGCGGCGAGGATGCGCGCGCCCAGGGTGATGTCCTCGCCCTTTGCGCCCTGTGGGGTGCCGGAGCCGTCCCAGGCCTCGTACAGCTGCGCGAGGATGGTGTTCACCTGCCCGGGCAGGTGCACCGTCTCGAACATCCGCGTGGGGGCGCGGCAGGCCACCTTCGCCTGGGCCTTCCACTCGGGATTCACCGCGTTGCTGGCGAGCGAGAAGTGCCGCTCGGCGGGCTTGCCCAGGTCATGGAGGTACGCGGCGATGGACAGCGCCGTCAGCTCCTTGTGGGGCATGCCCATGCGCTGGCCGACGATGCCGGCCTGCCGCGCGAGCTGCGCGGAGTGGCCGCGGTGGCGCTGCCGGTCCTGCTCCAGCAGGCCGACGAGGATGCTCAGCGTCTCCACGTAGTCGCTGTCGCTCACCATGCCGCGCGGGCCGCCGGGCTCGCGCCGCTGCGTGGAGGGCCGGACGGCCGGGGTGCCAGTGGTGCTGGGCCGCTGCACCCGCGCGCGCGGGTCCGTCGTCTCCACGCGGTACTGCGTGCTGAAGCTGGTGAAGTTGCTGCGGGCGGAGGTGGTGGTGCGGTTGTGCTCCGCCGCCCCCGGTCTCGAGTCCGGCCGGGCCTGCGTGGCGGCCGGCTCCAGCAGCGCGGCGAAGGCGGTGGGGTCGCCGTAGTAGTGCTTGCGGATGGCCGCGGCGATGGCGCTGCGCAGGCCCACGTACGCGTAGACCTCCGACATGCCGGTGACGAGGGCAATCTCGTCCATCAGCGCCTGGTTCTGCGGCTCGGCGGCGACGACGGACAGCAGCTTGCGCTCCGGGTCCACCGCCAGCGGCAGCACGTTCTGCGCCTCGGCCAGGCGCACCGGAAGCCGGTCCAGCACCTCGGTGGCGATCTTGGCCTTGGCCAGCTTGTCCGCGGTCACGAACCGCGTCTGGAACTCCGAGGCCAGGAAGCGCAGCAGGCCCGCTTCCTGGAGCAGCCCCAGCTCCACCAGACAGTCCCCCAGCTTGTGGCCGGTGATCTTCTGGTGCTCCAGGGCCTGCTCCACGGCCGCGGCATTGACGAGCCCGGCCTCGATGAGGCGCTCTCCCAACTTCTTCGCCATGGTGCCTCGACTCCTCAGCTCTCCGACGAGCCCCCGTCCTTGTTGCCTGTGTCGGCGGGCGGGGTGAGCGACGTCAGCGCGCTGAAGGGCTTGAACGTCAGCTCACGGGGCAGCGAGCTGGGGTCTCTCGGGGGACGCTCCTCGCGCGGAGGCCGCGGCGGGCGCTCCTCACGGGGCGGACGGTCCTCACGGGGCGGACGCTCCTCACGCGCGCGCTCCTCACGGGGCGGACGCTCCTCGCGGGGCGGACGCTCCTTGCGGGGCGGGCGCTGCGGCTGCTCGTCCCGGGCCTGCTGCGTGCCGCCCTCGGCCGGGGCGCCGCCCTGCTGCTGGGGCTTGTTGTCGCCGCGGTTCTTCCGCTTCTCCTCGCGCGACTTGCGGCGGCCACCACCGCCCTCCACCGGGGCGCGGCCCCGCGCGGTGGGCACCGGGCCCTTCCACAGCTGCCGGTCGTAGTGGCGCAGCACGTCCGTCCACTTGTCGTTGGGGTCCTTCTGCATGGCCTCCAGCCACGAGGCGATGCGCGAGTCCAGCGAGTCCAGCGCGTGGACGATGAAGGCCTCCAGCGTCACCGGCACCTTGGGGCTGCCGTACTCCAGCTGGCCGTGGTGGGCGATGACCAGGTGCGTGAGGTGCTGCTCCAGGAGCGGCGGGAAGCCGGGGATGGCCAGCGTCTTCTCGCGAATCTTCTGCGCCGTCATCACCAGGTGGCCGACGAGCTTGCCCTCGTCGGTGTAGTCGAAGCCCTTCTCGGGGGAGATCTCCGCCACCTTCATCACGTCGTGCAGCAGCGCGCCGGCCAGGAGCAGGTCGCGGTCCGCCATGGGGTAGTGGTCCGCCACCCGCAGCGTCAGCCGCATCACCGACAGCAGGTGCTCGGCCAGCCCGCCGCGCCACGCGTGGTGCATGCCCTTGGCCGCCGGCGCCACCGGCAGGCCCGCGGCAATCTGCGGGTCGTCCAGGAAGGCCAGCAGCAGCTGCTTCACGTGCGGGTCGCTGACGCGCTCGGTGACGATTTCGCGGATGAGGCCCACCGCGCGCGCACCGGCGGCGCCGTCGTGGCGGCCGCCCTCGGCGCGGGGCTCCTTGCCGTCGCCCTTGTCGTTGGCGCGGGCCTCGCCCTTGTCACCCTTGTCGGCCTTCTCGGCGCGGGCCTCCGGGGCCTTGGTCTCGGGAGCGGGCTTCGCCTCGGGGGGCGGAGCCGGAGGCGGCTCGAACTCCTTGGGGTCCAGCGGCTCCGGGTCCAGGCGCTCCACGGCCTCGACCACCACCTGGGTGCGGCCGTGGAAGTTGATGACGTTGCCCTGCACCAGCACGAAATCGCCGGACTGGAAGACGGGCTCCAGCGCGTCCACCTTGTCGAAGATGCGCGCGTCCACCTCGCCGCTCTTGTCGACGAGGGTCAGTGCGAGGAACACCTTGCCACTGCGCGCGGTCACCTTCTCCTTCTTGGTGACGCGGAAGACGGTGTTGACGCGGTCCTTCTCGCGCAGGTCCGCCGCGTACACCTTGCGGACGGTCTCCACGGAACCTTCCGGGGTGGGGGTCGCGGTCTCGGGGGCGTTGTCGTTGGTCATTGCGGCGGCGGACACTAGCACCAGGAAGGCGCTTCGGGGGCAAGGGGGATCAGCTCACTTCCAGTGCGACAGCGTCGAGGTACTCGGACCCCGGGGAGCCGACCAGCGTGGGGTGGTCCGGGGGCAGGCCCAGGCGGCACAGCCGGGTGGCGATGCGGGCCTCCCCCTCGCAGGCGGTGGCCACCAGCTCGTCGAAGCCCCCCAGGGCCAGCGGCGGGTGGTAGCCGGCCACGATGAGGTGCCCCCCGTGCCGGGTGCGCCGGAGGGCGTGCCTCAGTTGCTCCATGAACTCCTCCTCCGAGGCCACCGCCGGGGTGTCCAGGAGGACCAGGTCGAAGGTGTCGCGCAGGGCGCGGAGCACCTGGAGGGGGGCGGCCTTCTCCACGGTGGCCCGGCCCAGAAGGCCATTGGCCTCGGCGTTCTCCCGGGCGAGGTCGGCGGCGTCTCCGTTCTTGTCGAAGGCGAGAATCTGCTTCGCTCCGTGCAGCCCGGCGTGGACGAAGAGGCCGCCCACGTTGCAGCAGGCGTCCAGCACCCGGGCGCCCTGGGAGATGCGGCCCACGAAGCGGCGCAGCTCGCGCTGGTCGTACGGGTAGCCGGTGCCCAGCCCGTACGTGAGGTCCACGGTGAAGCGCGCGCCCATCTCCAGGAGGCGGCACCAGCGGGGCGGGGTGCCGTAGAGCACATGGGCGCGCTGCGAGGGCAGGCCCAGCGCTTTGCGCCGGGGCGTGTCGTTGCGCAGCAGCACGGAGCCGGCGCCCGTCACCTCCACCAGCGCGCGGGTGATTTCCGTCTGCCGGGCGTCCATGGCGCGGGTGAGCGTCTGGACCACGAAATGGGTGTCGTACCGGTCCACGATGAGGCCGGGCAGCCCGTCCCCGTCATCGTTGACCACGCGGCAGAAGCGCGGGTCGTCCACCAGCTTCCCGCGCCGCTCGAAGGCCTTGCGGAGGTGGCGGGGGATGAGGCCCTCCACGGCCTCGTCCGGCTGCCCCAGCCGCCGCACCGCGGCCGAGGCCTCCAGGTCCACGTCGCCCAGGCCCAGCACCGAGCCGTCTTCGTCCCGCAGCTGCACCGGCTCTCCGGGCTGCGGCGTTCCCTCCATGGAGACGATGTCCTCCCGGCGCAGCCAGGGGGCACCGTGTCGCAGCCGGCGGGCGGCGTCTCGGGACAAATAGGTGCTGAGCAAGGTGTGTCCTCCCTCTCGCGGGGACCGCGGGCACCGCTGCCCGCGGGCGTCCTCCCGGGAGAAACATGCGCCGCCGACCGCCAGCTTGCGGCGGGCGCCGGGACGCCCCGCTGGAGGGCAGGGGAGGGAGCAGCCGGAGAGGCCTCATCCCCCCGGAGGCGGACGCTTGAACGCCTTGAACGTCACCCGGGTGAGCATGAAGCTCGCCGCCAGGGCGAGGACGATGCCCAGGAGGCGCAGGTTCCACGTGTCGCGGAACAGCAGCGACAAGGCCAGCGCGCCCAGCAGGACCACGCCCACCACCGTGAGCATCTGTCCCCGCTGGGCCGCGCCCGTCGAGGCCCGCCGCGCCTGCGCCAGGGTGGGCAGGCTGCCCGCCTTGCGCCACGTGGTGGCGCTCTCCTCGCGCACCTCGTCGTCCGGGTCCACGAGACCCTGGAGATAGGCCCGCTCCACGTCCAACAGGCTGGGGTAGACCAGCTCCCCGTCCGGCGTGCGCACGACGTATTTCATGGGGCCCTCCTCCCGGGCCGTCCGTCCTCAGGACAGCTCGGTGGCAATCTGCTCAGCGACGCGCAGTCCATCAATGGCGGACGACACGATGCCGCCCGCATACCCACAGCCCTCGCCCGCCGGGTAGAGCCCGCGCAGGGACACCGACTGCATGTCCTCGCCGCGGGTGATGCGCACCGGAGACGAGGTGCGGCTCTCGATGCCGATGAGCTTGCCCTCCTCGCTGATGAAGCCCCGCATCTTCCGGTCGAACGTGCGCAACGCCTGCTTGATGGACTGGGTGAGCCGCTCCGGGAAGAGGCGGTTCAGGTCCACGTGCGCCAGCCCCGGCCGGTAGCTGGTCCCGCCCGGCTCCTTCTTCACGCGCCCGGCCAGGTAGTCCGGAATCGTCTGGGCCGGGGCGTAGAAGCGCCCGCCGCCGAGCTCATACGCCTTCTTCTCCCAGTACCGCTGGAACTCCAGGCCCGCCAGGGGGCCGCGGAAGCCCTCGCGCTCGAAGTCCGCCACGGACACGGAGACGACGATGCCCGCGTTGGCGTAGCGCGCGTTGCGGCGCGAGTTGCTCATGCCGTTGGTGCACTGCAGCCCTTCCTCGGTGGGCGTGGGCACCACGATGCCGCCAGGGCACATGCAGAACGAGTAGACGCCGCGCACCTCGCCGTCCACGTCCAGGTTCTCCGCCAGCTTGTAGTCGGCCGGGGGGAGCTTGGGGTTCTTGGCGGCGTTGCCGTACTGGATGCTGTTGATGAGCGCCTGGGGGTGCTCGGCGCGGAAGCCGAGCGCGAAGGGCTTGGCCTCCACGCTCACCCGGCCGTCGGCGGCGAAGCGCTCGTACAGCTCGCGTGCGGAGTTGCCCGGGGCGAGGATGACGCGGTCGCTCTCCAGCGTGCGCCCGTCGGACAGCTTCACGCCCGCCACGCGCCCGTCCTGATAGAGGAGGTCCTCCACCCGGTGCTCGAACAGCACCTGGCACCCGCCGGCGATGAGCTCGTCGCGCAGCTTCGCCACCGCGCCCGGCAAGAGGTCCGAGCCGATGTGCGGCTTGCCCTCGATGAGGATGTGGTCCGGCGCGCCGTACTTCGCGAAGGCTTCAATCACCTTGCGCACCATGGGGTGGTTGATGCGCGTGGACAGCTTGCCGTCCGTGTAGGCGCCGGCGCCGCCCTCGCCGAAGTTCATGTTGCTCTCCGGGTCGAGCGAGCCGTCGCGCATCAGCTTCGCGACGTCCTTGCGGCGCGTCACCACCTCGCGGCCGCGCTCCAGGAGGATGCTGCGCACGCCGCGCTCCAGCAGCCCCAGGGCGGCGAACAGCCCCGCGGGGCCGGTGCCGACGATGATGGGCCAGCGCTCCGGCGGCTTCACCGGGGCCGGCAGCTCCGGCGGCGGCGGCGCCTCGCCCACGTCGGGGGGCAGGCGGGCGGGCTTGCGGCCCCCGGCCAGCTCCACCTCCAGGGTGTAGATGTAGCGGGGGCTGCCCTTCTTCCGGGCGTCCAGGACGGAACGCACCACGCGCACGGACGCGAGGTCGGAGCGGGTGACTCCGAGCTTCTCCGCGGCCCGTTCGCCGAGCAGCTCCTCCGGCTCGTCCAGCCACAGCCCGATGTTGTTCACCCGATACGCCATGTCCGTCTCACTCCTCGGTGGGGGGCGCGTATCTGCTCCGCCCCCATGAAAGATTGCAAGCACTTGAAACCACGGAGCCCGGGGTTCTCTTCGCGGGTGCGTATCCGCTGATGCACCCCCCTTCGCCATCCCCCCGTGTGGACGTCGGGTGCGTAACAGCCTTCGCACCTCCGGGAGGGCCATGCCGTGCGCCGGTCCACTTCAACCCCTGGGAACTGCTGGGGAATCCGTTTGGAAGAGAACGTCTGGCACGGGGGTTGAAGTGTTGAGGCCGCATGCTTATGCGGCGACCCCTTCATTTCGCCGCTTCCCGGAGGCAATCACTGTGAGCACCGACCAAAAGGGCACCCGAATCCTGGCGCGCACCTTCTTCAATCAGCTGCGCGCGAGCGGCTACACGCCGCACCAGGTCATCGGCATCGCCACGGAGCTGCTCGACCTGGTGACCGCGGACCTCAAGGAAGGCGACAAGGCTGTTGCCGTCCAGGCAACACAGGAGCAGGGCGCCGAGTGGCGTCAGCGCGCCTGAGTCCGTAGCCTTCGGTTCGCGACCCCCGCGGGCGCGAGGGTTCCGGACTGGCTTCGGGGCTCCCGCCCGCGCGGAGCGGCAGTCAGCGGGGTGTGAAAGGACCGGCATCAGCCGGTCTTTTTGTTTCTGCTGACTGGCGAATCAGCCGTCATGTCCTGCGCCGCGGGGCGCGCCTCCCGCCGCCGCTGGTACGCGGCCGCTCCGGCGATGACGACGAGGCCCGCCGTCAGCGCGGTGAAGACGAGGCTGGCCGTCTCGAAGAAGAGCAGCACCAGCAGCGCGGCCGCGCCGAGGAAGGCGCCCACGTCCACCACGGCCGGGCGGCGGTGCGGCAGCACCAGCACGACGACGCACGCGGTGAGGGGCAGGCCCAGCGCCACCTGGCGGGTAATGGCCTCCGTGCTGGTGCGCACCGTGTCCCAGTTGTGCACGAGGATGGCGGCGAAGATGACCACCGTGCCCAGCGCCAGGACGAGCACGCCGGCGGCGGCCGCGTCCTTGGTGAGGCGGGCCTTCTCGTCGAACTGCTGGACGGCGAGGTCCACCAGGTGCTCCAGGGCGCTGTTGAGGATTTCCGCGAAGAAGATGAGGAGGACGCAGAAGATGAGCGTCACCTTCTCCGCGAGCCCGAGGGGGATGCCGCTGCCCACCAGCCCCACCAGCACGCCGGAGATGAGGTGCACGCGCATGTTGCGCTGGTGGACGACGGTGTGGATGAGCCCCGCCCACGCGTGGCCGAACGAGGCGAGCAGCCCCGAGCCCTTGCGGGGAGGGAAGGCGGAGGGTGGACGGACAGGAACGTTCATCGGTGCTTGAAGGGCGGGCACCCTAGCACCCACGGGTCTGATTGCCCCTCGGGTGTGAACGGGTATGGTCTGACACCGTGAATTCCGCATCCGTGTGTCCTGCTTCCCGCAATCCCCGGACCCGCCTGGGGAGCGCGCTGCTTGCCCTGCTGTTGACGTCCTCCCTGGCCCGCGCGGAAGGCCCGGCGCCCTCGCTCGACGAGGGGGCCTGTGGCCTGGAGCCCCCGGGTGTCGAGTACCTCCCCGCGCCCGGCCCCCGCGCCCACGAGTCGCGCCGCCTGTCCGCCTTCGAACCGCCCGTGGTGCGGCGGGAGGAGAAGGGCGGGGCGGGCCCCAAGGCCCTGTCGGGTGTGCCCCAGACGCGCGTGCGGGGAGGGGCCCTGTCCGGCAAGGTGGTGTACCTGAGCCCCGGCCACGGCTTCTACCGGAGCGCGCCGCTGGACCGCTGGGCCACGCAGCGCCCCAACACCTACGCGGTGGTGGAGGACCTCGTCTCCGCGGAGGTGCTGAACCAGTACCTCATGCCGATGCTGATGGGCGCGGGCGCCACGGTGGTGCCGGTGCGAGAGCCGGACCTCAACTCGCGCATGGCGCTGGTGGACGAGGGTGGGGCGGGCTACTCGCAGGAGGGCGACGCGGCCCTCTTCCAGGAGTCCACCCAGAAGGGGTGGGGGACGCCGCAGTTCCCCATGGGCAACGCGGTGGAGCCCTTCACGCTGGGCACCACGCGAATCATGAGCACCGCTCGCACCGTCACCGCGAGCGCCACCTGGGCGCCGGAGGTGCCGGCGGACGGCGCGTACCACGTTTATGTCTCGTACGCGGCGGACCCGGCGCGGGCGACGGACGCGCACTACGTGGTGCGGCACGCCGGGGGTGAGAGCCACTTCCGAGTCAACCAGCGCCGGCACGGCGGGACGTGGGTGCTGCTGGGCCGCTTCTACTTCAAGGCGGGCCGGCACCCGGAGACGGCGTCCGTGGTGGCGATGAACGACACGGCCGAGGGCGGCACGGTGTCGCTGGACGCGGTGCGCTTCGGCGGTGGCAGCGGCGTCATCGGCGACGCCGAATTGGCGGCCCTGCCGCGGCCCCGCTACGAGGAGGCCGCGCGCTACCACGTGCAGTTCAGCGGCGCGCCCGTCACCGTGTACGCGCCCACCGGGGCCAACGCGCTGAGCAACGAGCGCAATGCGGACGTCACCGCGCGCCCGCGCTTCGCGGCGTGGCTGCACGAGGAGGGTGAGGACGCCGTCTACGTGGCCTGGCACACCAACGCGGGCGCCACCGGCAACACGTCCGGCACGGAGGCCTACGTGTACGGGCCCAACCCGGTGGACGGCACGCTGAACTTCACGGGTGTGCCCGGCAGCGACGTCATGGCCCGGGCGCTGCTGGACGAAATCGGACGCGACTTGCGCCGCGAGGTGGACTCGACGTGGCGGGTGCGCAGCCTGCGCTCGGCGAACCTGGGCGAGGTGAACCCCACGCACAACCCGGAGATGCCGTCGGTGCTGCTGGAGATGGCGTACCACGACAACGTCCCGGACTCGAACCGGCTGAAGGAGCCGGCCTTCCGGCGCGTGGCGGCGCGGGCGATTCTCCAGGGCCTCATCAAGTACTTCGCGGCGAAGGACGGCCAGCCGGTGCGCCTGCCGCCCGAGGCGCCCGTCGCGGTGGCGGCGCGCGGCGGCGCGGACGGGGCGGTGGAGGTGCGCTGGGCCGTGCCCCCGGCCAACCCGGACGAGGAGGGCCGCGACGCGCCCACCGGCTACCGCGTCTACCAGAGCGCGGACGGCCTGGGCTGGGACGAGGGCACCGAGGTGACCGGCACCACCTTTACGACGACGCTGGCCCCGGGCACCCCGCGCTACTTCCGGGTGGCGGCGTTCAACGCGGGCGGCGAGGGCTTCCCATCCGCCATCGTCGGGGTGCGGACGTCCCAGTCCGGGCAGGCGCCCGTGCTGCTCGTCAACGCCTTTGAGCGGCTGGACGCGTCCCTGACGTGCGCCGAACCGCTGGACGCCTACGACCTGGCGGCCCCGGTGCGCGTGCTGGTGGAGGCGATGAATGACGGCACCTACGTGCGGCGGCACGGAGAGGCGCTGGCCCACACGGCCATTGCCTTCGACAGCGCCACCGCCGCGGCGCTCCCCGAGGGGCTGGTGTCGCTGGCGGCGCCCTATCGGCTGGTGGACTGGTTCACCGGCCGGGGAGGCGAGGGCGGGGCGAGGCCCACGCGCCAGCAGCAGGACGCGCTGCGCGCCTTCGTCACTGGCGAAGGACGAGGACACCTGCTGCTGTCCGGCAGCCACGTGGCGGCCGCGCTCGCCGAGGGCGACGCCGACGACCGGGCCTTCCTGGCGGACATCCTCCGGGTGGAGCGGGGCATCGGCGTGCAGACCTTGCCCGTGGAGGGCCAGCCGGGCGGCTGGCTGGCGGGGCTGTCCGGCGGGGTGGTGGACGACGGAACGCGCGGCGCCTACCCGGTGGGAATCACCGACGGGCTGATTCCCGCCTCGGGCGCCACGGCGGTGCTGCACTACGCGAACACGGATGTAGCAGCGGGCGTGGCGTCGGCGCCCGGGGGGCAGGTGCTGCTGCTGGGCCTGCCCTTCGAGGGCCTCGTCAGCCGGGCGCGGCGCGGGGAGCTGTTCTCCGCATTCCTGGTGCAGGCGGGGTTGCTGACCCAGGCGCCTCCGCCGCCCGCCGAGGACCCCGCCACTCCGGCCCACGGCCTGCTCACTTCCTGTGTCGCGGCGCGCGGGCTGGACCCGCACCCGCCCCAGCC